>CAZVTW010000335.1:0-6700 GCA_964629805.1 uncultured Bacteroidales bacterium | reverse complement strand
AATCAGATGGTTTGTAAGTCACTATGAGAGGTGTGCCAGTGTAATATCCCTGAGCGTTTGCTATTGATATAAAGAGATATAAGAACAGAACAGAACAAACTGCATGAATTCGCTTCATACCCGTTATTATTAAGATTTTTTTTACAAGAAATATGAAAAGAACAGAGCATCTAATTTACTAAAAATATCATTAGATACCACTTAAAATATATTTTTTTATGTTTAAATTTATGAGTCTGCTCCTAAGAAACGCCATAACTCCAGCGGAGATTATTTTGACAAACTAAGGAAACAGAGAACTGTTTCCTTGACAGCCTCTTTGTTGTCAAACTCTTCTTTAATTGTCTCGACACAGTAAAGGCATAAATAGTACTTTTAAGAGAGGCATTATTTAAATATTCTCTAACTGAATATGGTATTGGAGGATATCAAAACCCAGAAGAAAATCTTTTGTTGGCAACCGTTTTTTGCCTTCTGCCTGTAATTCATGGATTTTAATATATCCGCCCTCAACAGCAATTTTGAGTTGTTGTTTGTTTTCAACAATAATTTCTCCAATGGGATAAATATGCTGTTCTCGTTGGATAGAAGCCTGAAATGTTTTGAGAAACATTGATTTTCCTGTAAAATCATGAACAAGAATTGTCCAGGCGCCGGGGTAGGGACTCAGTCCCCTGATAAAATTATAAACCTGGTCAATGGATTGATGCCAGTTAATTTTGCAATCCTCTTTATGTATTTTTGGGGCTGGTTTAAGTTCCTGCTTATCTTCCACAAGACTTTCCTGCCGGATTGGTTTTACTTCACCGGATGCAATGGCCTCTATGGTTTTGATTATTAATTTTGCTCCTTTTTCCATTAGCCTGTCATGCAGGGTTTCAGCATTATCAGAATAATGAATCGGTTCTTTTTCCTGAAAAATAATATTTCCTGTATCTATATGTTTTTCAATAAAAAAAGTAGTTACACCTGTTTCTTCCTCACCGTTAATTATAGCCCGGTTTATTGGCGCTGCGCCCCGGTATTGAGGAAGCACAGAAGCATGTAAATTTACACAGCCAAGAGGAGGTATAGTCCATACAACTTCAGGCAACATCCTGAAAGCAACCACGATAAATAAATCCGGCTTGTATGACTGTAATTTTTCTATAAAACGTTCGTCCTTTAGGTTTTGTGGTTGCATGACCTGTATCAACTGATCAACGGCATATTTTTTTACCGGTGATGATTGAATTTTTCGGCCCCTGCCGGCCGCTTTGTCAGGAGCTGTGACAACTGCCACAACCTGCAAATTGTTTTCAGTCATTTGCTGCAATGTTTTCACAGCAAAATCAGGAGTCCCCATAAAAATAATCCGGAGTTCTTTTTTATCCATAAAAGTATTATTCTTTATGAAATCAGATTTTATTTATAATATTAGTTTTTTTCGTTCATCCAGGCGGCAATTGCTCTATTGATAACCGGAAAATTAGTCATTGTATGATTAAAGATACTGAAATAAAAATGGAAATAACAAACATCCGGTATAAAAATAGATGATGTAGATCAAAAAACATGAAAAAATCCGGTTTTATTTACTTTGAGTTCAACATTTGAAAAATAATAGTAATAAACCCCCGGCGCCAATGTTGATGCTTTCAGGTCGTTGGTATAATTTGTTGTTGAATACACAAGGCGCCCCCACCGGTTATATATTTCCAGTATCCATTTTTCGCCCGGTCCGATACCTCTGATTTCAAAAACATGTTTTTCACGTAAGAGAACATTTGGTATGTATAATTCCCCGCAAAATCTGTAATCCACACGAATTGCATCTGATACTGTTCCACATCTGTTTGAGACTGTAACAGAATAAATGCCGGCGCTGTCAATGTAAATCCTGTTATCCGGGGAGCCCGTATTCCATTCATATACCGGGTATCCGGAGGTCACTGATAGATACATATCATCACCATTACACAGGCTGGTGTCACCAGGCAGATGAATATCAGGTGTGAAATCATAATACACAAAGATGGAATCACGGTAGGTACATCCATTCGAATCAATGACCCGGAGGGCATATTTTCCTGCAGAATTTACATCCAAATGGGATACTGTATCGCCGGTGTTCCATTGATATTGCCAATCTTTTCCGGAAGCGCCGATTTCAGCAGTTTCATTGTCGCAGAGTTCCAGGTCTTCACCCAATTCAAATTCCGGGATAATGCCAAGTGTTACAAATATGCTGTCAGGACCGGCAGAACAGCCAAATTTGTTTGTTGCCCTGACCGTATACAAACCAGTGTGATGCGCTGTAAATTGATTTCTGCCCTTGACTGAATCCTGCCATACGTGAGTCAGACCACTGTTACCCGGTTTTGTTGTATCAGCAGCAGTGAGAACAAGACTGTCTATTCCGCAAAGTATTGTGTCTTTCCCCAAATTCAGTCGGGGTAGGGGGTGTATTGATATTGTCCTGTATCCTGTATCCGGCTCAAATCCTTTTCTTTTAAGAATTTTTTGTATCTGGTACTCTCCCGGTTGGCTGAATATGTGTGTTGGATTTGTTTTTGTTGATGTATTGTTTTTGGTTGATAATGAATCATCGAAGTGCCATGTAATTGACTCTATGTTAAATTGATAGTTGTTTCTGAAATAGGTCGTATCCTGATAACAAAAGTTGCGGGTGTAAAAAGGAGGTTGTTTCAGATAAGTCTGGATAAAAGCAGGTAAACCCAGTTGAGCGCCTCTGCCGTTGAGAAAAATGGCATCTTTTTCAAAGCCACATTGTTCCGGTTGTGCATTTGGGTAATGTATTACGTGTAAATATTCACCGGCTGGATACTCCGGTGCATTATGCGGTGGGTGGGAGGTGATATATATTTTCCCGTCCGGTGCAAGTTGCATTGTGCTGAAGTATTCACCATCAATTGTGCCGATGATTTCACTTTCCCTGTAAATCGTTTCGTCAACTATTTTGGTGAGATCAAACTGGAAAATTTCATAAAAACTTGAAACATACAGTTTATTCCCGTCCGGAGAAAACTCTATTCCGTAAGGAAACTCATAAAACGCATATAAAATCACCGGATTGGTTATATAGCCGGTGCTGTTGTCAAAATCAAACAACTCACAAGTTCGTTGTCCTGATTTTACAACTGCAAGCTTGTCTCCATACGGCGAAGCTTTCATACAACCCAGTGCGTCGTCAGGCCCGGAGTTGATCGAATGAGACAGGCCTGTTTCGCTGATAACCGGAGATTGGTTAATACCCTCTGGTGTAACCTGGTAAACGAGGAATGAATCAGAATTCCAGGCATGTGTCATAACCCAAATGTCAATGTTGTTTTTATGTTTAACAGCAGTTAACTTTTCAGCAACCGGTGAAAAGAGCTTGTTATTTTTCTCTGTAACATCTCCAAATCTGTTTCTTTCCCGCATATTCACGACAGAGAATTGTATCCCTTTTTCACCGCCTTCTTTATCAACAGTAAAAATGTAAAAAAGCGTGTCCGAAAGAGGACGTGGGACAATAATGACGGTTTGTGTTGCAGAAATATCCCCGTTTAGGTCTTCTCCGTTTGGCATAACCTGGTGTTTCCTGTCCCAGACTGATACCCCGTTCGTGTAAAAAAGTAGCTGCCCTGTACTATCAGAAATTGACGCACAACCTTCACGGGCAGACATCTCACTATTGGTTAGTACGGTTGGTAAACCATCAGAAAAATCAATGCCGGCAGAATCACCAAAATACCAAACGTCTGCTTCGTTTTGTGAAAAAACAGTAAAAGGTGGGGAAAAAAAAAAGAGTATATAAAAGAGCAGCCTTATTCTTCTTTGAATGAATGAAAAGGTTACAAAATCCGCAACAGGCTGAAAATATTTATTAGTATGTAGAATTCCTGATCGAATAAGTGTTATTGTTTATTAAATGTTATTTTCTTTCTGTTGGAAATATATCAGATTCGCTGTAGTATTCAAAAAAATATGACTCTGCAGGTTCCCTGCCAACAGGATTACGTGTTTCCTTTTTTGGGTAATCAAAGTCGTAATATTCATATTCAGAAGTATATGATTTTTTCAAATCCATAATTCCCAGTTTATTTTTCCATGTCTTTTCACGTACATTATTATTTGAAAGATTCGTAAATTCATAGATAAAAGTCATGTTGTTATATGGATTGTAGTTGTCATCATATGCAAATTCAATCTGGTATTCAAGTTCGGCTTCTTCGCCATCTCTTGTTTTGACATAGCCCTTTGCCAGGGCAATGTTGTCCCTGCTATTGTAAGTGTAAACTTTATATGTTGTTAAATCCAGTGTACTATCTTCTACAAGTTCTAGTTCCTTATATTTATATTTGTATTCCTCAACAAGAAATTTTTCTTCATTGTATTGAAAGGAAAGGATAGAATCAACTTGCAGAGAGTCTGAATTTGGAGAAACAGGACTAGTGTATTTTAATCGTGAAATGAGCTCATCAGGATTATATTCAACTTCAATGACCTGTAATGTTCTTTCTTCTAAGTCTTTATATTCATAACGAGATATCAATTCTCCACGATATCTTATTTCTATTTGTATGGCCTGGTTTGTATTATGAACAACGACCTCATCAATCTGTTTATCCTCATCGTAGTAAAATTCAGCAATTAGTGTGGAATCTTCTGATTTGATATTTGAGATATAATATTTTGGAGGGGCCTCTAGGACAAATTCATCATCATCAACACATGAGAATATGAGGATTCCGGTCATAAGAAAAGTAAAAAACAAGAATATATTTTTCATAGTAAAACAATTAAAACGTATCAGTAAAAATATTTTTTTCATTTTTATGATTCAACTTCATTTATCGACAAATATAGCAAATACTATTCCGACAGCAAATATAACGATAAATAAAAGATTCCGGTGTATTCAATCCAAAAAAAAAATGATTTTTGGAAAAAAAATAATAGTTTTGCCGGAATATGTAACAAAACAAATTTTTTATCGTAATATAACGCTTGAAATTATCATTTGATCGTAATCAGTAATACTCTTTATATGAGTTCAACGGTCGAAAAGTTTCAAAACTTTTTGACTTTTTTATTGGATAATTATTGTTTGCATGGATTTTACAGTTCTTCTTTATTTATTGAAAGGTATAGTAGCAGGCTTCCTTGTATCTGTTCCATTAGGACCAATAGGCATTATCCTTGTCCAGCGTACTGTCAGCAAAGGCGTAAAATCAGGTTTTATCTCCGGGCTGGGTGTAGCAACTGCTGACACTTTTTATGCCATCATTGCTGTTTTCGGCCTGACATTTTTAACAAATTTTCTCATGTCTCAGATTGTTCCATTCAAGATCATTGGCGGAATTATTCTTTTGGTTCTTGGTATTCGAATATACAATACCAGCCCGTCTGTAAAATCGCACAAAAAAGCCAAATCCACAATCAAAAAGGGCGGTTTTTTCCGGGATTTTTTCTCCATGTTTTTTCTTACCATCACCAATCCACTCACCATTGTTTTGTATGGAAGCGTATTTGCCTTGCTGGGTTTAGGTTTTAATAGCTATAATCCGAAAAATGCCTTTATTCTCACACTGGGGATTTCTGTTGGCGCTACCCTGTGGTGGTTTATGCTGAGTTCAGGTGTCAATCTCTTTAAGCATAAAATAAATCTTAAACGACTTTCCCTCATCAATAAAATTACAGGTGTTGTTGTGATTGGCCTGGCCATTTTCGCAGCGCTCAGCATTCTTTTTTCCTGAGTAACTTTTGGCATACACTAAATTCGAAAGTGTTTTTTGAATACTGCTGTTTTTATGGATTACTCAATATTACCATACAAGATTAAAGCTGCTGTTTAATAAAAATTCAGTTAATTAAACATGGTTACGCCATTTTTGTAGAGCGATATAATGTTATTCTTTAAAATCAACTCATATTTCAATAATATATGAGATTTTTCAACCTGGTTTAACTGTTTTTTATATTCCAATACCATGAAAATATCTTCTTTACCATTTTTATATAGTTCTGTTTTATCAGCAAAGACGTTTTTAATTAATGATAATTCTTTTTTTGACTCTTCATATAATTTATAGGTAGTTTGGGTATCATTGTATACGTTTTTTATAAGTGTTATAAATTGTATTTTGTATTCCTGTATATTGTTACGTACCTTATTGATATCTAATTCGTGTTTTAATATTGAATATTTTATTTCATTTCTATTATAAATCGGAATATTCATTTTAAGTGAAACGTATCCGCTTAAACCATTTTCCATGTTATTTAATAAACCAAATTCACTTGCTTGAATAAAATTTTCCGAATATCCTGTTGATAAACTGTAATTCAAATTTATATCGGGTAGTTGGCTTTTTTTAATCAATTCAAGGTTTGATTTTGCTATTATTTGTTCAGTTTTTAATAATTTCAAATATGGATTGTTTTTGATGGCCTGTGATTGAAATTCATGGAAGTATGGTGTTGAAATTGAGTAGGTAAATTTTTTGTTGCGATAATAAGCATAATCAATTTGCATTTCCTCCTTAATTTGCATTATTTCTTTTAGTAAGGATAATTGGTTGGAATAACTATTTTCTAATGAGATTAAATCTTTTTCCTCCTTAATACGCTGTAGTTCCATCTCTTTCAAATCAGTGTTTATTATTTTACCGGCACTGTATAGTTCTTTGGTATAGTATACAAGACTATCGGTTAT
>CAZVTW010000334.1:0-6718 GCA_964629805.1 uncultured Bacteroidales bacterium | reverse complement strand
GGTGATAGCAAGAGAATTCATATCAGATGTAATACCATTTCTGAGGACTACTGATTTGGGGCTGGAAGCTCTAAACTGGATGGAGATTTTCAGAATATCTCATTTACCAATTGTAAATAATGATGAATTCCTGGGTCTCATTTCAGATGCTGATATTTATGATCTGAATATGGCTGATCAACCCGTGGGTAGCCATACACTATCTTTACAACGTCCTTTTGTGCTTGCTCATCAGCATATTTATGATGCTGTTGAGTTAGTATCAAGGTTGAAATTAACAATTGTTCCTGTACTCAGTGATAAAAATAAATATTTAGGCCTTATCACCTTGCAGGATTTAGTTCAAAGTTTGTCCAGGACAATATCTCTTTTAAGTCCCGGTGGAATCATTATTCTTGAAATTGATGCCAAGGATTATTCCCTCTCTGAAATATCCCAAATAGTTGAGGGAAATAATGCTAAAATTCTCAGTCTGTATACATCGTCAATAAACAATAGTCAGCTTATGGAAATTACTTTAAAAATTAATAAAACAGACTTATCCTCCATATTACAAACTTTTTACAGGTATGAATACAAAATCAAGGCTACTTTTGACTATGAAAACTCACTTGAAGTCCTGAATAAAGAAAGGCTCGAATCATTTATTCATTACCTGAATGTTTAAAAAAAACGAAAACAATAATACATTTCTTTATATCCTCAATCTTTAAGAATCAATAAATCTAATACTAACTTATCTTTTAAGTTTATAATGGTATCAAACTTGCATTCATATTAGCGGAATTGCCGGTATATTTTTTTTTCACAGAAGTTATATCGTTAACAGATTTTATAGTTCTGTTTACATAAGAGCATTTGCTTAGTGACAATAAATTTCAGGCAACCTGAAACAGCTGATTATATTTAATTATATTATGGTAGTAGCTATTTACGGTAAAAAATTCAATAAAGGTTTTGAAAAATATGTATTTGAAATTTTTCAGAAACTGAAAGAATATGCAGTTAAAGTATTAATTTACAAACCTTTTTACGATTATCTTGTTAAGGAAACTTATTATCAACCAATTGTCGATGATCATTTTGAAAACTACAATCAACTTCCAACATCAGAAATTAACTTTTTTTTCTCAATAGGAGGAGATGGCACTTTTCTGGAGACAATATTTTTTGTCAGGGACTCTGAAATTCCTGTAATCGGATTTAACAGCGGCCGGCTAGGTTTCCTGGCCGATATATCAAAAGAAAGAATTTCGCAGGCGCTTGATGATATTTTTACCGAAAATTATACAACAGAAAAACGTAACCTCATACAATTAGTCTCACCTGATAACTATTTCGATGGATTTAATTATGCACTCAATGAAGTTACCGTACATAAAAAAGATTCCTCTTCAATGATTAATATTCATGCCTATTTAGATGATAAATATCTCAATACATACTGGGCTGACGGTCTGATTATTTCAACACCCACAGGATCAACAGCTTATTCACTCAGTGCAGGCGGCCCAATTGTTGTCCCTAATACAAATAATCTGATAATAACACCAATTGCCCCTCACACCCTCACAGTCAGGCCCATTGTTATTTCAGATAACAATGTTGTCTCACTTAAAATAGAGGGCCGCAATATTAATTATTTACTATCTCTGGATTCCAGGTTCGAAGTTTTTGACGGTTCCCTCGAAATAAAACTCAAACGTGCTACATTTTCAGTCAATATCCTTAAATTTAAAAATCACAATTATTTTTCAACCCTCAGAAACAAATTAATGTGGGGTATGGACAAAAGGAACTAAATTTATCAAAAAAAATATTATTTTCATCAAATTTTCGTTAAACCACATCGAAGATTTGGTAATTTTACGGTGCGATGTACAGACAATTTTATTTTTAATTCTCAGGAAATATCCTTATTTTTGTTTACCAAAATATTGATAATCTCTCCTTTGGGGAGGATTTTACAGATTAACTAAAATAAACAATGAATATGAAAACAAAAGTAGTCATATTAATTTCCTTTGTGTTTGTTTTTATTTTCACATCGAATAAACTCCATAGTCAACGATGGACTGCATACAGATGGGATGTTACCTATGGTGCCGGCACAACAATATTTTTAGGTGATCTGGGGGGCGGACCAGGCAAACCATCTCACTTTTTCAGCGTCAGGGACATTGACTACTCAAAACAAAGGCCAGTGGTAAATGTTGGAATACGATATAAATTAAATGAAAATATTTCAGTCAAATCCGAGGCTTCAATCGGTTATGTAACCGCAGATGACAGGGAATCAGAAGATCTTGGCCGCAGAAGAAGAAACCTGCATTTTCGTTCTCCTATTATTGAAGGAAACTTTCTCATTCAGTATTCCTTCATCAAGGAAAGAATTGCTTCCAGATACGCAATCAGAAGAGGCGGTATCAGAAACCTCATAAATGCATATCTTTTTGTCGGTATAGGTGGCTTCTATTTTGATCCACAAACTCAATATGAAGGTCAGTGGGTTAAATTGCAGCCTTTGGGAACCGAAGGACAGGGAATTGCAACAAATCCGCCGAAATATAGTTTGTTCGCCGGTTGTTTCCCGGTGGGCATTGGAGCCAAATATACACTTTCAAAAAAATGGTCCATCGGACTTGATGTTGGATTAAGATACACAACAACCGACTATATTGACGATGTTGGCGGCGCTTATTACAATTTTGAAAATGAACTCAAGGAAGGAAATATTACATATGATGATCTTCACAATGAAATAGTCGTAGATTTAGCTGATAGACATCTTGATGAAGAGGGTAATCCTGCATTGATAAAATATGAAACAGGAAATGCCATAAGAGCCGGTATTAATTCCGATTATAATGATACTTATACATTTGTTGTACTTCATCTGGCCATGAAATTAACCAGAGGCAGGAGAGGCGTTCCGAAATTTTGATGTTCGAATTTTTATTCAAGTAACTGTAATAAGGACATATTTCTATGATTAAGATATCATTAAGAACTAATTCAAATAGGGTCCGGGCTTAATATAATTCAGGATAAAATAATTTTTTCCCTTTCTTCCCGTTTTAGGCATCAGAATATTGCTTATTTATATTTAGACAAAATGAAAATTAAGGCATACTTTTCTGTTATTCTTCTACTTACTTGTTTCCACAACTCATTCTCACAAAAAAACGCACTGAAAGCTGAAATTGGGATATTTGGCGGTGGAGCTTACTATATGGGAGATATTAATCCCGAACGACATTTTTACTCTCCCCAACTTGCTATTGGCGGCCTCTTCAGGCAGAATTTCAATTCAAGGTATGCATTAAAGCTTAGAATTGCAAATGCTAAACTTCGCGGGCATGACAAGGATTTTAACAATGAATATCAGCAAATCAGGGATTTTCCTGTTCAGACAAATTTAACAGACTTCTCACTTCACCTTGAATTTAACTTTCTCCCGCTTGAACCAGGTTCTCAAAAAAAATTCTGGTCACCATACGTTGCTGGAGGGATAGGGGCCTTTCTTTTATTTAATGAGGCTGAAACAGTTTATAAATTCTCCGTACCGTTCGGTTTAGGAGTTAAAATATCCCCTTTAGAACGCATGACAATAGGGATTGAATGGACAATGCATAAAACTTTTTATGACAAAATAGATGGTCTGCAAGACTTCTACACTGATGAATACGAAGGGAGATACAGATATAAACAAAAATCTTTTTCAAAAGGACATAATGATTACTATTCAATAGCCGGATTATATATCACATACAAATTCTTCAGCGCTAATTATACCTGCCCGGCATTTGCAAAACCTTTTCCTGATGATTAAGAGAAGTTTGTTATTGCTTTTCCAAATCAATTGCTGTATTCTTTTTAAACTTACGAATTATTTCTATTTTTGCACTTCTTTTTTGAATATGGATAGTATTGTTTAACAGAAATTTGCGATAAAAATAAAATTTTGTCATGTTTTTATATATAATCATTTTTATATTTTCGTTAGAAAGGATGGTTATAATTTCTTGATATTTTTTTTTAGATTTTAGAGGATTGAAAACACATAAAAAGCAACAATATTCAACTGTATATTTTTGTTTGTGAATGAGAAAATAATCGTTTTTACATCAGATTTCAAAAAAGACTCACATGTCATATAAAGATAAACTCATAGAAACCCGTATTCCACAGCATATAGCAATCATCATGGATGGAAACGGAAGATGGGCTGCCAAAAGGGGAAATAACAGAATTTTCGGTCATAAGAAAGGGGCCAAGACAGTTAAGGCAATTACTGAGGCTGCCGGCGAAATTGGTGTTAAATACTTAACGCTATACGCATTTTCAACAGAAAACTGGAAACGGCCATCGGGAGAAGTGGAATCTCTTATGTCTTTGCTGGTTTCATCAATTAATAATGAATTAAACAATCTTGTTGAAAATAATATCAGACTTGTTGTTATCGGCGATTTTGTCAGTCTTCCTTCAAAAGTTAACCTTCAGATACAGGAAGCTATACAAAAAACTGCCCATTGTACGGGTTTAACGGTCAACATTGCCCTGAGTTATAGTTCAAGATGGGAAATCATTGACTCTGTTAAAAGGCTGGCCTATGATATAAAATATAATAATCTGGATATTGATAAAATTGACAGTTCCATGTTTGAACGTTATCTTCACACTTCTGATATTCCTGACCCTGAGTTGCTTATCAGAACAAGTGGAGAGAAACGTATAAGTAATTTTCTGCTCTGGCAAATTGCTTACTCCGAGTTATATTTTTCACCTAAATTATGGCCTGATTTCACAAAAGAAGACCTCTATATGGCTATATATGATTATCAAAAAAGAGAAAGAAGATTTGGAAAAACAAGCGCTCAAATTACTAAAATTAAACAACCTGCTGAATTCTAATTTAAATTGAACAAAAAACACTAAATTAAATAAACATAATATATGGTAAATCGTTTGATTGTATTTATTAGTTTTATTCAGGTTGTCCTTTTTAGTCATCACTTAGGGAATGCCCAAACCCTAAAAGAAGGAGATCAGATTAATATCAGTTACTCAAATCCGAAAGAATATATCATTTCCGATGTAAGTGTTTCTGGGGTTAAATATCTGGATAAAAATGTACTGGTTCAACTCACAGGACTCAGAACAGGTCAAAAAATTGTTGTACCCGGCGACAGAATTACACGGGCGATAAAAAAATTATGGGGGCATGGACTTTTTTCTGATGTTAGAATTACAGCAACCAAAATCGAAGGTGAAAATATTTTCCTTAATATTTATCTTCAGGAACGACCCAGATTGAACACCCTCATTTTTTCAGGTGTGAAAAAATCAGAATCTGAGGACCTTGACGAAAAAATAAACCTTGTTAGGGGAAGTCAGGTGACAGAAAATATAATTAACAACACAAAAAATATCATTAAGGATTATTATATCGATAAAGGTTTTCTGAATACCCAGGTGAAAGTTGTACAAAAAGAGGATTCGGTGTATAAAAACACTGTTAATGTAAAAATCTATGTTAATAAACACAATAAAATCAAAGTCAATGATATTATCATCACGGGGAATGAAGTCTTGTCTGACGGCAAAATCAGACGGACAATGAAAAATACCAAGAAGAAAAGATGGTACAATCTTTTTAAGCGCTCTAAATATATTGAAGAGGATTATGAAGAAGACAAAAAAAGTATTCTTAAAAAATATAGTGAACTGGGATACAGGGATGCCAAAATAATTTCAGACTCCGTTTATACTTATGATGACAAGACAGTCAACATTGAATTAAATATTGAAGAAGGATCGAAGTATTACATTCGCAACATCAGATGGGTCGGCAATACGAAATATACATCCGAACAATTAAGTAAAGCATTACGAATAAGAAAAGGTGATGTTTTTAATGAAGAAGTCATTGATAAGAGGCTTACAATGGACCAGGATGCTTTAAGCAATCTTTATCTTGATGACGGATACCTGTTTTTCAACGTTATGCCTGTTGAAGTAAAAATAGAAAACGACTCTATTGATTTGGAAATGAGAATTTTTGAAGGTAAGCAGGCCACAGTTGATGAAATCAATATCATCGGTAACACCAAAACAAATGAACATGTTGTCAGGCGTGAGTTACGAACAGTTCCCGGAAAATTATTCAGCAAGACAGATATTATGCGGTCTGTGAGAGAACTCGCTCAGCTTGGACACTTTAATCCGGAAAAAATTGTCCCGACACCTGTTCCGAATCAGGCTGAAGGCACGGTTGATCTGGATTATTCGCTTGAGGAAAGAGCCAATGATCAGGTTGAAATATCCGGCGGATGGGGACAAAATATGATAATTGGTACTGTTGCTCTAACATTTAATAACTTTTCAACCCGGAATTTCTTTAATAAAGAAGCCTGGAGACCGCTGCCTACCGGCGATGGACAAACACTCAGTCTCAGAGCCCAGGCAACGGGTCCACGTTATCAACTCTACAGCCTTACCTTTGTGGAGCCATGGCTTGGAGGGAAAAAACCGAATTCATTATCTGTTTCTCTTTACCATTCCCTACGTTCAAACGGATATAAGGTTGGAGATTCGAGACGTGGCACGATGAAAATTAATGGTGTCTCTGTTGGGCTAGGAAGAAGAGTATCATGGCCGGATGATTATTTCATTCTAAACCATGATATCAGTTTACAAAGTTACGAGCTTGACAACT
>CAZVTW010000333.1:0-6736 GCA_964629805.1 uncultured Bacteroidales bacterium | reverse complement strand
TGTGCAGTTCAGTGTTGCAGTAGATTTTCGTTTTAGAATTTTAGGTATTATATAAGGCTGCTATCTTCTTTTTACCCCTTGCTATTCGCATTTTAATAGCGCTCTCACTCATGTTAAAGCGTTTTTGCAAATCCCTGATTGACATATTTTCCCTGTATTTGAGCAGTAACAGGTCTTTCTCAGGTATTTCGGCATGATATAGCAGATTCATCCTCAATTCTGTGTCATTGTCCATCTGCACCAATTCATCCAAATCAGGATAAATATGTTGTAATTCAGTTTCCTGGTTCAGCGGGACATAAGTAACCTGATTTTTACGCCTCAAATATTCAATACAATGATTATGAGTGATTGCATAGAGCCAGGTTGAAAATGATGAATTTCCTCTAAAACTGTCCAGTTTCTCAATTGTTTTTAATAAAATATCATGAGTCAGATCAAAGGCTGTTTCACTGTTTTTAACAAATGTCAGGCATTGGTGATATACTTTTTTGTAATATTTGTTATACAAAATAGTAATAGCATGTTCATTGTCATTTTTTAAGTGGCCAATCAATAGTTCATCTGTCAGAGAATTATCTTTTTTTTGTTTCATCTTTCCTGAATATTATATGAGAATGAGTAACCATAAAAATACAATGAAAAAATATGATATGGTAGCGGTAATTTCCGTAAAAAAAGAAGGTGTTTTTTCTTACCTGTTTAAGTAATTTACTGGTAGTGATAGGTAAAATGCGTATCTCATTACATTTTCTTCACTCAACAAGCCCCTGTTTTAAAGCAAATTTTACTAATCCTGCTGTATTTTTCAGATGAAGTTTTTCCAGGAGGTTTCTTTTGTGTGTATCAACGGTTCGAATACTGATAAATAGTTTTTCTGCGATTTCAGGATTTGAATATTCCCGGGCGATAAGGTTTAGGATTTCAGTTTCACGTTTTGTTAATGGTATTTCATCCTGCCTGAGATGTTTTTGTTTTGATTCCTTACCGGCATGTATTTGCCTGATAAGGACATCCGACACCTCATTGCTAAAATAAGTGTCTCCTTTGTAAACAGCCTGAATGGCAGCTATCATCTCGTCTTTCCCGGCATTTTTAACCAAATACCCCCTGGCGCCGGCCTCTAACATATCAATGACATAGTTGTCCTCAAGATGCATTGATAGTGCAAGAATCCTGATACCCGGATATTTTTCAGTAATAATCCGGGTAGTCTGAATACCGTCACTTCCTCCCATATCAATATCCATGAGAATGACATGTGTATCCTGTAAGGCCGGATGGACGACAGCTTCATTTCCGTTTGCTGCTTCTCCGGATATCTCTATTGTTTTCATTTTTTCCAACAGAGATTTAATCCCTTCGCGAAATATTTTGTGATCATCAACGATAAAAATTCTGATTTTATCCATGTTTTACTATTTTAACCGGTATTTCAACAGTTGCTGTTGTGCCAACACCTGGTGTAGAGTCGATAAAAAACTGACCTCCTAATGCTTTTGCCCGTGTCTTAATATTTTTCAGCCCTATACCATCTCCACTCATTTCATGTGTAGGTATTGTAAATCCTTTTCCGTCGTCCTCGACCATTAAGACCAGGCTCCCGGGATGAAGAATAAGTTGCAGATTTATTTGACCTGCTCCTGAGTGCTTGATAACGTTTTGTAGGAGTTCCTGCGCTATCCTGTACAAACCGAGTTCAACAGACTGATCAAGGTCGGTATCAATCGCGGAGAAAAAATACCCGGTCCTGATTTTTTTTGACTCGTTAATGGTTTTACAGAGACTCTTTAATGCCGGTACAAGTCCGTAATCTTCAAGAATACCGGGCATTAAGTCATGGGAGACAGCACGCATATCTGTTGTAAAGGTATTGATAAGGTCGTATACCAGGTCGAACTTGTTATGAATGGTTATATCTGCACCCGGAATATCATCCTGGATGGCTTCTATGTTCATTTTAATAGAAGAAAGTAATGGACCGAGTCCATCATGTATTTCCCTGGCCAGCCTGCTACGCTCATTTTCCTGGGCTTCGATGACAGCTATCACCGAAGATTGTTCAATCATCTTTTGCTTTGTGATATCTGCAATTGTGAGTATCATACCTGCTGATATTATGCGTCCTTTTAATGAAAGATATGTATCATCTATTCTTAATTCATAAATGTCAAAATCCCCGGATTTACCTGCGAGACATTGATGAAGCGCTTCTTTGAGCCCTGTATATTTTTTTATAAAATGAAATATGTTTTTCCCTTGTGCACTGTTTTGTTCAGACGGAATGGCCAGATACCGGGCTGCTAACGTATTTATAATAGATATTACACCTTTTTTGTTTACGGTGATAATACCATATGGCGCTGCATTGATTATTGTTTCAAGCAGACTGTTTTCTTTTGATACAAATTTTTCAGAAGTTGACATTACCTGTATATCTTTTCAGTATAAAAGTAATATCAAAATCTGAAAATCGGTGAAAATAATATTTCTTTTATGACATTTCAGACATCATTCGCCTGCTTTTTTCCTTCATTCTCTTTTGACTGCCAACTGGTAAACTTTTTATTCGTTGTTCTGTTGCATGCAAAATATTATTTAGCATTTTGGTATAATCCACACCGGCGATAGCAGCCATTCTGGCCAGATGTCCGTCCCAACACCATCCGGGATTTGGATTAACCTCAAGGAGCCGGGGGCAGCCATGAGCATCCAGTCTCCAGTCAAAACGCGCATAATCTCTGCATTCCAGTCTTTCTGCTAATTTCAAACTTAGTTCGATAATACGTTTTTTCGTTTCGGCATCCAGTGAAGCTTCAATTGATTTTAATAGTCTAAAATATGGCGAATTTTGCATCCATTTGGCTTCATAACCGCATATTCGTGGTAATCCTTCAGGCAGCATTGAATAATCCTCTTCAAGTATTGGTAAGACTGTATAAGATTCCGGTGGATTACCAATCAAACCCATTGTCAGGTCTTTACCTGTCAAAAATTCTTCAATAAGAATTGGTTTATCATATCCGAATGTCTTCCTGATTTTCAGAATCGCGTCATTCAGCGCTTCCACATGATAAGCTACACTGTTTTGAGTAATACCAAAACTTGAATCTCCGAAGTTCGGTTTTGCAATGACCGGAAATTCAATATTCATCTCAAAAACATTATCTTCCGGCTTTATGTAAAACGCCTCAGCCACCGGGACATCCATTTCTTTGGCAATACCCCTTATCAATGACTTATCATAGCAATAAGCCAGGCATTGCGGATTGGAACCGGAATAAGGAATATTAAGCATCTCAAGCAGGGCCGGTATGTGAAGTTCATTCCTGGGATCATTATTAAATCCCTCATCGCAAAGATTGAGAACATAATCTATTTGTTTTCCTGATGTAAGAAGATGCTGAATCATCCTGTCATGATTATCGAAGTAAGTGAATTTGTATGCTTTCAGTGAACCCAGGGCAACTTTTAGCTGATTGATGGTGTGGTAATCATCATCATCAAATACTGTGTCCGGTTTAACAATATCTGATTTGCGGTGATCTCCCATCAGCACGGTAACATGTTTGACCTTTATTTTTTTTTGTCTGACTGGAGTCCACTCTTTTACTGCAACAGAAGTACTGATTATTCGCCTTTCCATCATCCCCAGGTCCTGGTTCCGCAATGAGTCAGTTAAATACTGATCATGAAAAATTACATCTTTGAAACCAGCTTCTTTCATTATTTCATTGAGTTTTTCCCTGGAATAAAGCCTTTCAGCATAAAACTGGTCAACAATCACCCCTTTTTTAATATGAGAAATGACTTCCCTGGAAATCAGGCGCTCATTATCACCGGCAAGCGAACGTTCCCGGCATACAAAATGGTT
Organism: uncultured Bacteroidales bacterium; assembly: GCA_964629805.1. GTDB lineage: Bacteria > Bacteroidota > Bacteroidia > Bacteroidales > CAZVTW01 > CAZVTW01. The sequence continues at coordinate 2,862 of CAZVTW010000333.1, read as the reverse complement.
TTTATCAAGCCATTCCCAGCTTCGCGGATTATAATTGTCCCGAAGGAAATTCCCGTCTGCAACATCCAGTAAAAAATGACCATGTGGTTTGAGAACCCTGAGTACTTCTTTTAATATTTTTAAATCATCTTCTATGCTTTCAAAGTATCCAAAGCTATTTCCCAAAATCATAACAACATCAAAAGTGTCATTGCGGTAGGGTAATTTACGGGCATCTCCCTCCTTGAAGTTAACGGATAACCCTTCGTTCAGATTGATTTGCTTTGCCCTGTTAATTAAATAATGTGAGCGATCAATACCACACATATGGGAGTATCCGCGACGTGCGAATTCAAGCGAATGTCTTCCCTGACCGCATGCCAAATCAAGGATAACATCCTCATTGGAAAGATTAAGAATTTTAATAAACATGTCAAGTTCCAATGCTGTGATATGCTTGTCTTCAACTACATCTGCATCTGTTTTCAGGTACATTGAGTTAAAAATTCTCCGCCACCAGTCGGGTTGCAGAAATTCTTCAAGATTGCTGACTGGTCCTAATGATGGGACCACAGGTTTACCGTTTTTTCTATACTTCAGATTGTTCCCGTTTGTTTTTTTCATTTTCTGTGTCAGATTTTATTAATGAATAAATAGTTCCTGAACTCAGTAAATTCGAAAGATAAAGGCGCAAGGCATCTATTAATCCCGGAGTCCCGGCATACTTCATGTCGGGATGAGGAGTTAAACGATGTCTTGCAACGCATAGATTTCGAAAATTACTGAGTTCTGAGTTCATACTTCAATGAGCAAATTCTCACTCTCTATTTAGACATAAAACATGAGAAAAGTAACGCTGAATTTTCATTGGTGTATAAAAAAATATGTGTCATTTTGTGAACCCTCAGTGTAACAAACTGATTTGTTTAAGGCCTTTTGCATCATTAGGAATAGGTGTTAGTAAATCCGGCACCCCAAATGTATTTTTCACAAATGATTGTGATGAATACAATAAATGCCATAGAGTTCTTGCTTTGTGATGTGCCGGTTAAATGATATATTGGAAAGCAAAAAAACACTCTGCTTCTCTATATTGTGCTTCTTCGGGGCTCTTTAATACAGCGGTTTACATAATTTTAGCGCTATCCAACCTCTATGAGGTTGACAAATCGCTCTATAGCAAGAAAAGCGCCGGAATAGTGCATGAGTCAGGAGGACTAAAACAGCGGCAGAAAAAATAGCCCTGCCAGGGAAAACAGAATTCTGTTATGACGAAATCGATGACATTATTTAATATAGAGCATAAAATATGAAATTTTTTTCCAATCACCGTTAAAGCAGGCGTCGTTTGGAAAGAGATTCCCTTCTCTTTATTTGCCGGAGTGATAATATTTCTTCTTGATTTCTTCTTGCAAATGACATTTTTGTTTTGTTTTCTGCTGAGAATATAATTCAGAGATATGACGGCGCTATATTGTTGGTTTTTTTTATTTTATTCATGGTTTATATATTCCGTGGAATGAAAAAGGAAAAAACGAACAACTTCACAGAATCAAAAACATTTAATAAACTGAAAACATGGTTATTTATCATTTTAGGTCTGGCCAGCCTCATACTTGGCGGAAAGATGGTTGTTGATAATGCTGTGAAGATAGCGAAAATGTTATCCATGAGCGAAAAACTTATTGGATTAACAATTATTTCTGTTGGAACTTCACTGCCTGAACTGGCAACTTCTGTCATTGCATCCATCAGAAAAAAAAGTGATCTTGCTATTGGAAATGTTATCGGATCAAATATCTTCAATATTTTTTTAGTCCTTGGTATCAGTTCGGTTATTCATCCGCAGAAATATCATATTTCATTTAATTTAGACCTGGGAGTATATCTGGCCGGAACATTATTTTTGTTTATTGCCATGTTTTCCGGGACTAAAAAGAGATTGGACAGGTGGGAAGCCCTGGTATTGCTGATTGTTTTTGTTGTATATATGACCTGGCTGTTTGTAGGTCAGCCTAAAGGATAAAAGCGAATCAATGAATGAACTCATAAATACTATTTTTGGCAAAATCGAAACAATTAACGAACAGTTTGGCAATAAAGGGCTTTAAAGTATGGATTCATCAATTTTATCATTTCCTTTTGATCAACATGTTTAAAAAACGGGGCCGGGTTACATCTCCCTGAAAAATTTCCTTGCTCACACTTCTGATACTTTCAATTGTATATAATGCCTGAGGATTATATGCTTTTATTGTGTTGATAGCTTCACTAATGTTTTTTCTGCCTGAAATAATATAGACAACAGCAACCTCCCCGTTTAAGCCATTTGCCTTGATGGTTGTTATACCATATCCTTTATCTTTCAGGGCAATAGTTAGTTCTGAAGCGTCTTTTTTTGTGATGACCCTGATGAGTTCATGACCTATGGCTATCTTTTCTTCCAGCTTCATCCCCAGATAACTTCCTGTGGCAAAACCAGCAGCATATGAAACATAACAAACCCAGTTATCCAGGTTTTGCATCACCTTACTAACAACAAATATCCATATGAGTATCTCAAAAAAACTAATGACAGGTGCGAGTTTTTTAAATCCTTTAGAAATAAAAACAATTCGCAAAGTACCCATTGATACATCAACAATACGTAATATAAATATCATCAATGGCAGATAGACATAAGCATAAACATCAAATTGTATATGTTCCATGTTATTCATATTATTTAGGAGCATGTCATGAGATTCCTCCCTTGGGTCGGAATGACAGGCTGAATTGTTTTTGGATGTAGGTGGGGGAAATGCGTCTTTGCCGCATTTCCCCCACCTACATCAACAATTATTGACTAGTGTCATTCCGACCGAAGGGAGGAATCTTTTCGTC
>CAZVTW010000332.1:0-6739 GCA_964629805.1 uncultured Bacteroidales bacterium | reverse complement strand
ATCGACGCCGTCGGTCGGTACCGGAATTTTGACGGCGTCGTTCTTCGCTGGTTACCATCTGAAATATCTAAACGGAGCATCGCCCAGTTTAAAATCATCACGGTAATCCGGATGATAGTAGTTCTGGTTCATATTCCCGGGTTCAGGGTAAATTCTCATTTCATCTTCACTACCAAGTAGCCCCCCTTTACCGTAGCGATCGTAAACGCGAATTGTAATAATGTTCTCACCCTTTTTTACAATATCTTTAGGTATTTTATATTTTCTACAATATCCCCAGAATTCTTCAAAATCATCTTTTACCTCACCTACCAGTCTGCCATTGAACCAGGTTTTATCATAATCGTCAATAACCCCGAGGTCAAGAATCAGGTCTCTTCCGGTGAAGCTTTCCGGTATTGTTATTGTCTTTCTGAAAACTGCTTCTCCGTTTGCATTTGTCCATTGTTTTCCAAAATTTTCCATTTCCATTGGAATAACAACTTTTTGCATATCGCTGTCATCTGTCTCTGGTTGTATAAGTTTTTGAGCCTCCGGAGAAATACCGGCATCTTCAATTGTACTAACAACACTGATGGTTACGGGTTTTGGATTTGTTAGTTTTGCTTTCCATCTGCCCTCTAGTGAAATATATTCCGTGTTTTTGTTGAAATTAAAAATTCCGGCATCACTCTTAATTGTACATCCCATGTTTGCAAGAATCTGCGAAAGAGCACGCATTTGTCTCCAGCGTGTATACCGGAAAAAGGTCAAAGAGTCAGCATTTAATGCCTCCGGATTTAACTGACAAAATAATATGGTACCTTTCCCGACTTTTTGTTTTCCGAATAAACCATCTGCACCAATCTCACAACCTTTATTCAGAATCCATGAGTCATGATATGTCCGCCATCGTGTATCCGAAGGACTAATACCTCGTAATTCATGCCAGTCAGGAATATTTATACTTCCGTCAAATTGTTTTTCAGTTTTATATTTTACATTGAGTATACCCTCAGAACAATTGTTATATAAACATAATACTTTACCGCCTTTTCTCAGGTATTTTTTCAGTTCATTTTCATTTATTTTGGAAATATCGCTGATAATAAGGATATCTGAATTATTATTTATTGTTTCTGTTTCCTTGAATATCAGCCCCAGTTCGTCTAAGAATTTTTTATTTTTTTCATTACCGATAAATTTAACCCGATTTGGTTTCGAAACAGGTTTGGATGTTTGCAGATATTGCAAAATATTCCGTGCTAATAAGCCTGCTGCCGGATCGCATTCATAATTATCTTCCAGATCAAGTGTATTGAGTATAATCTTTCCTTTTCCGTATTCCATTTCCATTAAAGGGGTGTAGGCCAGGTCGAACTCGCATTCTAACAGAGGACGCCAACTGCTTTTATGCGGTTTTTCAATGGCGACAGAGGTAACGCTGCCATTATTGCCCCAATGCCATCCATAGTATGGCACACCATACTGGCCTTCTTTTACTGTTTGGGTCTGGTATTCGGGATATGCCTTAACAAGTGTACCTTTTCCGTTCCAATTGCGTAAATCAATTTCGTCCAGTCCTTTCATAACCGCGTGATTTTGGTTGACAGGAAACACATAACGCGACACATATTTTGACATGCGGAAGCCCATGTTTTTTTCTATCCACTTAGGGTTCTGTGCCATTATCATAACCCTTCCGCCATTCTTAACATACATCTCTATATCTGCCGGCAGATCAAATCCTGCTGATAATGTCCGGCGTCCGATAATCAAATGTTCAACATCATGTTCACCTGTCCATTCCTCGACCTGTAATCCCAGGTCTTCAATCATTTTCCGGGTTTTGCCAATTGGATCAAAGCATGTTATTTTACTTTTTACAGGTAAAGGTTTTTGAAAAACACGAAAATGAAAGGTATCAGTATGCAACCTGTTCCCTATTTTTGCTTCCAGCGCAATAAAACCCTGTACTTTTTCAGAAGAGACAGATTCAGGCATTTTTACGGTAATAGGGATTTTTTCTATCATTGCCGGATTAATCTCACCGTTGCCGGATAAATTACCAACCTCTTCATCTTCAACAATAATCACGCAATCCCACCTGTAGTTGGTTTTAACTCTGTAATCACTAATTAAAATGACTTGTTTCTGAAGATGGCCACCTTCATGGAAACTGTGGTCTTTCTCCGTGAAATCGTTTTCTTTACCGGCGATATAAGCTAATGTTGTATTATTATTTTCTCTTAATGCCGTTCCTGCCGGATATTCTATCCAATATTCAGAAGACCAGAAGTGTATTTTTGATAATGGGGCTGATTCCACGTACGTACCTTTTCTACCCGGAGCAAAATCACCGGCTTTGGAAAATTTCTCACTTTTCTTTTTTGGCGCCCATCCATGTGCATCCATCCAGGGAAGCATGCCTCCGCTAATTCCGTACGTTCGCCAACTACGCCAGGTATTTGTCACAAACAATTTCTGTATGGCCTGATGGGCAAGTAATCTTTGATTGATGGGGTTCCCTTGCCAATTCTCATATTTTTGCCCACCGATAAAATAATCTTTTATTTGTTGTTTGTATTCACGGGTTTCAGATGTATAGGCCTCATGGCCCAGATAAGCCGCAGCGAACTCTGTAAACAGTGGTTCCGAATGAATGCTGAATCCAAAATGAGCCCGTGCACGTAAAAATGTATTTTCCAGTGGCGTGCCAAATTCGACAGCCATGTAAGGCATTGTGCCGAAATCGCGGTAATGACTCAGCCATTCTTCTCTTTCCTGCAAAGGTAAAAAGCAGAGATAATGGTTCATTGTATGTATGTCACTGGTGTAGGTTCCATGGTGGTTAAATACAGGGCGTGTTGAATCGTGCTTTTTCACGATATCACCGCATTCCTGACCGGCAATTGAGCGTTGCTGCCAGCTAATATCTTCCTGGATCCACCCCTTACGGCCAATATTAACGGGGTTTTGATCATCTTCATGACCAAAAAAATTCGGATTCATAACCCAAAATACAATTGAAGGTTCATTTCGCAATTGTTTTAATACCGGAAGCATCTCCTTTTCATACCCTTCTTTCATTCCTTCTTTATCCCATATAAATTGCCAGTTATCATCCATAATAAACTTAGTAGCACGTGGCAATGGAGCTGCTACAAGTATGCCCTTCTTACTGGCCCTGTTTACAAATTGTTTATTATAATCAACCATCCCTCTCTGTGTGAAATCCTGTGGCCAAATCTCAATAAAATTGAATCCGCATTTACGCATGTTAACAATTCCTGTGTCTATCATTTCTGTCATCCCTCCAAGTGAGGAAAGATTATTTGGTTTCAGGTTAATTTTTGCACCGTTTAGGTAAAAGTCCTTACCATCAATCCAAAACTCCCGAAAACCAAATTCCTGAATAACTTCATCTTTTTGACTTCCTTTTTCTATTGTTGTTATTGCTGTATATAAAATTGGTTTATCCAAATCCCACAACTCAGGATTAGACCATTCTTCGCTTAAACGAACCTTGTTTTTTTTGCCTTCCGGAAGGTACACGGATTCTGATAAGACCAATGCTGATTTGCCATTTTTGTCAACAATGACTGATTTTAACAAGTATTTTCCTGTTTTTTGGCAATCTGATATTTCGATATCTAACTTTATCTGCTTTTTTCTAACTGCTGTCTGCACAAAAACATCTGATATAATGATACTTTCAGGTTGAGTTTTCAAATAAACTTCACCTGTAATGCCTCCGGTTGTTAATGTACTTTTTAGTTTTGTTACCATAGCATCAGCTGTGCCCATTAATTTGAAAGTATTTCCTTTCTCGGCTGTGGCTATAACAAGCAGATTTAAATTGTAAGATTTTCCGGGTTCAACATAATTGGTTATATCAACCATACCTCCCGGCCAGTTGATTGTATCAATAACCGATTCATTAATAAAAACAACTGCATCAGTTGAAATTTTGTCAAAATCGACCAATATTTTGCTTTCAGTCCATTCGGGAGGAATATAAATATCTTTTTTGTACCAGACCTTACGAACTTCATTCAAATCCTTTTTCCATGCTTCTCCTTTCCCTTTGTTGTGGATTCCGGGCACCGTTGTCCACCACGGATTATTGGCAAACCATGCACCCGGGACCCAAATAGCGCCATATTCTTCAGCTGCCGGCTTTATGTTTATATTACCGGCAGGGCAAAAATACCACAACCCATTTAGGCTTATCTCCTCCCTTGTTGATGTAAGTTTTTCTGTTGGTCCCTGTTCAAACGCCTTGTTCAAATCTTTTTGTTGTGCTGATAACAGATTAAGGCTAAGGGATAGTATACATATAAAAAAACACTTCACTGACATTTTTACTCCTTTCTTCATGTTCCCTGTCACTTTTTATTTTGAATTATAATCTTTGATATCGATATTTGATTTTTTAAAGATGCTTTTAACAGATATAAACCTGTGGGGATATGATCAGGTATGGTAAAATAATTTCCTTGTAATGTTTCATTGATAATACATTTTCCTGACAGATCAAAAATTGAAATCGCAGGCATTTTATTTCTGCTCAAATGTGTTTTTGATATCTGTTCTCCGACTTGTATCGGATTTGGATACTGTAGTAATGCAGGTTTGTCCTGGGAAATTCTCTTCATACCAGATGTTTTAATTACAACTAAAACTTCTGAGGAGAATGGCTGTAATTCAAGTTCATGAACTGCTTGTTCGTCCAAATTAAGGTAAAACCCGTCCAATTGAATGACTTTTAAACCATCAGCAGGATTAACAAAGAGTTTTAATTCCGGTTCCTGAAAATCTTCCTGGTTGTAAAAAGAAATAACTGCTGAGGAATCAACCTCTTCTTTCCACTGATTAAAGGATCTATTGCCAGGGAATTTAAGATTTCTGTTCCAGGGATTAATATAATAATTATGACTGAATTTACCTCTGTTTTCCACCTCACAGATATCCTTGTAACAAATATAATTGAAAGGCAGCGATCCTGATGAAAGACTCACGAGCTTATTTTCATACACTGAATATTGTTCAATCAGGTCATGATTACCCCAGTCTGCCATTGACAATTGGCTTCCCGTGTTACCAAAGCAAACATTGTGGCATATCACATTATTGAAAGACCCGGCATTGCCGTGGATGCCGCCTCCTGCATAAGCAACAGTGTTTTGCTCCACAATAAGGTTATTTGAATAGTTATCAATATAGATACCCGGATAAATCTTTGACTCACCGCTTTCTGTAGCTTCCCCGTAACCATGCACATGTTGGATGATGTTGTTCCGTATAACACCATATTTTGAAACTTCACCCCAACAATAAATAGCGCCTCCGTCATTTAGACGCAGCATGGTATGGCTTAACAGATTTTTTTCAATGGTACATGAATCCCCTATGAAAAGTATACCACTGTATCCAATGCTATCTATGGTACAATATTCCACTTTTGTTTTTGAGGATGATCTTGAGAGTATACCTACTTGTTTTTGCTGTCCGGGTAATGACAATTCAGGAAACAAGCCTATGTTTCTTAATGTGCAATTTTTAATATCAACGTTATGTGTACTAAACAAATCAATCCCGTTTCCATTTATATCAATAAAAGAACAATTATTAATCTCCACATTCCCGTTTCTCACGTAAAGCCCGTAATTGCAGGTTTCAGAAATCCTGGATTCTTTTATGGAAAGATTCCTGCAGGTGGTTTTTATACCTGCCTCAAGTTGCCGTTCAAAATATAAACCTGCAAGAGAACAATACTGCCCTGTCAGGTAAAAACCATGCTCATAGACAGTGGCTTCAATACGATGATCATTCGGGTTAATTCCCTCAGGTAATTTCAAGTAAACAAATTCGTCCGCAGTATCATAATACCACTCGTAAACCGAGTCCAGAAAATGAATGCTGTTGTTCAGGAAAAAGCCCCAATTGTTCATACACTCATAACTACTTGAGCCTAAAAATTCTATGGCTCCTTCCCGATAAGTATTGACAATTTCTTTTTCCCATACCCAGTTATTATTTCGAAAAAGAACGTTGGCACCTGTGTAATCAATACTATCAGCGGCAAGATCACTGTTGCTGAATCCGGATTTACCATTCGCGTTTTCTATGGTTAAAAACCCGGAGTTGGGATATCGTGCCAGTGTCAGTTGCTTATTGTTAAAGAACAGGTTATAAATGGTATGATCGGAATATTTGGCACGGTATATTCCTTTTTCATATCGTTGCCAGTTGGTAACAGGTTCTGCCCCGCTTATAACCGGTGACGGCCCTTCACCGTAAGCACCAATATGAATGCTGTCTCTTTCAATACCATTTATCAGGATTTTTGCACTGCTGCGAAATGTATCACCCCGGCAAAATAAAATGCTGTCGCCTGGGTTCATATTTTTCGATTCTTCCTGCAATCTGGTTAGGGAAGCCCAGGCTTTATCAGGTGAGGTGCCGGGTAAAAAATCATTGCCTGAAGAAGACAAGTAATAAGTAACAGGTTGGTTACCCGAAACTAAGTAGATGACTGTTAAGATAAAAAGAAAAGTAAAAAAAAATATTTGAAGGTTTTTACTGTGTTGAGAATACTTTATTTTCATGTATCTGAAATTTTTGAGTAATGGCTTTTAGAAATTTTTGAAAAGGCAACAATGTTGTAAAGGGCCTGTTAGAAAATGCCAATTTATTCATAAAATTTGATTATTATTTCAATGGTATTCCCCGATTTTATCGAGGGCAGGCCCCGATT
>CAZVTW010000331.1:0-6754 GCA_964629805.1 uncultured Bacteroidales bacterium | reverse complement strand
TTAAATTTCTGAGTATATTAACTGTTTCAAAATCATCCTTATACCATGATGAATTGGTTTCGATGTATTCTATTGAGACGTTATTTTCTTCTGCTGCTTTTAATACCTGTTCCAGGGAATTAATCTTCAAAAAAGGTTCACCACCCCCGATATGCACAGAGTGGCATCCCAGTTTTTTAATGGTACGAAAATTATCTACGGCTTGTTGATAGGAGATGTATTCTTTTTTCCATAACGGTGAACAGCCATACAAACAATGTTTACACTTCGATGAACAAAAATAATTTGTAATGATTCCCCCTGAGCGGAGTGAATTAATCTGTAAATCTTTCATTTTTTTTTCCTGTTTTATGAAGCTTCACTTCTACAATCTCTTTGGTAACAAGACAACCTTTTGGCATGACCAGCAAATCAGATTCAATGCTTTTGTAAAAAGCTTCAATTTTCATCTCTTCATCAATAATGGTTATGACAACAGGGAGTTTTTCTGTTAACTCCCAGAATTTAGAGGTGTGAATTTTACTGCTGGCGCCATACCCCATAATCCCTCTCCTGGCAGTAGCTCCGGAAAGGCCTTCTTTACGCGCTTTGAGGATAATATATTCATAGAAAAGCCTGCCGTTAATTTTATCTGTTGTACTGGCATACAGGCATAGTTTAACAGTATTTTTTGTTGTATCCATTTCTTATAGAGCTTTAGAAAATTGAAAACCAAGGTAAACAGACAAAAAACCTGTAAAAACACTAACAGCAGTGTAAACAATCAGGTTTTCAATCTGCCCGTTTCGCATCATGGTGAGGTTTTCGTTTGTGAATGTCGAAAATGTTGTAAATCCACCACAAAAACCAACCATTAAAAACAGGCGCCAGGCATGTGTCAAAATATTTCCCCTGTCTGCAATACCGGTTAAAAAGCCCAAAATAAAACTTCCCAGGATATTTACGGCAAAAGTACCAAAGGGGAGATAATGCAGAAAGGGTATTTGATTGAGTTTAGATACATAATACCGGGCCACACTTCCGGCAAACCCGCCAAAACCTATGAATAATATTGTTTTCATACGTTTAGATTTTGTCCGCGAATATTTTTGTCCACAACTTGTCCCGTCCTAAAAGTCGGGAAGGTCGGGAAGATTTACAAATTAACACGAATTAATTAATTTTCAATTAATTGTTCAATTCCCGACCGGGTCGGGCGGGACCGGCTCTCGATTAAACCCGGATGCCTGTTTCTTCTGTTTCTTTTTTTAAAAAAATAGTATCATAAATTATCAAATGAGCTTTCAAAGCTATAAGATAATTATCAAATATAAAAATTCCGGCAATTTCGTGGCTTTTAACGCTTCCTGTGAGTGAAAAGAACAAAAACACCAACAATAACATTTACAACTGCCAGGGCTATACCGGTATTTTCCATCCCAAGAAGCGGAAATAAAATGATGGATGATAATATAATGCCCAATGAAGCGCCAAAAGAATCAGCGGAGTAAACATTTGCTGTCTGACTTTTTACATGGAGAAGTTTTATCCCGGATGCGACAGAAAACGCCACACCTGTTGCAAATGAGCTGATAAACATGAACAAGTAGAAAATTCCGTGTACCAGGGCTTGCTGGCTTTGAATACTCCTGGTGAAGAATATAACCATTGGCAAAAAAAACAGTAATAATCCAAAACAAATCTGAAGGCCTGAAAAAAAACGAATACCAGGTCTTTGAATAATTTTGGGCTGTAATTTTGCCCCCAGTGCCAGACCAGCCATAAAAATTGTGACAAGGAGTCCCATCATAAAATACACATATCCGTAAATTACCTGGAAAGAGATCAAAATCAGGAACTCAACAGAAGCGCTGGTCATGCCAATGGTAAACATTCCAAGTCTCAGGGGATTGAGAAAAAACAGCAACGCAATAATACAACCCAACACAATAGCGCCTGCCAGGTAATAGTTCACCCGGAAATGACCGAGCCAGGTTCTCAGACCTTGCAAATACGAAATTGGTTTGAAATCATAATTCATTACCACATCCTGTTTAATTTGCCCGTGAACTTGCTCTGAGCGTTGCTTCATCAGATCATCCAGTATATAATACCGGTTGACATACTTGTTGTCAAGACCTTTTTCAACCACTTTACGGCTGATTTCTGTTGTGAGTAGCTTGTCAGAAGCCAGAAAATACAATTTTTCGCCCGGAATAATCAAAACATGCTTAAAGCAGGAAGATAAGGTTTTATGAAGGACAGATACCATATTCAGCGCTTGTTCATCAAGATAATTAACAGAAAACGGCAGGCTGAAAGCTACTACCCCATTATCAGTCATTTTTGTTCTGAGAAGGGAGTAAAAACCATAGGTATAAAACCTGTTTATCTGCGCTGTTGAAGGTTCCGGCAGATTAACCATGGCAATATCGTATAGATTATCTGTCTCATGGAGAAACAACCTGGCATCACGTTTGATAATCCGCAGAGATTGAATGGTATCCTCAGAAATATATTTCCTGATTGAGGAAATCATGCCGGGATTCAGTTCAAGATAGTCAATCTGCCGGGGATTATATTTCGCAATCTCAAAAAATTTACCACTAAGTCCACCCGAAATCATCAGTACTTGTTGAGGGTTGTCATGTTGCAACATAGCATAATGGACTGATTCCTCATCAACAATATAATTCCCTGTGCTGAACAGCAGGACATTGTTTTCGTAAAAATTAAGCTGCTCATTCTGTTTTGTGATGGTGATATTGCCATATGGTGTATATATCTGTTCTTCAATTTCCTGATTTGGGAACTGCCCTTCTTTTGCCTGTTTGTCAATATTCACAAAAAATAAAGCACAAAAAATACTTATTCCGGCCAGATACAGCAGAATTGACTTTTTGTACTTAAAAAGAAACAAAAACCATAAGATAACCAAACTTGCTGTCAAAGCAAGAACAATGAGTGACTGAAAGGACGTCAGGAAGAAAACAACAAACAGGTTGAAAATGAGACCGCCGGCAAGACTTCCGGCAGATTCGACAGAATAAGTCATCCCGATGATATGTTCTTGTTCCGACACCCTTTTATAAAGACCTGTCAGGAATATGAATGTATAGCCAATAACCAGACACAGCGGAGCAAGAAGTATAACAGCATAAAGAATAATCTGAAGGATGTTGAGCATTGTTCCGGTCAGGAAAATGATATTTCGGAGGTAGCTGAGAAAAAAAATACTGATAAAAGGCAAAAAAGCTAATACACTGAGAATAAAAATAAATGATTGTTTTGGTTTTTTTATCCTGATGAACTTGGCAAAATAGGCCCCTGTTCCTGTCAGTAACATCCAGATTGACAAAACAATACCAATTGTAAGTTCATTACCGGAGAATACAGTAAGAAATTCACGTAATGCGATAATCTGTGAATACATAGAATTGAAACCCAATAAAAACAATGCGACTAGTATCATTATTTTTCCATATGGCCATTCAAGCCGCGTTTCGTCAGCCTCGTCCCAAAGAGGGGCTTTCTGTTTCCGGTCTCTCTCCGAAGATTTGAAGGAGTTCAGTATCTTACCGTAATATCGGCGGTGCCAAAAAAAATGAATAATACCGACGACAGACATTGTAATGCCAAAGTCAACATGCAGAATAAGTATCTGATCAATATAAGGAATTTCTAATTTATAATTAATTTGTATTGTAAGCAGCAGGCCGAGAAGAGCGCTTACAAAAAATGTTATAAGCAAAATTGAATTCCATATTCTTCTGTGCTGTAATAGTTTAATAATTCGAAACCGAACCATCAGGGAAGTCAGTAAATAACTAAGTATTGTTATTACTGAAATAGAAACAAGATAATAATCTGTCGTCATACAAGTAAAAGATAATAATTAAAAAATTTGTTGTAAATTTAATGCTGAATTTTACGAAATTGTAATTTTTTGCCTTAATTTGTGAAGGTTAATCAATTTTTAGGAATATTGCATTATGCAGCTACATGTTATATATAATTTTTTCAACCAGTTCAGGAGTGATAACTTCGGACTTATTTACCACGGGAACTTTACAGACGATATCACCAGCATACTGATTGATGTGAGTGAAAATAATATCAACAACAATGGTGAATTGTCAAAAATAAGAAAAAAAGTGAATTTTCTCCTGGCAGAATGTTTCCAAAACATTGTCCGGCATGGTGAAAGCCTTCAACAGAATGCCGTTTTCCTGAAAAATCCCAATTTCTTTGCTATGAGAAATTGCGGGTCTTATTATTTGATAACGTCGGGCAATCTTATTACCTCTGATCATGTTGATATCCTCAAAGAAAAACTTGACCATGTCAATGAACTTACTGCTGAAGAACTCAAGATGCTCAGGCGTGAAATACTTACAACCCGTGAATTATCCGAAAAAGGCGGAGCTGGTTTGGGTCTCATTGAAATGGCCAGAAAGTCAGGCCGTAAACTACGCTACGATTTTGAAAAAATAGACGATCAGTATTCTTTCTTTTTTCTGCAGATAAAGCTAAAAAATGTAGGCAGTCAACAACAGGATGAGATTCTGCCTTCCGTTGAACGGGCTAAAATATTGAATAAACTGGTGAAAAAAGGAAATATCTATCTTGTTCATAAAGACAATTTCACACAGGAAACAGTTATGCCTGTCCTAAAAATGGTTGAACGCAACATGCAGGAACTTGATATTACACTCACAGTAAAAAAAACAGCTTATTTTGTCCTGCTTGAAATATTGCAGAATATTAGTAAACATGCTTATTCACAGAATGGAACAAGGGAGGGACTTTTTATTATCGGAAAAAAAGAAGAAGGCTATTTTATCGGAGCAGGAAATTATATATACCCCCATGAGCAGGAAAAACTTGAGTCTAATATTGATTTAATGAACAAACTGAACAAAAAAGAGTTATCTGATTTATACAAAAAGCGTTTGCGGGGAGGAACACTTACAGAGCATGGTGCCGGTCTTGGTTTGATAGATATTGCCAGAGAAAGCAGTGACAAATTGCAGGCAACATATAAAAAAGACAATGGCAAAGTGTTTTTTTCACTCATTGTAAAGCTTTAATACATAGGAGAAATGCCAGAAAAACTTTCAATAAAATCTGAATCCGGAAAAATACTTGTTGCCCTCGATCAGGAGGCAAACAGGTTTGAATTCTCCGGTCGTCTGCTTCTGGTTAATCCCCCTTTGGTTTTTGATAAAATCAATGACTGGTTTCAGGAATACTTTAGAGCACCTAATCCTGAAACAATCCTGACATTTCAGCTCGAATACCTGAATTCTGCCTCTATCAGGGCAATAGCAGAAATGCTGACAGAGCTGGAGGCTCTTAATCATAATCAGGATCATATTGTAAAAATAAGATGGTACTATGATGCTGATGATGATATCATAAAAGAAAAAGGAGAAGAACTGGACAGTATTCTCTCCCTGGATTTCGAATTTATAGAAAATAGCTGATACCCTGACAATAAAACATCAACCCAATAGTAATCATACTTATGGCATTAGAAAGACTGGAAATAAACTCAACGGAAGAATCACCGAAAGTTGTTCTTGATAAAGAAACCGGTGAAATGGAAATATCCGGACGATCCATACCGGAAAATGCACTCAAATTTTTTGACCCTGTTCATGAATGGGTAAAACAATACATTTCTGAACCGAATAAATCATCCATCGTGAATATTAACCTTGAATATTTAAATTCGTCATCAGCAAAAAAGCTTGTAGAAATTCTCATAGAGTTTGAATCCATCGCTTCCAAAGGAAAGGATGTTAAGGTTGTGTGGTATTATAAGCAAGATGATGAACTCATGAAATCCAGGGGAAAAGAATTTAAGAGTATTCTTGAACTTCCGTTTGAGATAAAACAACATTAGGGTGTAGAAAGAATCCATCTCATCGCTGTTACATGAGTCCAATCCGGGAAGTAAGATTTTCGTCACAATCAAGCCTGCCCTCGTAAATAAAATGTCGGGGGCATTTGAAATTTTTGAACCGGAGTTAACTGACTGTAATGAATACTCTAAAATTTCAAATAACGGAGCGTTTGGCGATAAATGGACTTCCCGGAGTGGACTCATTACACAGAGACACTCCTCAGGGATAGCGCTTCATTAGAAAAAATCGAAAAAACACCCAGATTTTTCAATTTTCTTTTGGAAATAGAAAAGAAAGTTTTACTTTTGCAACCGCTTTTTAAGAGGAGCAAGATAAAACGTTCTTGTAGATAAAAGATATATGGGAGCTTAGCTCAGTTGGTTCAGAGCACCTGCCTTACAAGCAGGGGGTCACTAGTTCGAATCTAGTAGTTCCCACTTCAAAATCAAAGCCTTACAGATTTCTGTAAGGCTTTTTATTTTAATTAGCATGTATTTCGTTTATATTGTTCATTCCGTAAAACTCGACAAATTTTATATCGGATATACCTCTGATATTCAGGATAGGCTCTCTAAGCATAACCGCAGCAAAAAAGGGTTCACTTCAAATGGTAAGCCTTGGGAGCTTGTATATTCTGAAGAATTCGATACAAAAAAAGAAGCTTTGCTCAGAGAGGCACAATTAAAGGCATGGAAAAACAAGGACAGGATAATTTCTTTGATAAAAAATAAGAAAGGCGCTTAGCTCAGTTGGGACAGAGCATCCCGACATACAATGTCGGGAGGGTCACTAGTTCGAATCTAGTAGTTCCCACTTCAAAATCAAAGCCTTACAGATTTCTGTAAGGCTTTTTATTTTAATTAGCA
>CAZVTW010000330.1:0-6761 GCA_964629805.1 uncultured Bacteroidales bacterium | reverse complement strand
AGCATAAAATCACATGTTCCTGTGCATACCATTTGGCCAGGTCAAACATGGCCATGATGGCTTCTTTAAACCTCGCGCTTTCTATTGGCATAAAATAGGCAAACACAAAAACGGCTACTATCCATGCCAATATTTTAAATTCTTTTTTCTTTTCCATTATAAATTTAGTTTTATATTTCGCAAAACCACGAAATGCATATCAAAAAAATATTAAAAATAAATCACTATTACATAATAAACACCAATGCCAATGAATACAACAGATATTACCCTCCTGAACCATATTTCAAAAGTTTTCAAACTGTTATATACTTTTCCGACTCCTGAAACGGTATAGGCAATCAGCCAGGCAAAAATGATAACCGGAATTCCGGTTGCGATAGCGAAAATAATTGGTAAATAAAGCCCGGTGGCACTACTGACTGTCATCGGAATTAACATGCCAAAATAAAGCACACCACTGTAAGGGCAAAATGCCAAAGCGAATAAAATCCCTAATAATAAAACATCCCAGTAGGTATGCTTAGACTTTTCTTGAAATCTTTTTGTCAAATTACCAACTCCCGGAAATTTTATTTTTAAAATATCAAGCATTAGTAACCCAATAAGAATTAATAGTGGCCCGACAATTTTTTCTCCATATTTTTGAAACCAACCGGAAATTTCAAATTGGTCGGCACCGATAAAAATAATCACAGCCAAAAGCGTGTAAGCAATTGCACGACCTGCAGTGTATATGAGGCCATTCATAAAAACCCTGCGTTTATCTTCCACATCTTTGCTGATAAACCCAATAGCAGTAATATTGGTTGCAAGCGGACACGGGCTTATGGCTGTCATTAAACCAAGAATAAAAGCTGTAACGCTTGGCAATGAGCTATTGCTCATTAAATTTTGCAGAAACTCTTCCATAAGTCAAAAATTAAGTTAAAGAATAAGTTCACTCATTAATAAAGTAAACTTATCCTTTCAATTTTACAAAAGTGGGTCAATTTTATCCTTGATAACTTGCTTAAGCTTGTTCGGGTTATTTCGTGCGTTCATAAACCCTTCATTGGTGATGTTCATTTTCGTATCACCGCTTACAATAAGCAAAGTTTGCCCGGAAACACCTAATTCATTAGCTTTTTGTTCTCCTTTTTCTTCTTCAAGGTTGTAAGCTACAAAGGGTACTTTATCGCCATATAGTTCTTCGACCGCCTTTTTTGATTCGGATTCAACAGCTTTACAGGTGGCACATCTTCTTGCATTATGGAAATAGTAAACCTGAACATCATCAGCTTTTTTTACTGATGTATTTTCATTTTTATCAATTTGGCCTGTACAAGAGACACTCATGCTTACCATAACGAATAAAAGAGAAATCAATTTGATTGTTTTCATAAGACTATTTTTTATTGGTTAATAAATCATTAAGTTCTTTGGTAGAAGGCACCCGGCCTGAAAAAACAACTTTGCCGTCAATAACAAGTCCCGGTGTGTGCATAACCCCGTATTCCATTATTTTCATAATGTCTTCTTCCTTTGTAATATTGGCATCAATGCCTTCTTTTTCTACTGTTTCCCTTGTTAGTTTCTCAAGGGTTTTACATTTTGGACAACCTGTCCCGAGAATTTTAATTTCCATATTATTATATTTTTATTGTTTAACAAATAATTAGCATAAATCTGTAGAACACTCTTTGGAAAAATATTTTACTTTCATTTTTAATGCAACGTTTACCAGAGCAATTAAAACCGGTACTTCCACTAAGGGGCCAATTACTGCTGCAAAAGCTTCTCCTGAATTAATCCCAAAAACAGCAATAGCCACGGCAATAGCCAGCTCAAAATTATTACTGGCAGCAGTAAATGATAGTGTTGTGGTTTTTGAATAATCAGCTCCAAATTTCTTGCTTAAAAAGAAAGAAATAAAAAACATGACCACAAAATAAATGACCAGGGGTATCGCAATCCTAACAACATCAAGCGGCAGTTTAACAATGTAATCGCCTTTTAACGAAAACATAACATATATTGTAAAAAGCAAAGCAATCAGTGTTAGAGGGCTTATTTTCGGGATAAATTTCTGTTGATACCAATTTTTATTTTTCACCCTGATTAAGGCAAAACGTGTAAGCATTCCTGCCAGGAACGGGATGCCGAGATAAATAAAAACACTTTCAGCAATTTGTCCCATGGTAACATCAACAACGCTCCCTTCCAACCCGAAATAACCGGGCAATATAGTAATGAACACCCAGGCATAAATAAAAAAAAACAATACCTGAAAAATGCTATTAAAAGCTACCAGTCCGGCTGCATACTCAGTATCGCCTTTCGCTAAATCGTTCCAAACAATAACCATGGCAATGCAGCGTGCCAAACCAATCATTATTAAGCCAACCATGTAATGTGGATAATCATGTAAAAACACGATGGCAAGAAAAAACATTAAAACAGGGCCAATAACCCAGTTTTGAACCAAGGAAAGCAATAATATTTTCCGATTTCTGAATACGTCTTTTAATTCTTCGTATTTTACTTTTGCCAGTGGCGGATACATCATTACAATAAGACCGATGGCAATGGGAATATTTGTAGTTCCGCTACTCAAGCTGTTCCAAAAATCAGCCATACCCGGAATTAACCTGCCAGAACCTATCCCCAAAGCCATAGCAAAGAAAATCCAAAGGGTCAAATATCGGTCGAGAAACGATAATTTTTTTGTTATTGCCATTACAACTGTGGTTTTATTTGTTCGTTGTAAAATTTTTTGAAATCTCTTTTGATTTCATCACGTATCTTGCGAAACTCCGATAAAATAAAATCCTCACTTCCTGTAATTTCAGCAGGGTCTTCAAAACCTATGTGCAAGCGGTTTTTAACCTTCCCGGTAAAAACAGGGCAACTTTCTTTGGCGCCATCGCATACCGTAATGACATAGTCGAATTCCTCGTTTAAAAATTCGGATACAGCTTTAGGTTCATTATGGCTCAAATCAATGCCTTCTTCTTTCATAACCTTTACAGCTTTTGGATGTACCTGTCCGCCGGGTTGTGTGCCGGCAGAATGAACTTCGAGCCTATTATCAAATGATTTCAGATAACCTTCAGCCATTTGGCTACGGCAGCTATTGCCTGTGCATAAAATTAATATTTTCATAACTCGTGATTTTCGTTGAATAATTGATTGAACATCATTTTTGCCTGCTCCCAATTTTCACGGCTCAGACAATATTTTATATAAGGGGGTTCTATTTCTCCCTGAATAAGTCCGGCATATTTTAACTCCTTCAAATGTTGAGAGAGGGTTGAACGTCCAACCGGTAACTCATCAACCAGATCGCCACTGTAACAACAGGAATTCATTTTAGATAATTTTTGCAAAATATATAAACGAACCGGGTGTCCCATAGCTTTGGTAATTCTAGCCATTTCCCGTATTTCTTTTGAAAAATCGATTTTGTTTTCCATTATCAACTATTTAATTTCTTTATTTCGCAAATAAACGAAATAATTTTAAATCTACCAAATATTTTTGAATTTTTTTCGGTGCGCTGGATAAATTGCACTCTTTGACAAAGCTTTGGTTGTAGTCTTTGGCTCGTGGGGCTTTGGCAATCCCTATAAATCGGGACAAGTTATGTGCAATGTGGGTTGGTAATTGTTTTAAAAAATGTGCGTTGGGCAAAAAATAAAAACATCAGGTCGGCTTAAGTTTCGGCTCTTTGGGCTTTTCAATATTTGGTTTACCTGTCCTTTCACAATGGTTTACTTTCTATTTTGGTACTGTCGTCTGTCTTTTTACACTTGGCGGTAACGTTTGCGGCATGAAACGTTGCGCATTTTGAGACACAAACTTATCAGCCCACTAAGCCGTTGATTAAATGTTATTTCGTTCAAATATAGCACTATCCGCGCAATGTTTTATGACCGCGTGTTGTAGGCAGTTTTTCATTATTATCAAATTATTTGTTATTTTTTCTACTATCAAGTTATGTTTCTTTGTGATAAATTCAATTGTCTTCAGAGTATAGATAAATACATGAGTCGGGTCGTTTCTGTAATACCAATTTTTAAAATCAAAATCAGGATTATATAAATGTGTCATTATATAAAGTCGTCCGTCGGGTTTTAATATTTGCACCAACTTTTCTATTTCTTGCTTTGGATTGTAGAAATGTTCAAATACTTCACAGCTAAAAATATAATCGTATTGAAAATTCAAATTATCGTAAATTGGAAAGAAATATGGGTCGAATAATTCTACTTGATAATCTTTGTCAATTAATTGTTTTGATATTACAGGTCCCGTTCCACAACCATAATCTAAGCCAAATTGCTCTTTATTCTGGTTTGTAAGAATCGCACTTGTTATTGGAGATGTAAAATTTTGGTAACGAACATCCGACACATCATTGTTGTGTTCTTCGTACCTTTCTTTCTCTTGTTTACTGTCGATAAAGTATTTTTTATCTTTTACATAAGCTCCGCAAGTGCCGCAAATGAAATAATAATCATCAGCATGGCTGTCTAAAATGGTATCGCATAGCGTACAATTCATTCTATTATGCAATTAGTTTACTTACCATGCCCGTATACGTCAAAAACAACTTGTGCATGGCTCGTGTACAAGCGACATACAGCATTTGTTTGTCAGGTTCAGTTTGGTAATTTTTGTCCGTACAAAACGCCACAATTACCTTATCAAACTCTAATCCTTTTGCCAAATGAGCGGTTGTAATAACGATTCCTTTGCCAAAAGCAACGCTCCCTGCGTTTAACAAATTAATGGAATAGATAGGTTTTAATTCTTCATATAAAGAATCGGCTTGTTTTTGGGTTTTACAGATTATCCCTAATGAATTAAATTCACTCTTTTCAAATTGATTAATCAATGATTTTATTGCTTCTATTTCATCCTTACTGTTTTTGCACAAAATAAGTTTTGGTTCTTCTCCGTGCCTTTCAATGGCTTCAATATCTTTTTTTTGATTTATACGTTTTGAAAACTGGGTTATTTCATAAGTAGAACGGTAACTTTTATTCATAGTCATTGTAGTTGCATCGCTGAATACTTTTTCTATAACCGATAAATTTGATGAACTAAACGGATTAACCGATTGGTTTATATCGCCCAGAATGGTTTTTTTGCATGGGTAAAGCATACTCAAAACTTTATATTGTACTTCGGAATAATCTTGCATTTCATCAATTACCAAATGTTTTACTTTTGGATTTGATTTTATTCCTTCCAAACGTGATTTTAAATATATGAAAGCATAAACATCACTCCATTCGTATGTATTGCCTGCCTTTGTTTTTAATAATGTCGGTTTACCCAACCATTCATAAAAACCTTTATACAACATTCTTGGGTTGTACGACGGAAACATTTTGCGTATGGCATTGTGCAAATCTGTTCGGTCTTTGTATTGAATTTCTACTCTGTAGTGTCTGAAAACACTTTCAACTATCTCTCTAACAACTTCATTAAACCTTTTTAGCAAAGGCAAACGTATGTACCTTTTAAAAGTATCTCGAATAAACCAAGCTGGAACAGGTTTGCCTTTTACTGTTATATCGGTAACATTAAAACCTTCATTTTCAAGGTAATTAACGTATTCATCAAGTTTTTTTAATATTTCAGAAGACGATTTGAATTGTATTCGCTCAATAAATTTAGTATCATTTTTTGCTAATAATTCAGCTACTTGTTCAAAAAACGATTGAAATTTTACTTGATATTCCAATATTTCGTTGGCAATTTCTTCCATACTGGTTTCTGCTACGGTTTCTTCGCCCAATTCGGGAAGTACGTTTGAAATATAGCTTGCAAAAACCTTGTTTGGTGATACGATTAAAATATCTTCCGAACTAATTGTATCTTTAAAACGATAAAGCAAAAATGCAATACGGTGCAAAGCAATTGAAGTTTTCCCAGAACCTGCAACGCCTTGTATAATAAGGTGTCGAGCTTCTTCATTACGTATGATCGCGTTCTGCTCCTTTTGAATGGTTGCTACAATGTTTTTCATTTTGGCACTCGATGCCTGATTCAATTCCTTTTGAAGCACTTCATCGTGAATAGTTAGATCGGTATCAAGCATATATTCCATTTCTCCGTTTCGAATTCGGAATTGTCTTTTTAGTGAGATGTTTCCTTTAATTATACCCGAAAGTGTTTCGTAGTATCCTTCGCCTAATTCAAAGTCGTAAAATAGACTTGAAATAGGTGCTCGCCAATCGTACACTAAATTTTTATTTGATTCAGTATCTTGGAAATTATGAACGCCAACATAAATGTTTTTTAACTCACTCGATTGACTTTCCTTAAAATCAATTCTTCCAAAATAGGCTGTATCTTTAAGTCTGATAAGTCTTTTTCTGTTTTCAACGCTATGTTCCCCTTGTAATGAAAAGTTAAAAACAGCTTCACGCATATTGTTTTTTTCAAGATGGTCCATATCTGTTTTATGCTCTTGCATATGCTTATTCATAGAAGCCACCTCGTCGCTTTTCAATCGGATAGTTTCGTTAATTTCAGATAGCTTTAAGTCAACTTTTTTAAGAAGTGTAAACAAGTATTCTTTCTCTTTTTTCTCTTCAGTCATATCTATATATTGTGTGTTTTCTAAAATTGCCTACAACGATCCCGCGGGTAAAGCGAGTGCCGCTGGATTAGATTTTTAAGTTTCGTACTGGAATAAAGATAGTAAAAGGGAATTCAAGTTGCAATGCGCCCAAGAAGCAAGGCATTCGGTTTTACCCGCTTGTTGT
>CAZVTW010000329.1:0-6762 GCA_964629805.1 uncultured Bacteroidales bacterium | reverse complement strand
GCAATCTGTGCTGTTGATAGGCCATATCGCCTGGCTTTTTCGCGGTTAATGTTAACCCGGACTTCCGGATTTCCTGTTTCAACATCTATTTTAAGTCCCTCAATGCCCGGAATATTAGCCTGGTTTATCATTTGGATAAGTGTATCTGATATTTGTATAAGCATCGGCATTTTTTCTCCGCTAAGCTGTACATTTATAGGATTTCCTACAGGTGGGCCCATTGAGTTTTTCTCAAGGAAGAACTCGATCCCGGGGTAACTGTTATGAAAAGTATTTGTCAATTCTTTCATAATGTCTGATGTATTGATGCCTCCTCTGTCTTCATAATCAACAAATTTGACTGTGATCATTCCTTTATTCGGGTTATTACCCAGGCTGAATTCATTTTCCCGTTGTACACCTTTCCCAACAGTTGTTAATACTGATTCAACAATGTGATCATAAGGATCAATGGTGGCATATAATTTATTTTCTATCTGCTTCATGACAGAATCAGTAGCTGTTACATCAGTGCCCACAGGGAGCTCTGCATATATGTTGATGTATTGGGGCTCATTATCAGGAAAAAATAGTATACTTGGTTTACTAAGAAAGTAAAACACAATGGTTGAAAATAAAAGTATAACAGTCAAACCAAGAAAAAAGTAAGGTCTCAGACCGGTAAGTGTGAATCTGATAAGTCTTAAATATACATTTTCAAGCCATCTGAGAAATACGTACTGAAACCATTCAGCAATTCTTTTCATGATAAGGACGTGAAGAAAAACAAATATAGCAGCAATCACCAGTAAATTAGCAATAGTGTATATGCCACCGAGATAAAAAGGTAATGACAGGACAACGAATCCGGATGCTATGAGGCTAAGTAATTTTTTGTTTTCTTTTTTAACTTTTGAATTGCTTTTGATAAACCGTGTAGCAACAACTGGTGTGATAACCAGTGCAACAAACAGGGATGACGAAAGTACAATAATCAACGTAATAGGCAGGTATTTCATGAATTCACCCATGAGATCGTCCCAAAACAGGAGTGGAAAAAAAGCGGCCAGGGTTGTTGCTGTGGATGAGATGATGGGCATGGCAATTTCTCCGACAGCCTGCCAGGCAGCACGCCTCACTTCATATCCCTGATCAACAAACCGGTAGATATTTTCGACCACAACAATGGCATTGTCTACCAGCATCCCCAGGGCTAAAATGAGTGAAAACAGAATAATCATATTGATGGTTGCTCCCATAGTGCCAAGGATGACGAAGGACAGGAGCATTGACATGGGTATAGCAAAACCAACGAGCAGGGCATTTCTCATTCCGAGGAAGAAAAACAGCACAAGAACAACAAATAACACTCCGATAATCATACTGTTTTCAAGATTGCTTAATTGTGATTTGATCATTTTGGATTGATCATTTGTGTATGAAATAGATAGATTTTCCGGAATAAATCCTTTCTCTTTAGATGTTTTAATGATTTCAAAAACCTGTGAAGTTGCTCGCAGTAAGTTTTCACCGCTTTTTTTTATCACCTGGAGTGAAACCACCGTTTGTCTGTTTTCGCGTGCAAAACTTTTTGGCTCTTCATAACCATCCACAACATCGGCTAAATCTTTAAGGTAGACAATTTTGCCGTTTTCGTTTTTCACAATGATATCTTCCATTTCCTCCACCTCTTCAAATTCTCCAATAACCCTGATAGCACGCCGGGTATCTCCCATTCGGATTTCACCACCTGAAATTGAAACATTCTCTGATGAAACAGCATTTTCTATATCGCGGAAAGAGAGTTGAAGGGCATCGAGTTTATGCGGATTCACATTTATCTGGATTTCTTTTTCATTGATCCCTTTCATCTCAACTTTCGACACTTCATAAATTGTTTCCAGTTCGTCCTGGAGGTAGTCTGCATATTCCTTCAGTTCATCAACACTAAAATCTCCCGATAAATTGATATTGAGAATTGGAAATTCGGAAAAGTCCACATCCATCACTTGGGGATCAGTCAACAAATCATTGGGTAATTCACTGAGGACTTTATCTACTTCATCTTTTACATCAGCAAGGGCCTCATCAATTTCCTTGTCAAATGAGAATTCCACAAAAATCATTGAAGCATCCTGTACGGATATTGAACGAAGTTCTTTTATTCCCTTCACAGCTTTTAACTCTTTTTCAAGAGGCCGTGTAATCAGGTTTTCTATGTCTTCCGGTGGATTACCAGGGTAGGTGGTCTGAACAAGTATTGTCGGGAATTTAACATCCGGGAACAATTCTTTTGGAAGATTGTCATAAGATAATACACCAAAAGCGATTATCATAAGGATCACAAGTAAAACTGTGTTCCTGTTTTTCAGGGCAAATGTTGTAAGTTTAAATTCCCTGATTGTTGATTTTTTTGCCATGTTTAAAATTTTTTGTTGTTCTTTTATAAAGTCAGTCCTATACCTAACTTAAAGCAAATATTCTTATTCATTTGACTGTGTGAATATGCTCCATACCTGTAAAAAGCCCCGCCTCCAAGCCCCAGATAGGCAAAATTAAAGACATTAATTCTGACAATATTGTTAATCATAACGCCTGTTTCAAAAAATCCGTAATTATAGTCCTGAAATCTATCATCAATATATTCTTTGGATGTATCTAACCAGCCATATCCAAAATTGTTTAATAACACGATTTCAGGTTTCAAAAACCTATTATTCAATAATAACTTTCCAAAATTATGAGAAATAAATACATTTACATATTTATCTGTCGTAAATTCAAACAAACCCATTGTGTTAAATGTATTTTTCACATAATAGGGATTATTTTTGTCATAACTCCCAATACCAGCATACAATTTGGTATATGGTGCTTCGCCAAATACCAGTCCGGATTCTAATCTGAACGATACGTTCCCAAGATGCAAAGGTGTACATTCATGGTGAATTGAAATGCCTGTTTTAGTATAGGCTTTGTTTGTTTTTGAAACAGAATACCTGCCACTGATAAACCAGGCAGATATGATTGGATAATCCGAACCATTGGAATAATATTCTCCGAAAAACGGGATAAGTTCTTCCTGGTAAGCATACCTGATTTTTAAAATACATTCAGTGAAGGATATGTTTTTAAACCTATTTTCAACATTATTGCCTGGTGTTGAATATAAACTGTTATGCACGTGTTCCCTTTGCAAGGTTAACCTGGTAGTCAGGTACCGGAGTCTGAATGTATATGATGCTGAAAAACATTCACTTTGCTCTTTTTCAGGACTCATAAACGAACGGAGATAATTTTTAGGTTCATAAATACCTGTGATTTTTTCTGCCGGTTCTGATACATCTTTTCGATACGACAGGGACAACACGTTTTTTTTTAGCTCATCAAATATGAAATCAATATGGCCTCCCTTTTTCCATGCCGAATCATTTGTTCCATATGCAAACCACGCCCCTGCCTCTAAATGTTCTGATAACCTGTCATTGGTCTGCAAGCCAAATCCATATCGATTTCCCTCATAAACATTGTAATCATATAAAGAAATCAGGGGAATATCAAAAATTGATACAGGAACATTTCCTTCAAACAAACGGCCCATACAATAAAATTTTTTGTCAAAATTTTTAACTTCTCCAAGACTGTCAATGATTGTGTAACAGGTGCTGTCTTTTGATGATAAATTGACAAACCTGTTATTTTCCCAGTATCGATTTGTCCTGTTATATGCCGAATCGGAAAGTAAAAGTAAGTTTTCTTCTTGTGGGTTAAATTCA
This sequence comes from uncultured Bacteroidales bacterium, assembly GCA_964629805.1. Classification (GTDB taxonomy): domain Bacteria; phylum Bacteroidota; class Bacteroidia; order Bacteroidales; family CAZVTW01; genus CAZVTW01. The sequence continues at coordinate 3,007 of CAZVTW010000329.1, read as the reverse complement.
GTTTTGGGAATATTAAAGTTGACATCCCTGACATAACTTACTCCTTTCATGACAAGTCTGTTTTTTTTTCCGGGATACTTTTTATATCGAAGTTCAAATGATAGTTCGACAGGAAACCAGTATGATGAATCAACAAATCGATAATGCTGATGGACTGCAATATCAACAAGTCCTGAACTATCTGCTGGGGAAGCGGAAATTGACCTGATAGCATATTTATTTGTAGTGAGTTGAATTTGTCCCCTGAGTCCATCAAAGTTTTTTCCTTTCCCTGGCCTGAAACCTATGACATATGTGGTGTCATTATCAATAAATAAGGTGTCTGCCAACTCAAAGATATATTTCTTTTGGCTATTTCTGCTAATGGGATTCAGATAAGATTTATCATATATGACAAGATAATTATCGTAAAAATGAAATGGTTGTATATCGGTTGCAGAAGGAGCAAAAGTGGGTTTTTTAAATCCTGATACTTTCAATCCTTCCAGCTTTTGTTCATACTTACCGGGACGTATATATCTTTTATTCACGACAGATTCTATCAGTAGCAGGTGTGTTGAATCAGTCATTTTTTTTATCCTGTCATATTCTTCCTGGCTGAGGTATGAACGATTCGGAGAAGCTCCAAAACTTGTTTTGTTGTATAATCTGCAGGAATATGAAGGAATTTGCTCCGGGTTGTTCCGTTTTGAGTATCTGACTCCTTTACGTATTAATTCATTAGCCGGATTTGTATGTTCATTAACAACAACCTCCTGAATTTGATGGATTTTTTTTTGAAATGAAATATGAAGCAATTCGCCATATTCAGTATCATCAATTGTGTCTGTGAAAGAATAATAACCAACATAGCTGAAAGTAATTATTGCTTTGGATTGTGTAACCTGAATTGAAAATTCACCATGAATATCGGTCATAGTCCCTGAGCTTGTAACATTATCCAGGCTCACAGTTACAAAAGGTAATGGTTCATGTGTTTCGGCGTCAGTAACAATGCCGCGAAGAGTCATAACCTGGGATGTGATGTCAGTAGTTGGCCATGTCAGCAATAAAAGGACAATGAATCCCCGGATAAAATGACTTATCAATGAATATTCTGTATTATTTATAAACAAAATCTCTGTTGTTCAATAGATTCAGGAATAAACTTGTCACTGGATATTGATTTTTGTGCCGTCTTTTACCAGGTTGTAACCCTTAACAATGACCTTGTCTCCGACTGAAATTCCTTTTGACACTATGGTATGAACATCATCTGACATTCCTGTTTCCACATATTTTTTTTCTGCAATAGCGCCATTATCTGATTTTCTGACAACATATAAAAAGGAGCCATTAAAATCCTGTTTGATAACTATCGACGGAACCAGTAAAACTGAATCTGCGGAGTAGTCATTGATACTCATCATGGCCATGAGGTTGGGCTTGATTTCACTGCCCCGATTTTTCATCTTCACTTTAATTCTGAATGTCCTGTTTTGAGGATTGATGACATTTCCGATAAATTCGATAGTCCCTTTGAAAGAAATATCAGGATATGCCGGAAAACCAACTGTCAAAGTATCATTGGACTGGATTCTTGGCAAAAAATTCTCTGATATATCTGCCTCAATAAACATATTTGACAAATCTACAAGCCTGATAACCTGTCTCCCGGGAACAGCCAACTCTCCTTCTTTGATAAAAATTTCATCAACAATGCCTGAAAAAGGGGCTCTTATTTGGGATTTGTCAAGTTGTGAATGCAAAGTAGCAAGTTTTTGCTCCAGTGATTCCTTATTATTTTTAGCCTGAAGGTACTGTACTTCTGAACCTATTTTTTTCTCATAAAGGTTTTTTTGCTTTTTATACATTGTCCTGGCCAGTTCCAGTCCGGTTTTAACTTCTTTTATGTTGTTCCGGATAATCTCATCACTTAAAGATATGAGTATTCTCCCCTTTGAAACTCTTTGTCCTTCACTAACATGGACTTTCATTATCTGTCCGTTGATTTCAGGGCTGATAAAAGCTTCGTTTACTGCTTCTGCAATACCTGATACCTCAACATAGTGGTGAAAACTTTGAGGACGGATTTCATGAACCGAAACTTTAAGCCGGTCCTCATTTGCATCCAATCCTCCGGGCAAATTTTGTAATTCAGCATTAAGGTTATCGATTTTATCCTGTATAATTTCTATTTCATCTTTGTATTCAGAAATTTTCGCTTCTATTTCTTCTTTCGATTTTTTCTGCTGGCAGGAGAACAAGCCGGCTAGAATAAAAAAAATAAAAATTTTGATTTTCATTATACTTTTGTTTTGTATTACTAATTTATAAGATCATTAAGAATTTTTGCGCTTGTTTCAACAAAAGCCGGACAAAGAGTTGTAAATAAGTGATTGTCGTGTGCATATTTTTTGCCTTCATCCGAAGAAAGGTCGCAACCAATCAGATTTCTACATTCTAAGCTTTCATGTTTGGCAATAAATGTGTTGTTAAAAACATCAGCCATTTCAATGGATTGTATTTTTGCTTTTGTATCCGTGTCATGTTCCATACCAAAATGAAGACCTATCACCATATAAGCGCCTGTAACAGCGCCACATGTCGAGCCGTTTTGCATACCTGAACCAAATAATGTTGATAACATTCTGGCAGTTCTGTTATCCATCAGTGTTTTGTTCAGGAATGGTAACAAAACACTTTGACAACAGTTTAACTTTGTTTTGAAACAATTTACAGCTTGTTCTGGTTTTGTCATCATGTGATATTTTTTTGAAAATCCAAAGATAAATATTCTGTCCAAAAGGTATGAAAAAAAACCTTGATAAAAAGATTTTTAAGGCTGCGAAAATTTTATTATTTTAACCATTTTAAATATAACCTTTAAAAATTTAAATTAGAATTAACAAAAAAATAATAATTATGAAAAGTTTTTTAAAATATACCCTTGCCACAATTGTTGGCCTTCTTGTTACGTTTTTTATTATGAGCCTGATAATGATGGGTATTATTGGGTCAATAGTTT
>CAZVTW010000328.1:0-6822 GCA_964629805.1 uncultured Bacteroidales bacterium | reverse complement strand
ATTGTTGAATGTGGAATAATAATTTCCAAAGAAGTTATTACCTTTGGCAAAATTTTAATAACAGAACCTGAGATTAATCTCCAAAGATTATAACCAGGATATTTAAAGTAAATTAATTATGCATACAATTCGAAAATATATTGTTTTCATGATTTCTATTTTTATATCTGTCTTCATGATTTATTCATGTGAAGATGACGATCCTGTTGAGAATGAATATGTTTTCCTGGACCATTTTGATGTACAGGGCAAAGATACTATCACCACAGAGACAGGATTGCAATATGTTGTTGTTGATGAAGGAAATGGATTAACCGCAGAAAATGGTCTGAAAATTACTTTCAGTTATACTGCTTACCTCGAAAATGACTGTACTGTGGTAGAATCCTCGGAAGAATATAGCTTCCGGCTAGGCGCTGATTACATCATCACCGGATTGCTTGAAGGCCTGAATTATATGAAAAGCGGTGCAAAATATAAATTCATCATTCCGCCAGGGCTGGCTTTTGGCAACAATAGTTATTATAATATTCCATCAAATTCAACAGTTGTATATGATGTGGAAATGGTGAATATTGAGTCTGACCTGGAATTATTTACAGAGAAAAAAAATATACAGGAATACATAGATACAAATAATATAACATCAGATTCACTCTTAAACGGCATGTATTTCATTCCCGGCACCCAAGGAACTGGCATTTCCCCGATAGCGCCGGATATTGTTGCAATTAACTACACTGGCCGTTTCCCGTATACAAATGTAGTATTTGACACAAATCTAAAGGACACAGCCCAGGTACATAGCATATACAATGAAGAAAGGTCTTACGAGCCCCTGACATTCCGGATGGGAACAAGTATGATAATCTACGGATTGCAATACGGCCTAAACCAGATGAATGAAGGCGGAAGCGCCAGGCTTATTTTACCTTCTTATCTGGCTTATGGTCCGGAGGGAGACCAAAATGAAATTCCCCCTTATTCTACACTCATTTTTGATGTTGAACTCCTGCAGGTGACCAACATGTAACAGGTAAACAGAAATTAATAATACCATGGCAAAAAGAAATTCATACGCTTTCATTGTGTTCCCGCTCATTTTTTGTTTTATTAGCTCCAGTTTTATGTATTCCTGTCAGGACGAAGAAACAGAAAATCTCAAAAAAAAAGAGCAGGAACTCATTGATGACTATATCGCAAAACACAGTGAACTTTGGGAAATAGATACCATTGCAGAGGATGGATTGTTTTATATTCATCAAAAAACAGGTATTGGTGAAATTGCCAGGGAAGATTCAACAATTGTATTTCATTACTCTGGTAAAATTCTTCAAAGCGATCTTTCGCTTGAGGGTGACCAGGAGTTTGTTACTTCACTTGATACGCCAAAAGAACCAATGTCTGTAACGCTTGGAGCCGGTGAGATTATTGAAGGACTGGAAAATGGAATTTCCGGCATGCGTGTTGGAGACACCAGGTATATCATTATGAAGTCAACATATGGTTACGGAGATGTGAAATTTGGGAGTGTTCCTGCCTATTCTCCTTTGGTTTTTTACGTTCGGCTTATTGATGTAGAATAATGTATCTCCGGTAGAATGTTTAAAAGATATTTACTTTTAATTATATCAATTGTTTTATTTGCTGTCACTCACGGACAGCAACGAAATGGTTATTACTTCCGGTCTCAAAAAAATGAGATAAAATCAGGAACAAAAACCGGGGAACTAACATTTTCATTCCCTGTTTTTTCAATTCCCCCTGTTTTTGAGGAACAGTTTGACGATAATTCGATTCCCGGTGACTGGCAATCTACAGAATCAGGTGAAAACACCGGCTGGAGGATTATGAAACAACCACAAAAACCTTTTAGTACAATATATCCCGCCAGTAATAATTCCATTCTTTGCCCCTGGTCGGAAGAAGAAAAGGACGAATGGATGATTTCCCCGGATATAACAATTCCGCACGGTGAAACATTTATACGTCTATACTTTTTTGCCGGGTTCAGCAAACCCTGGCTAAAAAACGGAGCTAACCTGCATTTTTACAGCATTATCAATAATGATACGATTGCTCTCTGGAATGCAACACAGTACTTACAAGGGAAAGATTCATGGAACTGGAGATTCATAGAAATACTTATGAATGACTCAATTGCCGGGAAAAAAGTAAAACTCGCCTGGCAATACCAGGGTAAAAACGGGGACCTGGTAGCACTCGATCATGTTGTCTTGTATTCAGGCAATAAAAGCATGGAAACAGATATTGATTCTTTCAACTTTGCCACCCAGATAGAAGAACCTGTCATCGATACATCAGAGCACATAATTGATGTTTTACTCGACTACAAAAGTACTGATTCATTATTGGCCCCAACCATTATCACTGAGGATTCAAACGCAACAGTATCACCTGCATCAGGCACGCCGCTTCAATTTATTCTTGGAGATACAGTTGTTTATACTGTAACAGCCCATGACACCAGGATAAAACAGGAATGGAAGGTTGTTGTCAAAGAGAAAGAACCGGAGCAGGGCGCTGAAATAACCGGTTTAGATATACTTACTCCTGACGGGACAAGTGTTTTAAGTACAGACCCAAATATAGACACTAAAACAAATGTTGTCACAGCCACCGTTTTCAGGGCAACAAATCTGAAAGAACTGATTCCGGTGTTTGAACTTTCGAAAAAAGCCCGTATTGAACCTAAATCAGGCGCGGTAACTGATTTCAGCGGAGAAGAGCCGGTTAGCTACAAAGTATATCCTGAGGATCCGGAACTTAAACCACAGGAATGGTCAGTCATTATCAACAGGACAACAGAGGATTATTCAGTGGAAATAGAATCTTTCAGTCTCTCAGCACAGACAAAAGAGCCGGAAATACTTGATGATTCAATTTCTGTGGAATTTGAATATGGATCGCAGTTAGATTTTTTACATCCATCACTTGAGCTTTTTAATGCAACAGATTCACTCGGTCAGACAGACACGATCATGACCAATGGGTATCTTGATACAGTTTATTATCATTTTCATATCACACCATTTGATATCAACAGCGAACCGTTTCAGATAATTGTAGTTGCTTTTTCACAAGACTATCTCGCTGAAATAGAAAATTTTTCATTGCAGCAACATGATGTAAAAATCAACATGGATTCGGCAAACCGGACAATCACAGCTGACTTACCCTTTGAAACCGACTTTTCAAATATTATTCCGGTTTTTGAGATTTCAGCAGGTGCAACTATTTACCCGGTTTCAGGAATGGCATATTCATTTACACCAGGTGAGTCCAAAGATTTTACAGTGACTGCTGCAAACGGAAATTCAACTTCAGTATGGTCTGTAACCCTATTCCGTGAGCCTGAAAGTATTCTCAATGAGAAATTTGAACTGGGAATCCCTGATAACTGGACAGTTGAAATTTTTGGAGATTCTGCCAAAACCTGGCAGGCAGGAAACCAGGACAGAAATCCCTTTTCTGTGGTTGAAAGTGAAAGCAGTTTGTCAGCCTATTGTCCCTGGAATACTGAAATGCAGCAAGAAAAACTGATCACACACTGGATTGCTACCGATGAATACATGTCCCTGGAGATAACTTTTTATGCCGGATTTAATACCTCCTGGGTTGATTCTGCAAACCTGTTGTTTTCCGTTGTCACACAAACAGATGAAGATACCCTTTGGGATGCCTTATCTTACTCACAAACAAATGAAGACACAGTCAAATCAAATGCATGGGGCTGGCGTTATTTCTCTGTCAATCTGAATGACTATGCAGGAGATTCTTTAAGACTTTCATGGACTTATTCAGGAAAGAATGGCGACCTAATCGGAATAGATAACATTCGTCTGTTTGGAGAGAAAAACAATAAGGACCATCATAAAGACCAAAAGGCCATACCAAAATCTGAGATACAGCAGGATATTGTTTTATTTCCTAATCCCACAACCGGTAAAGTATTCCTCTCACACAATATAAAAGGGGAATTGTCAGTTCTAAACAACCTGGGACAGTTCATACAAAGACAAAATATTAGAGGGGATTCTTTTACACTTGGAAATCTGGAGAATGGGCAATACATCATCATTCTAAAACAAAAAAAAGACGTTATTTACAAAAAAATATATTTATTAAAATAATTTCGGGATTTGCTCATATTGAATTGAAATATTGAACTATAAAAACACCATAGAATATGCGAGTCAGACATTTCATTACATTTTTTATTTTCATCAGCGTTTTATACATCTTTTCGTCCTGTGAGGAAGAATATGATTACTGGGGTTTTTCAGTCCCGTCATTTGATGCGACCGGAAAAGATACCATTCCGACAACATGCGGATTACAATATATTATCATCAGTGAAGGGAACGGAGAACAGCCTGACACCAATGATAAAGTTAAAATTAAAGTTCATCATGTAGGTCATCGTTCCGGCACAGGTTCATTCACTCCATATAACCTGTCAGAAGAAAAGAATGTTTCCTTTATTGTCGGTAAAACAGCTCCGGTTGATGGGATGAGTGCAGCGGTTACATACATGAAAACCGGAGGAAAATATAAAGTCATTATTCCGCCTGATCAGGCATTCGGCGCAGATTCTTTTTACGAACCAATCACCGGTGCAGGGGTATGGGACCCCTACTCCACCCTGCTCTACGATATTGAATTACTTGAAGTAAAACAGCCGGTGAGTGTTGAACCTTTTGATACTTCCGGAAAAGATACAGTCGAGGTTGAAGATACCGGTCTTAGATATATTGTTGTAACAACAGGCGAAGGAGATGAACTGAAAGACGACAGCAAGGTTGTTATTGAATTTACAGGATATTTAGAAGATGGTACCATATTCAATTCATCAGCCCTGTACAATGACAGGGAGGAATTCAAAATATCGGAATCCCCTTTCCCGGAAGCCCTCGAGAATGGCCTTGTTCTCATGAAAAAAGGGGCAAAATACAGGTTTATTCTTTCACCGGAGATTGCCTACGGCAGGTCAGGCGGTGGTATAATCCCGCCTAATGCCTCCCTTTTTTATGATATACATCTGATTGACGTGAAGTGATAAGGGTTTATCATTCGGGATACCAGACAGAAAAATCAGGGGTAAAATAATGGTCTTCCAGATGTGGAAAAGCCCATCTGGCCACCCAATATTGACGGTTTTCATTATAATTGATGAACTTAATGAGTATTTTATATTCCTGCCTGTCAATGGGATTTTTGGCATGGATGATATAACTTTCTCCAAAATTCATTTTATTGATTGATTGAATTTCAAATTTGTCCGTACCACCAATTCCCAAATAATATTCTATCATCCAGGTACTGTCTGTCTCAATTATTTGTATGGTTTGCTCTTCGTTTTCTTTTGGTTTAACCCATTGGTCTTCAAATTTCTGTACAATCTTCCATTTCTTGGGGAATGACATGGCGCCACCTTCCATTCTAAGATCATGTAAAACAATGCGGTTACCCTCTTCTGAATATTTCAGCAAAAACTCATGTCCTATCATCTTATCTATCTCATCCGGTTTTTTATTGCCAAAAACAGAATTAAGAAGATCATAATTTGTGTCACCGGGACTTGCTGAAATATTAAGGGGTCTGTCACCATCTTCAAAACTGACCATAATACGTTGAGGGGTAGGCATAACACTTAGCAGATAATGAAATTCATCTTCCGTGTTGTGATATCCCGCATCAGCTACAAAACCTGTATTTGTCCTCTCACCGGTGCTTTCTGCCAAATCATCATCATCATCAGCAGCAGCATCAGAATAATCCGGTTCCTCCTCATATGTGTTCGTCGTTTTATCTTGATCCATATGGGCACTATCTGCCAGGTCATCCCCCGAATCACCGGATTTGACATTTTTTGTGGTCTCAGGCCCGGCATCCTGTTCCCTTTTTTCTTCTTTCCTCTCCTGAACAGTCTGCTTTATTTCTTTCAGAACTGTTTTGGGTACTTTTATATCAACAACTTTGTCTTCTTTTAATACATACTCAAGCCTTTTTTTTGTTGAAAATTTGAGTTTCGCCAATTGAGCGCCAAATTTGGTTACTGTCTGCACAATTTTATTTCCTGGCTGATCCCAAATATAATAAGCTTCTGTTGATGACATATTATTTCCTGAAAACAGTAAAAAATCATCATTCAGCCAGATAATCGGCACATATGAATATTCCGGATTAAGTAAATATCCTGTGGGGTTTATTATTGTTGAGGAACTATCCTTTAGGCTTTTAACTTTAAAGGTTGTATAAACAATATTATCGTCTCCCCCTACTTTAACTTTCGATTTAACTTCTTCGGTTGTGTAAAGTCTGCCGGGAGAAACAACAGGATGTATCCCTTCTTTTTCCTGCGAAAACAGATTGCCGGAAGAAAGAAAAAATAAATATATCATCAAAATTATATAAATAACATTTTTCATAACATCAGATTTCCTTATATGAAAGAAAAAAAATAATTCTTATTTTATTTTTCATTCATGTCTTATCTCGTAATAACCTCATGTAAAGATACTAAATTCTTATAACAGAACGATCAATCTAAAAAAAAGTTTCATTCTAATTCTACTTTATTAAATATGTTATGACTGTTAATCAGCTTCTTAAATAATCTCATCAACTAAATCGAGACAAGTTAATAATGTTTAAAACTGAACGGATTCATAGTTTCTATTAAGATGAAAAAATGTTTAAAATAAGGTTTCCTTACAATGAAATGCTAACTTAGTTATGAAAAATGGGCATTTTTCATTTATCACTTAACACTTTTTTACCCAAATAATGTCCGGATAT
>CAZVTW010000327.1:0-6830 GCA_964629805.1 uncultured Bacteroidales bacterium | reverse complement strand
TATGAATTAAACGATTCGCATCCTCTTCACTCAAAACATCATCATTTTGACGTTCGCTAATGATTTTATGGTCATATAAATCTTCAAGAAAATCCAATACCATCTCTTTATAATCATTTCCCAAATTATTGAAATCAAAGGTAATCTTTTCCGGCTCACCGTTGGAGCTGAAAAATACGTTCATTCCTTTTAATGACTGTGTTTTCATGTTAAATCTATTATTCATCTTATTTTTACAAATTAATAAAAAAAGCAAACTGACTATTGAATATTCATAAACTGTCTTAAAAAGCAAGGCCGTTGAACGAATCGAATATTTCGAGTAGGTGAGCCACATTGCTCATGGAAATTATAATGCTATTTTTTCAGGTTGTCAAACTTACTCATAATTTGAGCAAACAGGTCTTTGGCAGCAGCTACATCAATATCAGCTTTATTTGCCAGGGTTTCAACATCAGGTTGTTTCCCCTGGTTCAATTCATCAGTGACCATTGACATAAAAGCATTAATTTTGTCAAGTTCCTTTTGCTTTTCAGGAGACGTTTTAACAGTAAACAGATTTTCATATTCATTCAAAACTATCTCTTTTTTTGTAATACTGTTTGCTGTGACCAACATTGACATATTCACTTTTAAAAAAGGCTTCTGTTCAACATTAAAACCATGTTTTATTAAAACTTTTGTCAGTTCTTTAAAGCCGCGTTCAGTAAAAGCATACAGTAGTAATATTTTTTCATTTTCGTCAAAATAGGCAGAGGCAAAATGCGGATGTTCGCCCCATTGTTTCAGGCCCAACTTATACACATCTTTATTATATTCAACAATAAAATCTTCCCTAAGTTTTTTAGTATCAATAAAATCAACGTCATATTCGGCAAGGACCTGGACAAGTTGTTCATCTTCATACATGTTTAAGGGATAGTTTCCCCCGGAAAAAAGCATCATATAAGGAACAGGATTATTGTCTATATTTTCACTTATACTTAAACCATTTTCAATATCAATTGAAGGGTCCAGTTCAGAGGCAAAAAAAGCAATATCATATGGTTCGAAGCCTTTGTAATATGATATCGGTCCGTATGTTTGCCAGCATTCACCGTTGAAACATATGAGATTAAAAAACATTAATGCCTGTTCCTTACTCAAAATATCTTCAAGGCCCGGTGAATACAACAAATAGGATTGGCCTAATAACACATCCTGCATCTTAAAAAAATACTTCTCAGGACGATTAAGAATAAAACTAAAACTAAAACTCCAGGGAACTTTGATCTGTCGATGAATAAAATGGAACTCTTCACTGGTAAGGGATTTCATTTCACTGTGGTTAATATATTTACGAATAAAACCTCCCTGCCTAAATATTCTGTGTGCTATGTACTGAGACATAATCATTTCTGTCCAGTTTTTACCAACTTTATTTGTAATATGCCTGTATGGAGATAAACGTTTTATAACCTCTCTCTCAAGGTTATCATGGGATGCAGCATAAGATATCAATTTATTATCAATCACATCCCTGGTAAACAAGCTGTCTTGCCTGCATACCTTTAGTATTTTTTTGAAATCAGTCACTTGTGTTGTATTTTAATTAAAAACTATATTCAGGTGTGCAAATTTATATATTATCCGGAAGTTTTAAAGCGATAAAACATTAATTTATATTCTAAGAAAATCGTTTAAAATTATGTATTTTTCGGACATAAAACGTATTTTTATTTCATAAATAAATTTTGAAGATGCGACAACCAACATTTAAACAATTTAGTGATGAGCTCAAAAAACTCATTGACCCGGCTTCGGCTGATACATTAAAAAATATCATCTATCAATTGGCCAAAAGTGTACCTACTTCCGAACGTCGTGAATTTCTCGACCGGATAAGTCAACTCTTAAGTGGTAAATCTGACCTTCCGGATGAGCACGAGGATACGGAACAGGAATTCTCACCGGAAGAACTTTTTAAGAAAATTAATGAATACCGACAAAAACTAATGAATGGAGAGTTTTATGATGAAGCCATTGATTATGATACATTCCATCGTTCCGAATATCGAAGATATGATAGATATGGCGACTATGATGATGAAGATATAGACTTTTCAAATGAAGAATATGTCCTTGAAATGGAAGATATGCTCAATGATTCTGAGTCATTTTTCTATGCCGGTGATATTACTACAGCTTTAAAAGCATATGATGAATTATTTGATATAATGGAAAGTGAAGAATATGAAACAGGAGAGTATTTCATTTATGGTTTTTCTTTCCCCGAAGCGATTGAAGAAAGTATTTATCATATGCATAAAATTTCATATTTGAGATTGTATTATTTAAATTATTTTCAGAAAGCTCCTGAAAAAATATTCAATAAATATTCATCACAGGACAGCATAAAACTTTCTGATATTGTGGATGGTGACACTACTCCTTTGCCTGCATTTAAAGATTTCCTTACAACCTACATCCAATTTCTTTCAGCTAAAGCCGGACAACGCATGCATGCTGTTCAGCTTGTTGATGCTATTTTCGTTAAATCCGGAATTGAAGGTCTTAAGAAATATGCCTATGAATACGGAGAAAAAATTCCCGCGGTTTTCCTGGCATATTTTGAGGAAATTAAGGAGACTGATATTACCAAAGAAGATTTGGTACAACTACTCACAGACGGCATTGAAATGATACCTGAGCGATATGCCTCACGATCTGTCTTAAGCAAAGAGCTTGTTCATATTGCACGCGATTTAAAGGATGAGGACTTGTTGCTGAAAGGATACTCAACGGCCTTTTACAGTTATCCGGACATAAAAAACCTCAATGATTATCTTGGCTTCATATCGGATAGATCAATTGGGATTGAGATAAAAAAACTTGAAAATTATCTCATGTCGCAAAAGGGAGAATGTACCAGTCCTGAATATTGGGATTTTTCTCTATCAGAAGCAGATATTTATTCCTCAAATTCAGGGAGTATTGATGAAATAACTTTTTTTGTGGCAGATGTCATTTTACACGGCATTGAATCATGGTTGCCTCATATTGATGAGAATATTTTTCTTGGATTTAGTAACAAACATAAACGAGTGCCGATAATTATTTCATTTTTGCTTACTCTGATTGCCGGAGATAAAAAAGCAGTGATTATTCAAAAGCTGATGAACCATTATTGTTTTAATGATGTATACCACAATTCTGACCATCTAAAGAAATATATTAATAAAAAACTCATCTCATTAGAATTATCTGAATCAAAAATAAGAAACTCATATACCAAATCAAAATTGATTGCTGTGAAACGGGTTAAACATATCCTTGATAATAAACTCAGGGGAGGTTATGAAAGCGCCTGTCTTTTACTTGTGTCCTGCGCCGAGGCAAAACAAATCCTTGACGGGGAAGGGAACCGTCTGATTATGGATATTGACACCAGGTATAAAAGGTTTACGGCCTTTAGAAGAGAGTTAAAAGCCCTCACAGCAGAAAGTCATCTTCTGTCAACGGTTACCTGATTAAGAATCAAAAATAATAAAAACTCCACCCTACCCTGAAATTTTTAGAATTTCCTTTCATAACATAAAGAAATAAAATATTTTTACACGATGAAATATGCAAATCCTTCAAAAAAAAGTAACTAAGCTATGGAACAGCAGAAAAAAAATTACCCTAAAGATGTTGTTGTACCACCACACTTGGTATTACCTTTTATACTGATAACGATTTGTTTTCCCCTGTGGGGATTTGCCAATGACATCACCAATCCAATGGTTTCTTCATTTCGGGCTATCTTGTTAATGCCGAACTGGCAAAGCGCTCTTATCCAAATGGCTTTTTATGGCGGGTATTTTGCTATGGCATTTCCTGCCGCCCTTTATATCAAACGTTTTTCATACAAATCAGGTATTTTAATGGGACTGGGATTATATGCCATTGGTGCATTTTTATTCATTCCTGCCAGTTATGCAGGCGCCTATTTCCTGTTCCTGCTGGCCTATTTTGTTTTGACCTGCGGATTATCTTTCCTGGAAACCAGCGCTAATCCATACATTTTAGCAATGGGAGCGGAAGAAACAGCCACGCGCCGTCTTAATCTCTCACAGGCATTCAATCCTCTGGGCTCGCTCATTGGTATGTTCACTGCTAAGGAATTTATCCTGGCTAAACTTAATCCTGCCGAATATGCCGAAAGAGAGGCATTACTGAGGAATGATCCCGCCGCTTTTGAATCCATGAAATTTGGCGATTTAGAAATAATCCGTAATCCATATGTTGTTATAGGTCTGGTAATTTTGATGTTTTTTGTCATCATTTATTTTGTCAGAATGCCAAAATCAGATGATCATTCTGTTCATTTTATGCATTCAGTCAAAAGACTGCTTAAAAGGAAAAGATATACAGAAGGTGTAATCACCCAGTTTTTTTATGTTGGCGCCCAGATTTTATGCTGGACATTCATTATCCAGTACGGTGAAGACATTGGGCTAAAAAGACAGGAAGCACAGGGATATAATATCATTGCCATGGTTCTTTTTGTTTCAGCGCGATTTATAGCAACCTTCCTGATGAAATTCTTTACACCTGGTGGTATGCTAATGGCTTTTGGCATAGGCGGAGTAACATTTACTGCCGGCGCCATTGTCCTGCCTGGTATGGCCGGACTGTACAGCCTGGTAGGAATTTCGGCCTGTATGTCACTGATGTTCCCGACAATTTATGGTATTGCACTGAAAGGCGTGGGGGATGATGCAAAATTTGGCGCTGCCGGACTCATTATGGCTATTCTCGGCGGCTCCGTCCTGCCGCCTTTACAGGCTTTGATTATTGATTTAGGCGGACCTGAATACAATAATCTTTCCATAGCTGGGTTGTCAGAAACAAGGATTTCATTTATTATGCCGCTTATCTGCCTCGCTATTGTCACCAGGTATGGTTACAGGGCGATGAAAATTTATAAATAACAACAATAAATCACTTAATTTCTTATTAAAACGAAGAAGATATATTGTACTCACTGTCGCACCCTTTTATATAAATATTATAAGGCGAAGGAGGGACATTTGGTGAAATGCTTTAAAGATAACATCAAAGAAGATTTCACCAAGGGTGATTTAAAATGCCCGAATTGCGGGACAGAATTTGCCAGGGAGAAAATGATACGCGGACGTCCGGCGAATAAGATTATTCAGGGGAAGGTTTATATGAAACACTAATTGTTAATGAGTATGTTTACTTCTAACAGAAATACCTGCAAGTGGTATCCGGTTTGTCCGATGAAAAGGTATACAGAACAGGGGAAACTTGATGAGAAATGGGTTCAACAGTATTGCCTGGGTGACTGGAAACGATGTGTCCGCTACCAAAAAGAAGAGAACGGAGAATTTCACCCTGACAATATGTTGCCGGATGGTTCGATAGCGGTAAGTTTACAGACTCACCACAATTCCCTGTGAACACGCGACTCATCGTAGCGATATTCTTCTTCGGGCTTTTCATCAGGTACGCCAACAGGAAATATCGCGAATGGCGTAATATTTTCCGGGACTTTTATAATATCTCTAATCCCCTGAATACGCGGGGGAACACTCCACAGGGCAATCCAGACAGTGCCCAGGCCGAGATCATGAGCTGCAAGATACATGTTTTGAGCAGCGCAAGAACAATCCTGGGGATAAAAACCGGGAAATCCTTCTTTTGATTCATCACCACAGATAAGAATAGCAGCCTGTGCCTGTTTGAACATCTGGTTGCCTTCATCTATTCTGTCAGCCAGGGCATCAAGCGATTCGCGTTTTTTCACAACCACAAAATGCCAGGGGCGTCCGTCTCCGGCGCTTGGTGCAGTCATGGCCGCTTCAAGTAGCGTCTGTATATCTTTATCAGCAACAGGTGAATTTTTGAATTTCCTGATGCTGCGTCTGCTCATTATTGCTTTTATTGTTTCCATGTACCAATATCTTTTTTTGTTTTTTACGAATGACAAAGATGAAAAAAAAATCACTTTTTTTGACTTTATATCCAAATAAATCAAGCTCCGTCATTATTGATTTTTTTC
Organism: uncultured Bacteroidales bacterium; assembly: GCA_964629805.1. Lineage (GTDB taxonomy): Bacteria > Bacteroidota > Bacteroidia > Bacteroidales > CAZVTW01 > CAZVTW01. The sequence continues at coordinate 781 of CAZVTW010000327.1, read as the reverse complement.
AGCCCTGACAACAATAAAACTCCCTTTGCCATATCCTCCTGCCGGTAACTGAACTTCACGGATTTCATCAAGAGAACCAAAAACAGTTTGTAACGTCTTTGCTGGCTCAAGGTTATTATCTTTAAGCAGGGCATATATCTCCGGTGTGCTAAAAAAAACAGCGTCTTTGTAAAACAGGCTTTTCTGTTTCATCCTGAGATACATCTTTCCCAGTGGACTGTCTTTATCAACAAATGCAATAACAGCTATCCCATCCGGCTTGAGTATCCTTGTGATTTCAGATAAAGATTTTCCCGGATCATCAACAAAACAGATTGTTGTAACCATGAGGGTAAAATCAAAACGCCCGGACTCGTAAGGAAGATCCTCTGCAACGCCATGAATGGCCTGAATGTCGCGTTCAGCAGCTTTTTTTCTCATCACAGCAGAAGGATCGCATCCCTGTTTTATTGCAAGGGCAGAAGCGAAAATTCCGCTACCAACGCCTATTTCTGTCCCTGTTCCTTTACCAGGCAACAACTGTCTTATTGCCTCTAATTCTGACAAATAAGCATAATAATTCTTAACAAACCATTGCTCATATTCAAAAAGATGATTATCAAAAGGCGCTGTTTTGGGCATACTAGATTAAGGCTTAATAAAACATTCTATTTTTCGGCGTTTTCATCTTCCAGGACAATCTCATCAACAGCCTTTCCCGGGTAAATCATTGGAAACACATTTGATTCTTTTTCAATTTTCACCTCAAGGAGATATGGTCCGTCATGTGCCAGCATTTTTG
>CAZVTW010000326.1:0-6833 GCA_964629805.1 uncultured Bacteroidales bacterium | reverse complement strand
TTTATTGCACTTCAATATCTGGGTTTTGCCAAAGCCGGAATACCATATATGGGAGTGGGAAGAAATATAGCATACAGGAAGTCTGTTTTTTTATCTTCAAACGGGTTTTCAAAACACGTTCGATTGCGTTCGGGAGATGACGATTTATTTATCAATCGTAATGCAAGAGCTAAAAATACTGTCATTAATTTAGACAAGGATAGTATTACATGTTCTGTTCCTGAAAAAAGTTTCAAAGCCTGGGTAAGACAAAAACAAAGACATTTTTCTGCAAGTAAATATTACAAATTCTGGCATAAGCTTCTTCTTGCCCTTGAACCCTTAAGCAGATTGTTCTATTATTTGTCTTTTTTTATATTAATTGTTTACTTTGAACCACTGAAAATAATTTTAAGTTTATTTAGTATCAGGATTTTATATCAAACAGTAATTTTTTATTGCTTTTTAAGGAGGATAAAAGAATTAGATTTGTTATATTTAAGTCCTGTTTTTGATATAATTTTTCCATTGGTGAATCTTTTTATTGTTATACCAGGAACAAAAAAAGGAAAAAAATATTATGGCAGATAGCAAAAGCAACATAAAAAATACAGAACAAACAGTAAGTCCGAATTTTTCAGATAAGGCAAAACGGGATTTTCGAATGGTTCAATCCGCCCTGAAGGGAGAACAAAAGTCCTTTGCCGAACTGATGGGGTACTACAAAGATTCTATTTATTTTATGCTGCTCAAAATGGTTAACAATAAACGCGATGCAGAAGATTTAACGATTGAAGCTTTTGGAAAGGCTTTTAAGAATCTTCACCTTTACACACCAAATTATGCTTTTAGTACCTGGCTATTCAAAATTGCTTCAAATAATGGAATTGATTTTCTAAGAAAACAGAAAGCGATGCAAAAGCATGTCTCTATTGACCAGACAGATAACGAAAAGGGGAACGAATCAAGCGTTTCTTTGGTTGCTTCAACCCCTGATCCGGAGGAATCTCTCATCAGAAAACAAAAAGAAGTTTTAATGAGAACTGTTGTGAAAAAATTAAATCCGCTTTACAGAAAACTTATTGAGCTCAGGTATTTCAAGGAATATTCCTATATGGAGATTGCTGAGGAACTGAATCTGCCGTTGGGGACTGTTAAGGCCAGGATACACAGATCAAGGGAACTTCTTTTTAATACCCTGAAGAATCACGAAAATCTCAAGAATCTTAAATAAAAAAGATTTTCTTAAAAAAAACACTATTCCTTGTCTATCAACTCATCAAGAAGTTTTTTATACAAAGTCTCAATGTTCAGCCTTAATACATGGAGCTGATTTGCAATAATGCCCTCATCAATTATTAGTGGGATTGTATTAACATCTATGACAAATACTTCGTCCTTTGAAATAATCATGTCTGTCCTGACTATGCCAAAACAATTCAAAGCATCATATATTCTTGAGGCAATCGATTTACATTCAAAATCAATATTTTCCTCTACATTTGCAGGGGTTATTATTTCCGGTTTGTTATCTTCTTCATAAATGTCAGGTGTTTTAACAGGGGAAGTTGATTTTATTTCAGTCATTGGGAAAACAATTTCTTCCTGCTGTGTTTTTACCAGTCCGCAAGTAATTTGAGTGCCTTCAATATATTGCTCGACAACAACTTCATCCGAAACAGAATGAGCTTGCGAAATTGCATGACGCAATTGACTTGAATTATTAACGAATGTTACTTTTGTGCCAAGACTGCCGGTATTTGGTTTAACAATGCAAGGAAGGCCAATTTGTTCAACCACCAGGAGAAGATTTTTTTCTTTCTCCTCTTTTTTTAACAGATAAGACCGGGGAGTGTTGATATGATAATTACGGAGAAAAATGTGTAACCGGTACTTATTATTGCTTAATGCTGACGCGAATACACCCGAAGATAAAACAGGTATATCAAGCATTTTAAAATATCCTGCAAGTGAACCGTCTGTCCCGTATGAACCGGGAAACATATTGATGGCGCAATCGAATTTCGTTTTTGAGAAATTATTTGCCTTCAGTGAAAAATCAGTCAGATTGATTTTTGCACCTGTAAATTGACTGCCTTTGAGTTCCCATTTTTTTCCGTCTGTTTCAATAATATGAATGTTGGTATCATCATTTTGAAGTTTCGAGCGTAAAAATAATGCGCTTTCATAGGATTTTTTCTTTAAATGCGGTAATCCGCCAGTTATGATGGCAATGTTCTTCATAGCATTTATGTTTGTTTTTCAAATATAAAGATAATAATTTTTATTCGATATCTCTGTTTGAGGTATAGGTTCGCCACTTATTAATCACTGTATTCATGTCATCGGGCATATCAGAGTTGAAAAACATCTGTTTTTTTGATTTAGGGTGCTCAAAACCAAGTGTCTTTGCGTGTAAAGCCTGCCGGGGCAACAAACTAAAACAATTTTTAACAAATTGCTTGTATTTAGAAAAGGTTGTCCCTTTCAGAATTTGATCACCACCGTAAGTCTGATCATTAAATACCGGATGCCCGATAAATTTCATGTGAGCACGTATTTGATGTGTCCTGCCGGTTTCAAGCCTGCATTCAACACAGGAAATGTAACCGAGATTCTCAATGACACTGTAATGAGTTATAGCATGTTTGCCAAATTCGCCATCTTCAAAAACATCCATTTTTTTCCTGTCTTTCAGGCTGCGTCCGATATGCCCCGTAATAGTTCCTTCTCTTGTTTTAGGTGCTCCCCAGACAAGGGCTACATATTTTCGTTCTATTGTATGGTCAAAGAACTGTTTTGAAAGTTTGTTTTTTGTTTCTTCATCTTTTGCGATCATTAATAATCCGGATGTGTCTTTATCAATTCTGTGAACGAGTCCCGGGCGTATATCTCCCGGGTCCCGGAAATTTTCAGCTGATTTGAGATAATATGCCAGCGCATTTACAAGGGTGCCGGTGTAGTGACCATAGCTTGGATGAACGACCATGCCAGGGGGTTTGTTTATAATCACAATACTTTCATCTTCAAATACAATGTTTAAAGGTATTGGTTCCGGTATGATTTCAATTTCCCTGGGCGGATAGGCCAGAACGATGGAGACGATGTCGCCGGGTTTTATTTTGTAATTTGATTTAACAGGTTTGCTGTTGATCAGGATATTGCCCGCAGAAGCAGCATCCTGTATCTTCGAACGGGAGGCATTTTCAATTCTGTCAACAAGAAATTTATCTATCCGGATAGCTGATTGGCCTTTGTCAACAGTGAACCTGTGATGTTCATATAATTCATCTTTGTCTGAGGTGATATTATTATCAGGATTTTTTTCCATAAACAATGTATCTCCATTTGAGACCTATTTTCTGATAATAATTTTATCTCTGTAATTAATGTGATGGTAGTCCGTCACTCTCAAGAAATACATTCCCTGTTGAATATCAGAAATGTCAATTATCAAACTATTTGAATCAACAGGCTTTCGTAAAACCAGTTTCCCTTGTAAGTCATATAACAGGCCATGTAATGAATGAGAGAAATGTTGAGAAACATCAATGTGAAGGACAGAAGATGCCGGATTCGGATACACAGAAATATCTATTTTTTTTGTTTCAGCATCATTTTTAATACCGACAATCTGAGTCACTTTTTTTCCAAAAACAGGACGCATCATTAAAGCACCCTGAAGGGAAGATTGAGACCATTTGTTTTTGACATTAAAGAATAGTTTTTCCTCAGCGTAATCAGCATTGTTTATATCAAAACCAATATTTAAAAAGTCACTGGTTGTTTGCTGCCATCCAATGTAGAACGTATCATCAACAAATACCGGTTTTTCGAAAATGTAATTTTGAAACCGGTTAAATTTGTTTGTAAATTGTGGCAATACACCTTTCATTGTATAACGTATATCCCCTGGTTTCCCTTTATCATTATCCCAGACATGTATGAATATATATTTTTGGTTCGCCGGTTTTTGAGTCCCGTAACTTTTGTTGAAATATATCTGTATTGCTTTGAGTGAATCTGCAAGGTAAGGATGAAATTTATAAGCGGCCATGGCATTTTTTGTACCCTCGCCTGTGAGTCCGTAGCCCAGTTCTACCGAACCATCATCATAGGCGTAATAATCATAGAATTTTTGATGATTTTTGATTGTATTATTTTCTTCATAATCATCAGGCCAGTTATTTGTAACCAGTTTATAGCCCGGATCAAAATCAGCAGAATCTTCATCAAATGATATGAATGAATTTTGGATGTTTTCTTTTGTTAAAGGAATTTTAATATTTGTTTCCCGGTAAGGAATTAATGTCCTATAGCCGGCCGGCGGTTTAACCTCTCTTTCTCCGGATTGATTAATAAACCTCAATTCAGGTAAAGGTTTATCAAGAGAATTTTGACTTTTGACATTTAAATAAACAGTGTCTTTAAAGAGCAAGAGCTTATCAGACTGATTATTATAATGTCTCCAGGGAACAGAGGAATATTCCTTCAAAAATGATTTCAATGGCGAGGTGAATGATATATCTTTGATGCTCGGGAATAATTCTGCCACTTCACTGTCATTATAGAGATAAACAAAATCTATATGCCAGTGGTCAGCATTTCCGGCTCTGCTTGGTTTACTCGTTCCGGCTATGGAGGCATAGTTTGCAAAACGGAACTGAAAACCGTCACTGTAAAAGTCTTTAGGCACTCTAATCAAAACAGGAAAAAAAGATGATTCCTTGTTATAACTGTTTATTGTGGTTTCTCCGTCTGTCAGTTTTTCGGTAATACTACTATCATTGTGGTTATATTGTGCTGTCCAGATTAATTCCCAGGCATTGGCAGCCGGTGTGTAAAAATAAAGACAGAGTGAGTCTGACAGCTCCGGGAAATCCCCTTTACCTACAGGCTGATAAAAAAAACTCAGATAAACGCCTGAATATCCACTGTGGAGATTAATTTTAACGGATGTCAAAGTGTCTGCCAGACCAGGCACACCGGAAATTAAATTTTCATGAATGGCGCCTTTAGAGTTATAAGCATCTAAGGTAGCTACTCCTATTGAAGGAGGGTCAATACCGTATCCTGTGTTTATATATACCTCCCTGTCTGTCCAGCGTTTCACATCAGGATAAAAACTTTCCTGTGATGAAAAATCATCGATAAATGGTAATGTGTCCAGCGCTATGGGAGCAAATCCCTTAAGTTCATTTTTTTGCCGGGATGTACTGTACTCTTCAAGAATTGGGTTTCCGTGAATTGGTCTCGTCATTTCCTGGCTTTCAGCTGCCGGCACGTATAAAAAAAATATGATTGTCAGAAATAAAAAAACTTTTTCAGTCATAAAAAATTAATGAAAATTATTGAATTGTATCTTTCCCCTTAAATTGTTGTTCAATGACAGCTTCTTCCTCTGCCACCCTGCCCAATTTCACTTTATTGTCATTGGTTGTTAACCACAAATCAATAAACGTACCCGGCTCAACTTTATTTTCCTCACTTTTGTGCGGAAATTGTTTCCATATACGGGCATCAAGGGTGTCTTCCCGGGTTTCAACTGTTTTGTCATAGATAACAGAACCAATGTTAAGTAATGCACGTGCTGCCTTTTCTTTTGCTTTATCAACGTTGGTTCCTACTAAAAGCGGAATATAAGTGAGGTTATCATCGCCTCTTCCTAATACCAAATCAATGGTTGTTCCTCTGGGTACTTTTTCTCCAAAGACTGAATCCTTTTCTTTCAATTTTTGATTCAACACCAGATTTTTAAATTCGGAATCGGCATATTCAAGTATACCTGTTTCCAGTCCGTGAGATTTCAGATCAGTGATTGCCTGAATGACTGAAACGCCTATTACATTGGGAATTTCAACATATTCCGGTTCAAATGTTCGTACGGTAAATAAGATTCTCCTGTTTTTTTTCACCCTTGCCCCCGGATTAGGATATTGTTCTACAATGGCTCCGGGAGGAACTTCGGCATAATAGACCGAATCAATGATATCAAAACGAAGCTCCTTTCTTTTGATTAGTTCTTTAGCTTCATGCCTTTCCAAACCTGTGAAATTAGGAACAACCAGGGATTCATTATGACGTGTATATGTTCGGAGAGCAAACAGGGAACCCCAGATAATCAAAGCAAATATAACTACTGAAATTGAAAAATGAATGATAAAGTATTTGGATATTATAAAACCAAATAATGTTTTAAAAAAATTTGTAACACCGGTTAAAAGTTTCATTTTTTTTGATTTTCGAACGCAAACCTATATATAATTTTTATTTTGTCCAACGGGAAATTTAAAATTGACAAATATATTTGACTTGAATATTTTATAATTTGTTATACCTTTAGTAAATATCCTGCTTTTGATTTTGAAGCAACTATTTTTTTTATGAATTATGCAAACCAAACTCAAAATTTACTTGTTTACTGCCATTAGTTTTGGTTTTATCTTTACAAATAACCTATTGTCTCAGAAAATATTGTTGAACCCAAGGTTTGAGGTTATCTATTCAGTTTTTTTTAGATGATATTCCTGAGTCCACTTCTAAGAAGCGCATTATCTCCGGCGGAGATTATTTTAATAAACTGTGGAAACAGAGAACTGTTTACTTGGCAGTCCGTTTGTTGCCAAGCTCTTCTTTATTTGCCTTAATTGAGTTGATATAAGTCGTCATTAACAAGTTAGTTATATCCGATCCATCCTGACTCAGTCGATATAAAAGCCTCGATTTTGACAAATATCTTTTTTTTAAGAGTTGACCTATTACCCTGTCCCAAAAGTTTTGTAAAGGTTATTGACAATTTCTAATTAGTGTCCATCCATAAAGTAAGTGTCTCGGCCAGAAAGTTCGAGGTCGAG
>CAZVTW010000325.1:3983-6875 GCA_964629805.1 uncultured Bacteroidales bacterium | reverse complement strand
ACAAAAACATTTTTACATGATAAAAGCATCAAACATCCGCAGCCTCTTTTGTATTCTTCTTGCAATTGTGGCGAGTTGCACGAACCCATCTCAAAAAGATATGGAAATAATCAACCCGCTTTGCGAATCTTTTAAAAATCCATCCGGGATAGATGAAAATGCACCCCATTTCAGCTGGAACCTTCAATCAGAAACGAGAGGGCAAAAACAGACCGCCTGGCAAATATTGGTTGCTTCTTCATTGGAAAAACTGAATAATGATGAAGCAAGTGTTTGGAATTCGGGAAAAATACCATCTCAGCAATCTCTGTTCATTCCATACAAGGTTAATATACTGCAATCGGGAATAAAATATTTCTGGAAAGCACGGGTATGGGATAAGGATGGACAACTGTCTCAATGGTGCGAACCTCAATATTTTGTTACCGGAATAATGGATACCGCCAAATGGAAAGCCCAATGGATCACCCATTATTTTCCTGATGATTATGAACCCGAATGGGAATATGGCGAATGGATCGGCACATCAGGGGATCACATGGGGGAAGCGTTTTACAGGAAAAGTTTTGTTATTGAAGATTTTTCAAATATCCAAAGAGCAGTGCTCAGGGTAAACGGCCCGGAAAAAAGTGATGTATGGGTAAATGACAGGCTAATAAAGAAATGCATGCATTGGAGGGGGATGTATGAAATAGATCTTGATTTTGTTCTGAAAGAAGGCAAAAATCAGCTTGCCATAAAAAGCATTGATAAATCGGGGAAACCTCCCGTTTTAATGGCCAGCCTCTTTATCGAGACCAAAGATGGTGTTAAAGAATTCATAAAAACAGACCAGTCATGGAAAGCAAGGGCAAAAACCGCCCCGGCAGAATGGTACAACCGCTTTTTTTATGATAAGGACTGGGAAGAGGCTTTGGTTGTATCTAATAGCCAAAAAAGCAAAGGTGTCGACAAAGGCCCCCGGTCTATCATGCTTAGAAAAGATTTTAACCTCGGCGACGATATTCAACAAGCCATTGCGCACATTACCGGACTGGGAAGTTACCAACTATTCATCAATGGCCGAAAAGTAGGTGATGAACTGCTGACTCCAGGCTGGACGGAATTTGATATGAAAGTGGAATACCAGACCTATAATGTTGCCCCTTACCTGAAAAAAGGGAACAACACCATCGGGATTATGCTGGGCAATAGCTGGTGGGGCTTTCACCTCGATAATTTTTCCGGTGTGGATACATTGTTAAAAGCCTTCATGCAGATGGAAATACTATCTGCTAACGGTACGGAAACTACCATAATTTCGGATGACAGCTGGAAAGCATATCCTTCCCCGGTTTTAATGAACCATATTTATCACGGGGAGGTGTATGATTTTACACGTGAAGAAAAAGACTGGGCAAAAACCGGTTTTAATGATCAGCATTGGAAAAAAGCCCGGGTTTTGGATTATCATGTGCCTTTAGTGGCACATCAGGCAGAACCCATTAAAGTAACCGAAGAAATCAAACCGGTAAACATCACACCTACAAAACATGGATCGTATATAGTCGATTTCGGACAGAATATGGCGGGATGGGTCAGTATTAAATCTCCTGAAAAAGAGACAGAAAAAATTATCCTTCATTACGCCGAATTACAAAGGCCCGATGGCAGTATCAATCCCGACAACCTGCGCTCTGCCAAATCAATGAATAAATATATTCTTTCGGGAAATGAAACGGGGTATCTCGAACCCCGTTTTACGTATCACGGTTTTCGTTGGGTTGAGGTGCAGGGTTATCCCGAAACCCTTGATATAGATGATATAACGGCCAAAGTTATTCACACCGACCTTCAGGTAACCGGGAATTTTGAATGTTCAAATGAGCTGTTGAACAAAATATTTCAAAACGAACTTTGGACTTTTCGCAGCAACTTCTATGCAGTCCCCACCGACTGCCCCCAACGCGATGAGCGTCTGGGATGGATGGCCGATGCGGGCAACATCCCGCAGGTAGCCTGCTATTTCATGAAGGTTGACAAGTACTTCGACAAATGGGTATATGACATGGAAGACAGCCAGGAAAAAGGCGGCCACATGCCCGACTTCTCCCCCGCCATGGGAGGAAATGAATATGGCAGCAAGATGGGTGCCCCCGGATGGGCCGATGCCGCCGTAAAAGTGCCTTATACCTTATACCGGTTTTATGGTGACACGGCAATTATAAATAATCATTACCGGGCCATGAAGCAGCACGTGGATGATATAACGGCAAGAAGCAAAAACAACCTTTACGAGCAAAAAGGCTGGGGTGACTGGTTGGCCATTGAACCATCGCCAACTGAACCATTTGGTAGTGCATTCTATTTTTACAGCACGAAAAAACTGGCAGAAATGGCAAAGATTATTGGCAAAGAAAAAGATGCCGCGTTATATGATTCTCTTGCAAAAAAAATTGCGCATGCTTACCAGGAAAAACATTTTAACGAGACTACTAACACATACACGGGCAATACCCAAACAATGAACGTGCTGCCTGTAAGTTTCGGAATTACCCCAAAAGAAAAACAGGAAGCGGTAATAAAAAACATCGTGGAGGATATCAAAGCCCATGAAGATCATTTTACTACCGGGTTTCTTGGCAGTACCATTCTCTTTCCCGAGTTGAGCCGTTTTGGATATGATGAGTTGATTTACAGAATGGTCAATCAGCGCGATTATCCATCCTGGGGCAGGATCATTGACGAAGGAGCCACCACCATCACCGAAGCCTGGAATGCATACATGGGCGAGGATTTTGCCTCTCACAGCCATTTCAACCTTGGCTCCATTACCGAATGGTTCTTTTCTTCCCTTGCGGGGATCAAACCCGACATGGAAAACCCGGGATTCAAACATTTCGTCATTAAACC
>CAZVTW010000325.1:0-3883 GCA_964629805.1 uncultured Bacteroidales bacterium | reverse complement strand
AAAAAAGAATATCAGAATATCGTTTTTATCATTGGTGACGACCATGCCAACCATGCCATCGGCTGTTACGGGAACCCTATCATAAAAACCCCGAACCTTGACCGCATGGCAGCCAATGGGGTGCGTTTTACCAATGCGTATGCCAATTCACCTATTTGCTCGGCTTCCCGCCAATCAATATTAACCGGCAGGTACCCCCATGCAGCAGGCGTAACTTTGCTTTCAACCCCTTTTCCCGAGGAACAGGTAACGATAGCCGATCATCTCTCAGCATTAGGTTATGAGACGGCCGTGGTTGGTAAAACCCATTTCAACAATGACCTTTCTCATGGTTTTAAACATGTGCTGGGCAACGATTATAAAGATTTTCTAAAAACCGTCAATGAACCGCCCTTGCCCGACACCATAAAAGTCAGGCCCAAATGGAATCTTCGCGCCCCTGCCAGTGAATGGCTCAATGCAGCTTCGGCCACATCGGGGCATTGGGACGAATATGACCAGGGAACCTATTATGCCAATCAGACGGCTGAATTTATTAATAAAAACAAGGACAATAAGTTCTGTATCTGGATTGGGTTTCATGAACCCCATTCGCCTTTCAATTTCCCTGTGGAATACCAGGGAAAATATAATCCTGATTCTTTGCCTTTTCCACTGGGTAGCCCTGAGGACGACAGATGGATACCGGAAGCTTTCCGAAACCTGACCGAAGAAGAGAAACGGGGAATTATCCGGTCCTATTATACTTCTGTTGAATACCTTGACAAAAACGTGGGCATTATCCTTGACGGGATCAAAAAGGCAGGAATAGAAGACAACACGCTGGTAGTTTACATTGGCGACCATGGTTACCTGCTCCACCACCACAAGCGTTTCGAAAAACACACCATGTGGGAGGAAGCTGTGGCCTCACCTCTTATCATCAAAGGATTTGGACAGGGCAAGGTTATTAATGAGATGGTAGAATTTGTGGATATCGTTCCCACACTGCTGGATATTATCAGGGAAAAGCCGATGAATACCACACAGGGAAAAAGTTTTAGCCCCTTGCTTACAGGCAAACAGGAAAATCATCGTGACATGGTGTTTTCCGAGTACATCCCGGATAATAAGGCCATGGTGCGCACCGACCGCTGGAAATTGATTTTTACCTCCGGGAAAAAAGACCTTGCGCTGGGCTATGCAACAGGTTATGACCCCTCGGGTTTGCTTTACAAGTTATACGATCAGCATAAAGACCCTAAAGAAACCACCAACCTCGCTTATGAACCGGAATATAAACATCTCGTGGATAGCCTGAGAAAAGAAATGCTCCGCATCTTTCGGGAAACGCATCCCAAAGCAGACAGTATCCCCGATAACCTGCCCGTAGATGAGCAGCTAACCCTCTTTTGCGAACCGGTTGATGTGGGACATAAGGGGTATTAATTAACAAAAATAAAATATTATACAAATAATAATTTCATCCTTATATTATTTTCTTTATTTTCGGGTTCGATGAAAATAAAAAAAATAGCTTGTATATTATCATTGATGGTTGCATTTTCCTGGTATAGCTATACCCAGGAGAATTATTATAAATTTGAAATCGGCGATTCTTATAGGGGTATTATTGTTAATTGCATAACCCGCGATCAGAATGGGCTGCTTTGGGCCGGTACCACAAACGGATTAATTCTCTATGACGGTTACCGTACAACGCTTTTTCAGCACGATCCGGCAGATGAAAATTCTATTTCCAACAATCACGTTACTGCTTTATTAACCAATGCACATAATAATACGTGGATTGCCACTAAAAACGGTTTTAATAAATATGATCCGTTCACACAAACCTTTAAAAGATTTCGCATTATTTCCCAAAACAACGATGTTTATGAACGTGTTGAGGATATAGTAAATGACGGGGATTCAGCATTATGGCTTGCAATCAGTAATGCCGGCCTAGTCAGGTATTCTTTAAAAAATCAGCATAAAACGATTTATAAGCCCAATAAAGTAAATACCACGGGAACCTACCCTATGAGCCTTTTGTTAGATGACAGGAAACTCTGGATAGGTACAAACAAAAACATCCAATGTTTTTCAATTGATAAAGAGGTGTTTACAAACATTGATTTTGTAAGTCATTGTGAGCTCAAAAACATCAGAAAAATAATAAAAAAGCAAAATGGTGATATTTGGTTCTCAGCATGGGAAGGAGGTATCGGATTAATATCAAAAGATACCATTCCCATAGCCAATTGTTATACTCTATTTCCTCAAAACCAATATTGCTTTACCATGTTTTCTGTCTCAAAAAATGAAATTTTTGCAGGCACCTTTAATAACGGCTTACAGCTTGTGAATATCCAAAATAATACCTTTCAACGGGTAAAACATGAAAATTTGAATCATACCCTTTCATTCAGAAGCATTAGCACAGACAGGTTTCAAAATACATGGTTTGGTACCAGTAAAGGAATTATAAGAAAAGGAAAATTCCCTTATCAATTTCCTGAGAATTGTTATAAACCCGGTGAGCAGATGGCGGATAATTATCGCTCCCGCGACCGAAAAAAACTGCCCCCTGAATTAGTAAAAAGGTTTTTTGGCGATAATCCCGAGGATTTGTCGTGCTTTGCCAACTACAAAGATTCTGTATATTGGATTGGCACATGGACAAATGGTCTTATAAAATACCATAAGAACACAAACAAAACGAAGAGATATGTTCCCGGGCAAAACACAAACCTTTCCATGGGGTTTATCAATGATATTTTTATTGACCAGAAACAATCCGTTTGGATAGCAACTTATAGCGGACTGAATGTATATGATCCCATAGCGGATGATTTTATACAGTATCATGTGTCGCCCTTCACAAAAACTGAAAACATCCTGAAAATATTACCCGGTGAGCAGGAAGATTATTTATGGCTGAGCTCAGGGACAGGTATTATCAGGTTCAACAAAAAGGATAAAAGATTTCTTGTATTTGATCATCATCATAATATCCCAAAACTTGAATTTATACCGGGAAGCGGAGAGGTAGAAAAAGATAATAAACTTGTTTTTGGTGCAGAGAGTGGTGTTTTTAGTTTTTATCCTGACAGCATTAAATATGATTCTCTACCCCCTTTACTTTCTGTCAGAAAAATCTTTGTGAATGGAAAACCCGTTGCTTATAAAAACAACAGGGTTTTGCAATTATCAAAAAATGAGAATAATATAAAAATATGGATGCAAACGTCTAACCTTACCCTCCCTGAACGTGTAAGATACCGGTACAAAATGAGCAGGGTTTGTGACACATGGCAAGATAATGGTTATAATTATGAAGTCACTTTTACAAATCTGGAACCGGGGGCATATACTTTTCAGTTCAATGCATGTAATCCTGACCTTATATGGGCAAAATCGCCGTTAAAACTTGATATTGTTATCGAAGATAATAGACAAAGAACAATTTTTATCTTGCTTATTATTACAATTTTTTCGGCTGCTGTTGTTATAATTATATGGAAAAAGAAAATACCTGAGAAAAAAATCAAATATTCGGGAACTAAAATTTCTGAAGACATTTTGCAGGAGTATTTTCAACAGTTAGAGTGCTATATGCAAAACCAAAAACCTTTTAAACAAAAAGCGCTTCACCTTGATGATGTTGCTAAAACATTGAATATACATCCTAATTATTTATCCCAGGCAGTAAACCAGCTTTCCGGCAACAATTTTTTCGATTATATCAACCAATATCGGATTGAAGAGTCTAAAAAATTGCTAAAAGACCCCGCATTTGATAACCATAATTTGATGGGTATAGGCTTTGAAGCCGGATTCAACTCAAAATCGTCATTTTATGCTGTATTCAAGAAATATACCGGCATGACACCTGCACAAT
>CAZVTW010000324.1:0-6884 GCA_964629805.1 uncultured Bacteroidales bacterium | reverse complement strand
AGTAACGCAGAGATTGGCGTTTTCTCACATACACTAATAAAGTGTAAATGATTGTTTTTCACATACATTAATAAAGTGTAAATGATTGTTTTTAAATATTTTAAATGTAGCTTAGAGGCAATGGATTAGATTTTGATGCCTACAACAAGGATATCATCAATCTGTGGCTTATCACCCATCCAGTCAATAATTGTTTTTTCCAGGATGCTTTTTTGTTCTTCCATTGGTTTCTGGTGGATTCTAACCAAAAGCTCTCTAAAACGTTTTGCAAGAAATTTTCGTCCGTTGGGTCCGCCAAACTGGTCCATATATCCATCAGAGAAAATGTAGATACGATCACCATGTTCTAACTGGATTTCATTATTTGTAAACGGTCGGCTTGTTTTTTTTCCGTAAATGCTGATAGGCATTTTATCACCTTTAACCTGGAAGAGCTCATTGTCACGGATAATATAAAGGGGATTATTAGCGCCGGCAAACTGGAGCGTAAGATTATCTTTATCAATAACACACAAAGCAATATCCATACCGTCCTGCGATTCTCTTTGTTTGCCCTGTTGATGCAGTGATGTTATGACTTGCTCCCTGAGCTGGTTGAGAATTTCATCAGCCTGGAGGATGTTTTTATTCAGGACAATTTCATTCAACTGAGTAATTCCCAGCATACTTAAAAAAGCGCCGGGAACGCCGTGCCCTGTACAATCAGCAGCAGCAGCTATAAAAGAATTACCATTCTCAGCAAACCAGTGATAATCACCGCTGACAATTTCTCTTGGCATGTTTAGAACAAAGGTATCCACACCGGAAGAAGTTAAAATTTCCTCGCCCGGCAATATGGCTTCCTGAATGCGGCTGGCATACTGGATACTGTCAGTTATCTCCTGCTGTTGTTTTTCTATTTCGGCAGTTCGTTCAGCCACTTTCATCTCAAGCAGTTTTCTCTCTTTGATGTGATTACGTTCCCTGATTTTAAAAATTGTGTATCCCATCAGCAGGAAAATAAATACAACAATTAATCTAAACCAGGTTGTCTGCCAGTAAGGCGGATGAATTGTGAAGGCATAATTTTTAACGGAGCTGACTTTCCCAAAGATATTTTTGGACCTGACCTGTAATTTGTGGTTCCCGGAAGGCAGCAATCCGAATGGAAATTCAATCATGGTTGAGTTGGTCCAGTTTGACCATTTATTTGACAAACCATCAAGGAAATATTGATATTGAGTGGCCTCCTGTTTGATAAAAAAGGGAGCTGCTATTTGAAAAGAAAGTGAATTATCCTGGTACTCTTCCCATCCGAGTTCCACGCCCGAGAGCGGATACCTCACACCCTGATTATTTGAAACACCTTTGATAAAAATACTGAATTTATGATCTTCGTCTAAAGTCTTTTTGGAGGTCAGGATTTGATAGATAGAATTTTTTCCGTCTAGTATCCAAACATTGTCATATTCATCTACATAGATGTTTTGAATATTGTCAAATAAGTTTAAGTATTTTAACTTTTGCTCTACAGGATAGATGGTATCACCCAAGTATTGCCAGTCTTCCTGCCTTTTGTACCATGTCAGATGTTCCTGGGGAAAAATATATTTTATTTTACTGATAACATCATAGTCAAATTCTCCGTATGTCTTGATTGATTCCGTTTCTTCATCATAAACAGCTATATACGAAGAAAGTAAAAAATATGGCTTATCATAAACTTTTTGTATCAGGATGCGTTCTGAAAATTCATTTTTAAAATTAAACTCATCGGAAAACAGAGGAAGTCCGCGTGAATCAATCGAAAACCTGTATGCATAGTTTTCTGTACCTACCCACAACACATGATTACTACATTCGATAATTGAATACACACTTCTGTTAAAATCCTGAAAGTTATACTCAATATCCCAATCCTCGCTTTCAGGATTAAAATAAATCGAAAAAATGCCTGAATTTGTTCCTATGAAAAACCTGCGGGGATTGAGCGACTGGGTGATACAATTAATATATTTACCTTTTACAAGCGAACGGGCTTCCTTATCTTGAACTTCATAAAGCCCGACATTGGTGGCAACCAAAAGTTTGTCATTATATTTAACAAGGTGTCTGCATTTTTCATCTATGCCTTCCAGTTTTTTAAATAAATACCTGATTGACTGAAGAGCATAGGTTTTCTTCGAGACAACTGTTTCCTTTGTCTTATAGACTGCTTTACGCTTAATAATTTTCCGTGGTTGCCTTGACTGGGCTGTTTCTACTTCAGCGGTTGTACTTTGAGGTTCGGGGATGGAAACCTTCTCCTGTTCCTCCAGTTTTTTACGTCTTGCTTCGCGTTTCTCCCGCCAGCGGTCAAACCAGGATTTTTTCTTTTCATATTTGTTCTCCCATTTATCGACAACTTCGCTTTCCTGCTTTTTTTCAACTTTAGGCATAACTTCTTCTTCAGGTTCATCCGGCTCAAGTTCGATAACAATTGGTTTATACTCTTTTACACGTTTTTTAACACGTATCAGTGTATCTATTTCTTTATAATCTTTCACTTTAGCCAGGTAATAAACACCCTCTGTTGATGAAACATAAACAGTTGTATCAAAATCAATGATGGAAAAAAGGTTACCTTCCAGACCTGGGTATGAGTTGTAATTTTTCACCGGCGTTGACAAGTTCACCCTGCTGATACCGAATTCGTGGGAGAGCCAGAGTCCCTTGTTTACATCAGCGCCAATAGCATATATTTCGTCATCAGGAAGTCCTGTCTGATAATTTATGGTTGAAATGGTTTTCCCGCTATCCTTTGACAAAACAATACAACCTCCTGTTAATGTTGATAGTGCAAATTCTTTTTCCGACAAATTTACGCCACCATACAGCATGCTTTCTTCCAAATAGTTCTCGTCTTTTATCTTGTATTCCTTAAGATGTGTTCCTTCAAATAGAAACAGCATGTTATCTGAGGTTCCGATCAAAACATGTTCTTCATCAAATGGAAAACTGCAAACAATATCACTATTGGAGAATTCATCCGTTTCAGTATCCGGATCAACTGCACCAGTGCCGGTTGTGTCAACTACTTCACGAGGGCGAATGGTAAGTTCTGCCGGAGGTGACAGACTATCCGGTTCATTACGATTTTCCTGTAATATCTCCGTTTGTCCTTCTGCATCTTTGTCTGGGGAAACCGGCACTTTTTTATCATAGAATACCTCTACCAGGCCTGTTCCTGACTGATTGACAAACACTTTATCTTTGAACCTGACTATCCCGTTATAAATGTTAAATCCTTCGAGTCCGGTTTGACTAATGTCTGAAAAATCATTGAGCGAAATCCTTGTAATAATCTTATCACTATAAAAATAAACTGCCCGGGTGGTAAAAACAAGGTTGGTTACTTCACCCACGTTTTTGATGCTTTCTGATAGTGATATATATCTGTAAATTCCTTTTTCATCCCGAATGAGGTAACCAAAATTCTCATTACAACCAACAAAAACAATTCCGCTACCGGGGTCTTTTTTAATGATATACGGGAACCCTGGTGTCCTGATAACATTCCAGTCTATACCGTCAAAACTCAGTATGCCTCGTCTGTTGGCAAAGAGCATCACATTATGGTTGTCTTGTGTAATTGACCAGTTTTGATTGTCAATAGCATCTTCCAGTGTAAAATTGGTAATGTACAGATAACCGGTTTTTTCGTCTTTGTACCAATCCAGCCATTCCGAATCCATTGATGGAACGGAATCGGGATTTGAATTAACATCCAGATGCTCAACTGACAAACCGTTGTTTGCATCACCGGTGTGTACCGGTTCTTTTTCCTCTTTTTCAATGAACTCTGTACAGGTATTTGTGGATAAAGCAAGTATGAATATGTATATGAAAACCTTCATCATGTCAAATACAATATATTTTCAGGTATTATTCAGGTAAATGATTCTGATCCTTTTTTTACCTCATTTTATCTAAAAAGGTTTCATTATTCCTTTATAAATCATATTAAATAAACAGTAATCGTGCCATTTATTGTATTTTACCCAAATTTCTAATACGGATTAAAATTTAATTGGTATCTCGTTTCACAATTATCATCATATTTAACTACGAAGAGACGTTAGTATGATAAAAAATATATTACATATGTCAAAAAAGAACATTTTTATCACCATCATATACCTGTTTGTTGTCATTTCATTCTGTCAGGCTCAACTTGACAGCAGAAAAGGTTACTTTTTTCCAACACAAGGCGAATACAGATTACTGAATATTTTTATTAATATCATATACGATGTTCATCCTGATGAGGACCCTTTTGATAATAAAAAAGAAGATGATATTGTATGGGGCAAAGCGGAATCAGAAGGGATTAATAAAAATATTCCAAAATATCTGACTGATTATCTTGATGTAAATTATAACGGCCCTGAAAGCATTCATGGCATGATGACCAGGTTATTTGCCGAATCTTCATTCAACAAACTTATTCTTACAGGCGATTTTATCATTGTTAATATCAGGGAATCAAGGATGGGTGATAATGGTTTTTCCTGGAAGGCTTTGGCAGATACAGCAGTATCAATGATTAACAGAGCGGGCGGGGTGAACAATTGTCTGCTTTTTACCCGAAAAACACGAAGCATACATGACTATGACAGAGCAACAATCTCATCTTCATTAGCCGGAAAAGATAAAAAAGGAAGCGATGGAAGGATCGATTATATACTGCTGATGATGAGAAATTCAAAACCCGGTTATGGTTCGGAAAAAATTGGAAGCGGACGTGCCGGTTTTTCTGTCTTCCCTTCGGAACATCTTCTTATTAACGATAAGAAATATCCTTATAATGTTGGCTCTTTGCAGGCTGTTGGCAAAGAAGATATTTCAAATTTTCCCAAAGGCATAGAAATTCATGAGTTTGCTCATGGTCTCATCGGTGGAAATGCCTTTCATTCAGGTGGCGGACATCATTATGCCGGATTTGTACCAACCAGCACATTCCTGAACCAGCAGGGCGGTCATAGCTTACTGGGGGGCGCCAATTCCGGTCTGATTTCATGCAATGCTTTTGACAGGCTCCGTTTAGGCTGGAACAGGCAGGAAAAGGATACCTTCCTGATTTCTGCAAACGGCCAGATATCTGATATCAAAAAACATGAAGGAAATAAGACATTTCTGCTCAGAGATTTTATAACATATGGAGATGCCATTCGCATACAGCTTCCCTATGTTGATCCGGGCGCTAAACCACAATTTCTCTGGCTTGAAAACCATCAAATCGGACGCAACAACAAGCTCGATTTTCTGCATTATGCAAACACAGCAACATGCCGTGATTCCGGAACTGCCGGGATTTACATGTACTACCAAATCGGGAATAACATTTTTACCGGGACCTATAATCAGGTCTATGGAAATGCAAACCAGGCAGATTTTATTAAACCGGTTAGCCCTGAAGGGAATTGGGATGTTAAAGCATTACCATACCAACCCGTCAGTTGTGTTTCTTATGCTGATAGTGTTTTCGTTATGAGATATTTAAGACCAAATCCTTTTTGTGGTGTTAATGATCAAACAAAGGTATTTCTCAGCCCGGATAATAATAAGCTGGCTCTTTCCGATAGTCATTGGGCATATAAAGTCAGGACAAATGAAGGCATTTTTAAAGATAATCTTCCTTTTTTGGGTGACAGGTATGATGCATTTACTCAAAACAGCGCCATAGGCTTGTGGACAAATCCGGCGCCCGTTCCTGTACTTACCTGTTACATACGTGGTTCCTCTTCAAGAAACAATATCAGGGAGTATAAAGACAATGAGTTGAAATACAAAAATAACCGCCATATTTATTTGTCCGGATTATCCATTAAAATGCAGGAAAAAGAGGCAGGTATCTTTCAGGTTGATATCCGTTGGAATGATACGAAGCTCAAAAATGATGTCATCTGGAGTGGAAGTATTGTTTTAAAAGATACCCTTATTATTGACAACAGGAATAAAGTTGAATTAATACAAAATCTGACACCTGTAAAATCTTTCAGAGACAGCGTAACCGATTTTTTTTCACCGCCCACAGTGTTTTATGTAAAAAATAAAGCCAACCTGGTACTTGAACCTCATTCAGTACTTGAATTGTCCGAAACAAGCACTTTGGTCATTGAACCGGGAGCTACACTTCATCTCAGGGAACAGGCCGAAGTGATCATAAACAAAAAATGCTGTATTTACATTCAGCAGGGAGCAAATATCATTCTTGAGAAAAAATCGTCTGTCAGTGTTCTAAATGGCGGTTATATTCAGTTGGATAAATCTGCTGATATAATTTCAACAGAAAAATCAGGAAAAATCAAAGCTAAAAGAAAAGCGATTTATGATTTAAGCCCTGTTTTCAGAGGTTACACCGGTGAAATATGAACCTTATGATATTTTCATAACAAAAACAGCAAAAGCAATAATAAAAGTCGCCAGAATGACTCCCCTCGCCGAATAATAGTAGTTCCTGCGTAAATAAATATAAAAAAACAGCAAATTCGGGATTGCACACAAAGAAATGACATTTGTCAATACATCCTGGGAAATCAGGAATTTGTAAAACATCCGGAAGGTCTCAAATTGGTCCTGTTCGTATAGATAAAAAATGAACATTGCAAGCATAGGTGCAACAATGCCTGTTATCACACCAATAGGTACAGCATTGTATTTACTTTTTTGTTTCCCTTTCATAATTCCAGTCTTTTAATGTGTCTAATGAAGGATAATCAGTAAAATCAACATTTACGGGTACAACAGCAACATAATTGTTTCTTAAAGCCCAGTCGTCCGTATCAACAGACCCGGGCTCATGGTTCAGATAATCGCCGGTCAGCCAGTAATAAGTCCTGCCATGCGGATGGTTTCTTTTCTCA
>CAZVTW010000323.1:0-6902 GCA_964629805.1 uncultured Bacteroidales bacterium | reverse complement strand
TCATTTTTCTAATCCTTGAAATTCTCAAACAGCTTTTTTGAACCTGTTTGTTTTCGATTTTATCTCGAGCATGACTCTCTCGATGATCGTACCAAGGTTCCAGTTTATGATTTCAGAGGTATCCAGCATGCTGGCAATATTGCATGTATAACAGGGTTTAGTTTGTAAATGTTGAAAGGCTTGATCAAAGCCATCTGTTTTCAGATTTTTAGGTTGAAAAATTCCCTGTAAGGCATTGCACGGATAAAGAGAGCCATCACTATCAACAATAATTTCGTAATGTCCATACTGGCATTCTTTGGCCTTTTTGCCGAGTTTTTCTATTGCCTCTTCTCTGGTAACCCAAATGGTATCAAACGGCCAATCCATGACATATTTTAGGACCGAACTGGAGGCAACGATTTTTGCCCCTTGTTTTTTAAGCCGATAGATATATTCATTTATGCTGCGCAATTTTTCCGGAGAAGCAGCCAATGGGCTGTCTTTAAAGAGTAGACTGACCTGCACTTCAATATTCCGATTCCAACAAAATTCCAGGTATTCTTTAAAAGTATCAACAGTGTATTTTGTGATTACAGCATTGGTACGAATTTTCAACTTTGGATGATATTTCCGCACCTCTTGAATAAATTCCATCACTTTATCAAATACCCCCTTACCCCGTTGACGATCGTTTCCTTCACGCAATCCATCCAAACTGATACAAATGTTATCCATTTTTTTTAAATTGGGTGTTTTTTTTACCCGGTTTACAAATATACCATTGGTGACTAAAGCCGGGATAATTCCTTTTTCATCGATATATCCGATTATTTCATTCAAATCGTTTCGAATAAAAGGTTCACCACCTTGAATTAAAATATAACGTGTACCTGCTTTTTTTAGTGTATCAATGATATTTTTTATTTCCTCCAATGAATATTCATCTTCATTTCTGTCATGATAGTGGCCAAAACAGTATATGCAATTTAAATTACATCGACTGTTAACCACCAAATTGACATATAATGGATAGGGATCAATTTTCAATGCTTTGATTTTCAGCATTTCCAAAGCAAATAATACTTTTTTTAGCATAATACACTCCCAATCATCATTTGTGCATTAATATATCAGTTCTTCAAGTTTATCTTCCATCTCTTTTTGTGTGACCGGGATATTACCAACCTTATTTACACTTATAGAAGCTGTAATAGCAGCCAAAGCTGACGCTTCCATAATATTGGCTCCGGAGCAACAACTGACAGCCAGCATGGTTAATAAAGAGTCACCTGCTCCCATTTCATCCACCGGATGTGGAGTAAGTGCCGGAAAATGTTGTGTTTTAATATAATAATCCTTTTCGGTTCGCGTGAATGTAACAAATCCCATGGGACCCAGGGTTAAAATAATGTTTTCCGACTTTGATTTTTTTAACAATTTTTTACCAATGATTTCCAGCCCGCTATGTTTATCATCCAACGCCATGCGGGCTTCCCGCTCTGTCGGGGTCAAAGCATGATAATTGCTGAATTTTAGCACATTACCAATTTGGCTGCTGCTTTGTGAATCTCCGAATAATTTCAAGTCGTATTTCGAGGCCAGCTGGGAAATGGTTTTTAATAAAGAAAGAGTGATTACGCCATATCCAAAATCGCTGACAATAATGCCATCAAGTTTTGGCGCCAGTTCAACCATTTTATTAACAAGCTTTGCTTCGATCTTTTTATCGATCGGATGATCTTTCAGGCGTGATACTCTTAATATTTTTTGAGGCCCGACCATATATCGCATTTTAAATGTCGTAGATCGTGTTGAATCTGTCACTAGAATTCCATTGATATCATCACGATCGAGCCCGGATCGGGTGAATTTTGCAGGTTCATCCCCCCCGACAACCGATATGAATGAACATTTAGCACCCAATGACCGTATATGGCGCGCAATGATTGCCGCACCACCGATATACTCCTTGTTTTCGATTTCTTTTACCACCAAAACCGGTGCTTCGGAGCTCATTCCCAGTGCATCACATGCTACATACTGATCAACGATTGTATCTCCGATCACAAGAATGTGCTTGTCGGAAAAATTGGCCATTGTATTTGTTAAAGAATCAGCTGAAATGTTTTGTTTCTTTAATGCTTTGTGAAACAAATTTATTCTTACTTGTTTTATATCGATAACATCTGTATCTAAAAAATCAGTGGTCGAATATTTGATATCGCCGGAACTGAATATAACTTTACCACCGTATTGCTCGATCAATTCTCTTTCAGCTTGATTCTGTGCGGATTTTTTAGAAAACTCGACTCCCTTAACGTAAATGTCCGGTTGTACGGCCTGGATGAGTTTCTTATAGGTGATCTTGTCATATATAAATACGAGGTCTACTGTTTGTAAAGAGGCAATACCTCTGGCACGCTCACTTGCCGGATAAAATTTGTCACGCATTTTTTTCTCGATTTTTGATTCTCCCTGTATAGCGACAAGCAGGTAATCCCCCTTCTCTTTAGCAAAATCGAGAAATCGCAAATGACCGGGATGAATGACATTAAAATGACCTTGACAAAGCACAATTCTCTTGTTTCCCTTTCTAAGTGAATCGGAAACAGAAATTAGTTTTGTTACACTGGATATGATTTTTTTCGTAATTTCCACAATGCGTCCGTTAATTTTATTGTTACTTTCCAAAATTCAATGCTTTCATAATTAAAAGTATGGTTTTTGTTTTGATAACCATTTCTCTGACTTGACTTTTCAGATAAAATTTACATGGTCTGACGGGTGACGCAACTCCCAGAGATATCGATTGATTTCATCCATTCTGCAATTGACCCGGCAATTATCGATGTCCAGTTCATTCAGTACATATTCCAGACTTTTTTTTCGTCTTTCACTCTCCCATATTTCCTGAAAAGTTGATTCATTGATATTACCATAATAAAAGTTATCATCCTTTATGAATGACATACATCCATAAATATCACCGTCCGATAGGAGTAATGCACTAAAATTGGGTACCGAATAACACACAGAATATCTGTTATTGATGTCAGACAATTTTTTCATCGTGTTTAATCTGAAAATTATTTTAAACTGATTGGAATTATATATTTTTAGTCTTTTTTCAAGATCGTAATAATCCGTATAATCCATGTTTTGATATTTTGTAGTATGACTTGAATAATGCTGCGAGTATGGCTTGATAACAAGGTAATCTGCTCCGATCTCTTTTACGGTTTCAACCAGGGGAATTAATGTATGAGCATTGTCATCAACCAGTAATATTTGTGTGCCAATAGTGCAGTTGGATTTTAGTTCCTTTCTCAAATCAACAGCGCATTTTAAATTGTCCAGAACACGATCAAATTCACGTTCAGCCACACCATGGATTTCAGCATAATTTTTTGCCGTACCTGCATTTATACTGACTTTGATCCACTTGCAGTTTTTGATGATCGACTTTTTGTTTTTGTCGTTAAAGGGACTGAAATTTGTCGTAATTGATGTATCAATTTTTGCTTTTTGGCAATGTTCCAAAATTTCCGGTAATGGTTTGTATAACAAGGGTTCTCCCTCTCCGGCGAACATGATACTTTTCACCCCCAGGTTTGCCATTTCAAAAAGCCGTTTTTTCAAAATGTCTGGATCCAGTTGATGCTTTTTTCCTTGAGCAAAATCAAGTGCGCAAAAAGTGCATCGATGATTACAATGATTTACTGGTGATACCTCAATATATATCGGATATATCTTTTTCGCTCTTTTCCAATCATCATTTGCTTCTAACCATTGTGCGACTCGATGGGGGTGGTACATTAATTTATGACTGTCAATGCGATGAATGTCAGACATTTCTACGTTCCTTAAAGATATATTTTAATATCAATGCATTATGTTCTTATGTCCATAGCTTGTTTATTAAAATCACGTTAAGACATTTCTTGTTGCTGTTGTACAAGTGTATCTACCAATAAATGCAAATAATAAGAATGACAGGATTCGACGAGTCCATAATTGCAAATATTGATAAAAAGATTCAAATTTCCCATCCGGCGTAATGAATTTCGACAATTAAAACCACTCAGCGTTATGACCCTGCTTTTTGGAATATGCTGATTTACATAAGAAACAGCATTTAATATATTTTTAGACCGCCCTGAACTGCTAATGGCAATTAACAAATCCGCTGGCTGCATATACCTTTTTATTATTTCCTGATACGCGGTTTCATAAGAGTAATCGTTGCTGAAACAGGTTAACATCGTACCTTCATTGCTGGAAAATGCATTGATACTCGCATTTTTGGTAAAATCCATGGCAAAATGTGAAGCCATAGAACAACTGGCACCATTACCGATCAAAAATATGCGACCGCGATTTTTATATAGATTCGCCAGGTAAAACAGAGCCTGATCCATCCAATCGGTTATATCAATTTTTTTATCATGGTGTGTAAATTGACAGTTTGATACGAGTTCAAAAAATTGTTCTTGATGTTGTTTGATTTTGTCTGATAGCTTCATATTTATTCCACCTTATTTTATCAAAGTCAGCCTGAACCTGTTTGTATCTTGCTGGTGAATCGATTGCACACCGATATCCAGTCAGAAAATAAGCATAGAGCTGGTTTTGGTTGACAAGCAGAGGGAAAATATCCCCGGGAAAATCACAATAACTTGCAGCGGGGATGATATCTAAAATTTCGTTTTTTAAGATATACAATCCCGAATTCACCCAGTGATAACCCTTTCGGCTGTTTTGTTTGGGTCTTTCAAGAAAGCGGATGACTCTTTTTTTGGAGTTGATTTCTACTATGCTATTTGATTTTCGTCGTTTATGCACTATAATTGTACCTAATCCTTTTGTCTGTATGTGGAAATCATAAAGCCTTGAATAATTTTCATTACATATCACATCTCCATACAAAACAAAAAAGTCAGGCGTGTTCCTTAATAAATGCTCAACATTTTTAATCGCACCGGCAGTACCCAGAGGGCGATTTTCATAACTATAGGTGATGGTTACGCCCCATTTTTTACCATCTCCAAAATATGAGGTTATCTGATCAGCCAGATAATGCAAATTGATAATAATGTTTTTTATGTCGAGACCGGCCAGATGTTGGATAGTATGTTCCAACACAGGCTTCCCCTGAATAGGCAACATGGGTTTAGGCGTTTGGAGAGTATATCCTTTTAATCTGGTGCCAAATCCGGCACATAAAATCATAGCTGTTTTCATTTGATAATTGTCCTGATTTCGTCCAGAGCTTTTATGATGAAATCCGGTTTAATCGTTTCCTCATAGTCCAAATCTGTTTCAATCATCTTATCATTATGCCGGCCGGTTAAACACTGGATGGTTTTTACCCCAGCTAATTTTCCCGCAATAATATCCGATAGCCGATCGCCTATCATAAAGCTGTTTTTCATATCTATTTCATATTCCTGTGCAGCGCTTAATAACATACCGGGTTTCGGTTTTCGGCAGGAACAATTCGTGCGATATTTTTTTACATTTGCATTTGGATGATGTGGACAAAAATATATCTTATCCAATTCTGCTTTTGGGCTTTGTTCTAATATTTTCAATTGAAATGCCTGTAAATATGATATGAGGGCTTGTTCGTCAATAATGCCTCTGGCCACAATCGCCTGATTGGTGATGAGAAATGTTTTGAACTCTCTCTCTCTGCAATAAGAGACAATTTTTCCTGAATTTGGATAAAGCTGAATGCACTCTATTGAACCCGATATACCATTATCCGGAGAAAGAACACCGTCTTTGTCAAAAAATACAGCTCTTGTCATTGTGATGCCCCCCGATCCAGATATTTAAACCAGACTTGTGTCGCTCGCTCAATGGACTTTTTATCCCATAATGGTGCCTGTTTCCAATACGTTATATTTTCTAAAACGTTTTGAACACCTTGTTGAAAACTGATCTCAGGTTCCCATCCCAGCAATTTTTTAATTTTTGTAATATCAGCAAACGTACAATCAGGTTCACCGGGTCTTTCGGGGATATACACCTTATCGCCACCTAATGATTCAGTTAATTGATTGATACTACAAGTTCCACCACTACCGACATTAAAAATTTCATTCGTAATATCCGATGTAGCTGCCGCCCAAAATGCGCGAGCAACATCGGTAACATAGGTGAAATCCCTGGTCTGTTCACCAGTGCCTACCACAGTAAACGGTTTTCCCTCTAATTTTTGTTTTAAAAAAATACCAAATACCGTACCATATGTACCCTGATGTTCGGGAACGAGGTCCATAAACATTAAATAGCCGCAATGAAATCACGGGTAACTTGTAGACAAGCCCCCAATGCATGGCATATTGCTCCCCGATATATTTTGTTAATGCATATGGATATTGTGGCTTTATTTCAGCGGTTTCTTTTGTCGGAAATTCATCCGGTATACCATAACAGGAGGATGAAGCTGTATATAAAAATCGTTTAATTCCGTTTTCCTTTGCAGCCATTAATACGTTCACCGTTCCGTCAACATTTGATCTATGATAATCCAATGGTTTTTCAATCGAGGGAATAATGTCTGCCAGAGCAGCTAAATGGAAAACATAATCAATATCTTTAAAATAGGGTTCGATGAGGTCATAATCTGTAATATCAGCCTGGATAACGTGCAGTTTTACATTGGATTGCTGATGATTTAAATTTTCCAATCTACCGGTTGACAAATTATCCAGTACGGTTACCCGAATATCCTTATCAAGGAGCAAATCCGTTAAATGTGATCCAATAAAACCACAACCACCTGTTATTAAAGCATTTTTCGAACATTTCATTTATCCGGCTTTCCTTATTCGTATGTATACTTTGTTGCTAACATGCCACATTTTAATAATTTGTACCACACATCAAAATGATTATCATAAAGATAGAGCAGT
>CAZVTW010000322.1:0-6905 GCA_964629805.1 uncultured Bacteroidales bacterium | reverse complement strand
TCATTTTATTTTGTGATTGTTTTTTTTCCTAATTTAAAAATTACTGAGCTCTGAAGTTGGTAATTAATGTAAGAGGTGTTTTGAATTCGTGTGAGACATTCATGAAAAATTGCAATTTCATTTCGTCAATTTCATGCATCTTTCGTGCATTCTCTTTTTCTATAAGAATTTTGGATTTCATTTTTTCTTTCAAAATAATATAGAAACGATAGACTAAAAACACTATGACTAATATCGTAAAATATAATAGATAGGCCCACCAAGTTCTCCACCATGGCGGTGTTATTATCAAATCAACGGTTGTCGGATTCGGATTCCATAATTGATCGTTGTTGCTTCCTTTTACTTTAAAGGTGTATCTGCCTGGGGGAATATCCATAAAAGATACCTCATTTTTGTTTCCGAGGTAATGCCACGATGTATCATAGTCTTCCAGTTTATAGCTAAAATGATTTTTATTGGGAAGTGTGTAATTTAAAGCGCTGAATTTAAATCCGAATGTATTTCTGTCGTATTTTAGAGTTATTTGATCAATACATTCAACTGCTCCGTTGTTTAGCGGATAATCTCCCGCCTTTATTTCATTCCCCATTAAGGTGAAGCTGGTTATCACGACCCGTGGAATATTATTATTTTTGTAAATACTGTCAGGAAAAAAACAATAATACCCTTTCTCTCCGGCAATGACCAATTCATTGGTATTTAATTTGGCCATTGTAAAATGCCTGGCTGCAAGGCCTTCTTTGTTATTATAGACCTTAAATGTACCTTTTTTCGTATCATATTTTGTTAGTCCGCTAAGAGACAATATCCAGATATTTCCGTGCAAATCACTTTCGGTATGCAATATAACATTATCAGCAATACCATCGTGTTGATAATAGTTTTTGAAAATCTTTTTTTTGCAATTGTATTTTGACAACCCGCTTTGAGTAGCAATCCAGATATTGTCGTTTATATCCTGGTGAATATGATTTATCATATTACCGCATATGCTGTTTTTTTTATTGCCAGCATAAAAATATCTGAATTTATCATTTGTTTTCCAGTGCACAGCAATACCATATTCTGAATAAAACCAGTGGTTTCCTTTCCGGTCGGTAAAAACACCTTTGTAATTCTCCAGTTCAATACTGTTTATCAGTTCATTTTCAATAAATTTGTCATTTGAAGTATTGAGCAAACAAAATCCCTGCTGCGTTAAAAACCACAGATTGTTCAATGACGCTTTATAAATTCCCATAACTGAATTATGTGGCATACCAAAAGGAGCGGAGGGGTCAAGAAAATACTTTTTAACGGTTCGTCCTGTTTTTAAGTCGAACTTGTTCAGGCCATTATCTGTACCTACCCATAAAAAGTCATTGAAGAAAAGAAAGCATAATACAACATTATCTGAAAGATTGCCTGATTTTTCAGACGATGTATAACGTTTTAATATCTTCCCTTTTCTCTTCGATAAAAGAAGACCTCCATCGTATGATCCAAGCAATATCTTATTATCAACTGTCTGTGCGCATGTTATATAATCACGATACTTATTCTTTGTTTTTACCCTATTGTACCAAACCGAAAACACATCTGCGTTGGGATCATATTTATGCAAGCCTGCTGATCCGTAGCCAATCCAAACAATTCCGGAATGATCTTCATATATAGCCTTTACCGGATCATTTATAATTCCTGAATCTTTGGCAACATAATTTAATATATTGTTTTTCCATTGCCGGTTATTATTTTTTTCAAGAACATACCAGTTTTTATTACTTCCGAACCAAATCTTCGAATCACGATCCTGAATAATTGTATGTATATAATCATCAGAAGAATTTAATCCGCTAATTGTTATGGATTTATATTCTTCTTCCACGGGATTGAAAACATAAATTCCTTTTGGGTACATACTCATCCAAAACAGGCCCTCACTATCGCACATAATGGTATTAATAAAAAAATCACGGGCCGGTTTTTTAAAAAAGAGAAGTTTCTGATTCACAGTATCAATTAGTCCAAGCCCTTGCCACCATGATCAACCAAATATTTTTATAATTATCACTTGTAATGGTGTTATAATTATATGTTTTTGAGGTATCGTTTTTATGCTTACTAAAATCATATTGCTTTAGTATTGTTTTGTTGTTATTCCTGACAAGTTTATATAAAAATTGCTTGGAAAGTATCCAAAAATTCTTGTTTTCGTCACAATACAAATCAACAATATAATTATTCATGGGGATTTTGATGCGCCCCTCATAAAGCAGGTATTGTTGAAAAGAATTATTTTTTCTATTGTACCGGTTTATCCCATTTCGTGTTCCAATCCAGAGATTACTATCTGCATCTTCTGCAATGCATGTAATTGAACTGTTACTTAATGAACCGGTATCGCCTGGTATGTGAAAAAAAGATTTTGTCCAGTAGCTATCAAAGCGGTTGAGTCCATGTTGTGTTCCTATCCATATATATTCCTGTCGATCCTGATATATACAAGTGATACTATTAGAAGACAACCCTTCAGTTTTTACTTTTACCGAATTTATATCCGATTGAGAATTTGCAGGCAGAGATAAAACAAAAAACAAAAGAAGAATGGCAAAATTACATATATGTGTATTTAATTCCTTAATATTAGTATATTGTTCCATTTATTTGTAAATATTGTTTATGCAAGCAGGGCAGGGCCAAAGAACCCAAAATTAACTGTTTATTAATGTCGATAGTCTCAACTCAGTCAGGATCTAAAAACGCCGGGTTTGACAAAATTCAGTCTTCATGCAATGGACTCACTTACCTCCAATAAACCTTGATAATGGGATAGGTTTTTCGAT
Source organism: uncultured Bacteroidales bacterium (assembly GCA_964629805.1). Classification (GTDB taxonomy): domain Bacteria; phylum Bacteroidota; class Bacteroidia; order Bacteroidales; family CAZVTW01; genus CAZVTW01. The sequence goes on along the minus strand of CAZVTW010000322.1, from coordinate 4,077 downwards.
ACGTCCATTAGGAAGCTTCCATGCTACCGACAAATGATCGCCTCCGATATTTTCATTCAAAACTGCTTCGATATAATAATTTTCGCCTTTTATTAGTTTTATTGGTTTTGATTGTTGTGAAGTATACATGGTATAATCTCCACGTGGCACAAATCCTTCAACAAAAGCAATTTTTTCTTTCTGTCCGGGGTTTTTATCCTGACTAAGATACAAAACACTTGCATCATCGGAAGAAATCCAAAAGGTATAATTGCCTGTTAGCGTTGCATTTAAAACTGCTCTTACCCTTGCTCCATATTCTTCTGCAACATTTTCCGGAACATCAAAACTTCTCAGTTCCATTGCTTCATCAGGGGTTTTATGAACAGGAACATCTTCAGGATTATCTTTCTTAACATTGTTCCACCGTTCATAAACAATGTTATTTTCAATCTTTGGAATTCCTTTTGAAACAATCAGTTGAATCTGACTTCCAACAGATACTGCATTGCCATGTGAAGGAAATTGTGTAATGATAATTGATTTTTTGATTTTATATGATATCTGCTCTTTAATTTTTGGAACAAAACCTTGCTGTTTTGCTAATTTAATTGCTTGTTTAAATTCTATATTTCTCAAATCTGGTACTTTAACAACCTGCATTTGAGGATAATTCGTTTTTAAGTACAAGTTTTCATTTTTATCATTATCAAAAGGAGCTATCAGTACCGTAAATTTTAAAGGTCGGGGGTTTAACCTGTATCGGGGAAGAACTCCAGGGCCAGCACCTGCTGTTCCCAAGCCATATTGTTGGTAATCAAAGTTGAAAGTAATATCATTATTTTTTTTCAATTCATTTATATGCTTTGCTTCTGCAACATTATTATCGCTATAATAATAGGCACTAAAATTCATATTAGTTGCCCCCCTGAAAAATATTCCATTCCCCGAAGCATCATACAGTCTAACCCATCGCACCTCACTACGGTTCGCATTTTCCTGAGGAACAACGTAATCAGTCCACAATTTATCTACTGTTGTGGTGTATAGCCCAATTTTAGCGCCGGCATTTCGGTCTGAATAAGTAGCATAGGGCCCTTTACTCATCCAGGTTATCGTGTTAAATGCTTCTGGCACCATCATTTGTAAACCAACCTTTGCCCATGAACTTATATTTGTAGTGGGTTCTATTATAGATTCAATAATTAATTCAGCATTTGGTAATATTGTATAAATTTGTTTTGCCTGAATGTATTCCTTTTTGTGAATACCAAGTGATAAATCTGTATGCAATTCAACTGTTCCATTTTCATTTTGAATAATATAAACAGAATCAAGCCTGGTTTGAATCGAATTAATCTTTTCTTTTTCTCACATTATATTTCCATCTTTCAAATCATCCTGGGTAGGGGGGCGATAAAAATTCATTACCGGACCTTGTTTTATCATTTGTTTTCCGTTATACATAAAATTAACTAAGTATCCAGTTTTTTTGTCAAATATCAATGAAGAATTACTGCCCGAAATAATCATTTCTTGTTTATTTTCCTTAATTTCCAGCGATTCTCCCGGAATATATCTCGAAAATTCATGAGGAACAGAATCAAGCGGGAGTTTAAATTGTTCCCAGGCAATTTCATAGTTTTTGGGAAGCAAAATATTATCCTTACTTGTTTGTATACTAAAATTTATTAAGTATTCAAGACCGGCTTCAGCCTTAATGTCGGGGATTTGTATTTTAATCTCTCTGCTTTTGTAAGGTTCAACGGAAAAAGTACTGAGTTTTTGACCAGCCAAAATGTTTTTACCATTCATAATGTTCCATGAAATGACATACTCCTTAAGATTGGTGAAATCAAACCTGTTGAAAATTTCAAAAAGGCCTTCCCTAATATCAATTTCTTTAATATACACTGGTTGGTATACTTGTTTTACTTCCCATGCTTCAGGATATGGTTGTTTTTCAGGGTTTATTATTCCATTGCAACAAAAACTGCTATCAGTTGGAACATCTTTGGGGCCAAAATCGCCGCCATACGCATAATATTTATGTCCGTTTTTGTCGGTTTGTAATATCCCCTGGTCTGCCCAATCCCAAATGCAACCGCCCTGAAGGTTATTATATTGATGAATAATATCCCAATAGTCTTTAATGGCGCCGAAGCTATTCCCCATAGAATGCACATATTCACATTGTATCAATGGCCGGTCTGTATGCTCTTTGGCATAATTTTCCATTGCATCAATGCTTGCATACATTGGACAGAATATATCAGTATGAGGCATTTTTTCCATCCTTTCATACTGAACTGGCCTGGATGGGTCGCGCTGTTTCGACCATTCATACATTTGCTCAAATGTTTTTCCATTACCTGCTTCATTCCCCATAGACCAAATAATAACAGATGCATGGTTTTTATCCCTTTCAACCATAGCTTTATATCGCTGTAAATGAGCATAAGTCCATAAGGAATCTTTGGCAAGGCTCTCCTTACCATAACCCATTCCGTGCGATTCAATATTGGCTTCATCTATAACATATAATCCATATTTATCGCACAATTTATACCAATAAGGATCGTTAGGATAATGAGCTGTTCGTACGGTGTTAATATTCAACTGTTTCATTAGACGAATGTCGTGAAACATGCTTTCTTTGTTGATATATTGTCCATTCACAGCGTCAAACTCATGTCGGTTTACTCCTTTTATGCAAACAGGTACACCATTAACCTTCAACAGCCCATCTTGTATTGCAACATGCCGGAAGCCTGCATTTTGTCTAATAACCTGATGAGTCTCGCCTGTTTTAGTATTTTTTAAGATGAGGAGCAAGGTGTACAGATTGGGTGTTTCAGCCGTCCACTTTTTTACATTTTTTACTGTTTTTTTGCCGAAATGAATCTGAATTTCCTTTGTTTTAGGAAATTTAATGTCTTTTTTTTCCGAAATAATCAGTTTATCCCCTTCATAAAGTTTGTATGCAACAGAATAGTTACCGGAACCAACCCGCATATTCATAATAGTTACATCTAAACTAAAAATACCATTTTTATAAATCTCATCAAGTTCGGGATGACAAAAAAAATCATGAATATAAACATTCGGAAAGGCATATAGAAACACATCGCGTGTTATACCGCTTAAACGCCACATATACTGACATTCGAGGTATGAACCGTCTGACCAGCGATACACCTCCACAGCCAAAATATTTTCTCCATTTTTTATATAGCCGGTGATATTGAATTCAGCAGGTACTTTAGAATCCTGGCTGTAACCGACAAATTTTCCATTGACCCATAAATAAAAGGCTGATTTTACAGCTCCAAAGTGAATAAAAATCTGTCTTTCCTTCCAATCTTGCGGAATAGTAAAAACTTTACGGTATGAACCCACCGGATTATAGTCGTGGGGGATTTTTGGCGGATCGGGCCTTTTATTTCCTCTGATAAAAGGATATTGGTGGTTTACATAAATAGGGACATCATATCCCTCAATTTCCCAATTGGAAGGAACCGGTATATTATCCCAATTTTCAACATTAAAATCTATCTTATAAAAATTCTCAGGTCTTTCACCGGGAGCTTTAGAAAGTTTGAATTTCCAATGACCATTCAATGATTTATAAAATGAAGAGATTGAATCGGGGAAATTTAAAGCCGCCTGCTCCGTCTCAAAACATGAAAAAAACGCACGCGGTTTTTCCTTATTTATTTCAACGATTTTTGGATTTTCCCATTCGGCTGTTTTTTGATTTTGGGATAATCCCTGAAAAGTTCTTAAAAAAAGCATGGATAATAAAATGTATTTCATAGAATAAAAGGATTTCAAGTATTACTATTTATTTACCGACATTCATGCATTGTTTTTTCAAAAAAATCATTCATTTTTACCTGTCCTTTGTCTTGTCGTTCTGTATTTAGACATTTTCATTTTTAATACAATTCTATTGCCAGTGTATGAATTTAAAATAAGCGGATAAAATTGACTCCCTGATTCATTATTATCTCAGATCATACACTTATTTTTCCAATTATCCTTTGTGATAAGCATGATAGGTAAGGATGAAAATATAATTGATAAATATCATTTTAT
>CAZVTW010000321.1:0-6920 GCA_964629805.1 uncultured Bacteroidales bacterium | reverse complement strand
TAATTAAAAATAAATAATTCTGTTTTATGAATCAACCGTTGTCTTACGTTCACCCCGAAGCTAAAATTGCAAACAATGTCGTTATCGAACCGTTTGTTACCATAGCCAAAAATGTAGAAATTGGTGAAGGTACCTGGATTGGCTCAAATGTAAGTATTATGGAAGGCGCAAGGATAGGTAAAAATTGCAGGATATTCCCAAGCGCCGTCATTTCAGCCATTCCTCAGGATTTAAAGTTCGATGGTGAGGAAACGATAGTTGAAATAGGCGATAATACAACAATACGTGAGGGTGTCACTATTAACAGAGGCACCAGGGCAAAAGGAAAAACAAAAATTGGTAATAATTGTCTCCTGATGAATTATGTTCATATTGCTCATGATTCATTTATAGGTGATAACTGTATTTTGACCGGATATGTTGGTCTGGCTGGTGAAGTGGTTATTGATGAATACGCCATTGTTGCCGCCGGAACCCTTGTCCACCAATTTGTTCATATTGGCGCTCATGCTTTTATTGGTGGTGGTTCGCTGGTTCGAAAAGATGTACCCCCTTTTGTTAAAGCTGCCAGAGAACCTTTGTCATACGTCGGGGTGAATTCCATTGGTCTTCGTCGCAGGAATTTCTCAAACGAAACCATCAGGCAAGTCCAGGATATATACAGGTTTCTGTATCAGCAGGGGAAAAATAATTCACAGGCTATTGTAAAAATTGAAGCTGAATTACCGGCAACTCCCGAACGAGACGAGATAATCCTTTTTGTGAAAAATTCAAAAAGGGGAATCATGAGAGGATATTTCCCTGAGAAAAACGGTTCGAACGGTGGCACGGATTGATACTAATTAGTGTCCATCCATAAAGTCCTAAGTGGCTGTTCAGAAAGTTCCCTAACAAGGCTTGCGACATTTGAAAATCATGAGTCCCGATATTGATTTTGTAAGGTTTTTGTTCCAAAAACCAACAAAAATCATAATCGGGATGACTGAGTTTCAAATGGAGCGTAACGCAGTTAGGGGACTTTATGGACAGCCACTAATTAAAAGCCGATTCATTTACTCTTTCCGTTCCTGCTCTGTCCAGGCTCCCCAGCCCTGTGCACGAAGGGGCACATGAGTACCATCTCTGGCAATGAGGAAATTTCCTTCACCCTTTTGCAGTGTATGCCCGATCACCGAAATCTGAGGAACTTCTTTTATCTTTTCAAATGCTTCAAGGGGAAGTGTAAACAACAATTCATAATCCTCCCCTCCATTCATTGCACAGGTGGTCGGATCAATCTCAAATTCACCGGCAGCTTCTTTGGTTTCAGGAGCTATTGGTAGTTTATCTTCAAATATTTTACATCCGGTACCGGATTGTTTGCTAATGTGTAATAGTTCAGAGGAGAGCCCGTCCGAGATATCAATCATTGAGGTAGGCTTTAATTTCAGGTCTTTCAAAATTCGCAAAACATCAACCCTGGCTTCCGGTTTGAGCTGCCGTTCCAGAATATAATCATAACCTGCAAGTTGTGGCTGAACATTCGGATTTGACTGATAAAGATATTTTTCTCGCTCAAGTAATTGCAGCCCGATATACGCAGCCCCTAAATCTCCTGATACACAGATGAGTTCATTAGGGCTTGCACCACTTCTGTATGTGATATCTTCATAACCACATTGACCGATAACAGATACCGAAATAAAGAATCCTCTTTTAGAAGCACATGTATCACCTCCAACCAAATCAACGCTGTATTTCTTACACGCAAGTTTTATCCCCTCATAAAGTTCGTGAAGTAACTCATATGAAATTTTATTAGAAGCAGCAAAAGAAACTGAAATTTGACCAGGAATACCATTCATGGCATAAATGTCAGACAGGTTCACTACAACAGCCTTATATCCAAGATGTTTTAACGGGGAATATATAAAATCAAAGTGTACATTTTCTATTAACAAATCTGTTGATAAGAGGATATATTTATCTTTAGTATCAATAACCGCTGCATCATCCCCTACCCCTCTTATTGAATTTGGATTTTGTAAATGTATTCCTTTCGTAAGTTCATCAATAAGCTTAAACTCACCCAGTTCAGACAATGGTGTATGCTTCATCTTCTATTAAATTTGTGATTCTAAACAAAATGAAACTATAATATGTTTTTCTTTTATAAATAATAACTATATTTGTGAATTTTTTGCTCTATTTAGAAAAAATCTAAATAAAAATACCTTGCAAATTCAACCTGAAACTATCAGGTTGTTTTTTATAACTAAATAGTGGCGCTTAGAAAAATTGCATGTTTTCTTATTGGCGCTAAATATATGTTATACCTTGAATGGCCGAAAGAATTATGTGGTATTTCAACCATTATCCATGAATGATTGTTACAGGGTAACAGATAAAATGAAGATTACCCTGTCGCATTTATATTTTTCAGGCAAAAGTAATTGTTTTTAGTCAAAAAGTAAAGATTTATGAATAACCAGAATGATACAATACTTGAAAAGTTAAAGTCAAAGAAATATGACGCAGGTTTCGAAACAGTCATTGATATGGACATCTTTCCCAAAGGATTAGATGAAGATGTCATTCGTAAAATTTCTGCAAGAAAAGAAGAACCCGAATTTATGCTTGAATTCAGACTCAAGGCATACCGGGCGTGGAAAAAAATGAAAGAACCGGAATGGGCAAACCTCAAATATCCCAAACCTGATTTTCAGGATATCAGTTATTTTGCTTCACCAAAAAAAACACCAAAATATAACAAACTTGAGGAGGTTGATCCTGAGCTTTTAAAAACATTTGAGAAACTTGGTATTCCGCTTGAAGAACAAAAAATGCTTGCAGGTGTTGCTGTGGATGCTGTTATTGACAGTGTATCTGTTCATACAACTTTCAGAGATACACTCAGGGAAAAAGGGATTATTTTTTGTTCATTCAGCGAAGCTGTGAAAGAGCATCCCGACCTGGTGAAAAAATATATTGGAACGGTTGTTCCACATAATGATAATTTCTATGCAGCTTTGAATTCTGCTGTTTTCAGTGACGGATCATTTGCGTATATCCCAAAAGGTGTCAGGTGTCCTGTCGAACTATCCACGTATTTCCGGATAAATGCAGCCAACACCGGTCAGTTTGAACGCACCCTGGTCATTGCCGATGAAGGAAGTTATGTCAGTTACCTTGAAGGTTGTACTGCTCCGCAACGGGATGAAAATCAGCTTCATGCCGCGGTTGTTGAACTAATCGCACACAAAGATGCTGAAATTAAGTATTCAACGGTTCAGAACTGGTTCCCCGGAAATGAAGAAGGAAAAGGTGGCGTGTATAACTTTGTAACAAAGCGTGGTAAAGCACAGGGAGAAAACTCAAAAATTTCCTGGACACAGGTTGAAACAGGATCTGCTGTTACCTGGAAATACCCGAGTACAATATTACTTGGTGATAATTCTGTTGCTGAATTTTATTCGGTGGCTGTTACAAACAATTACCAACAGGCTGATACAGGTACAAAAATGATGCACATTGGTAAAAATACCAGGTCCAACATTGTTTCAAAAGGCATTTCACTCGGTCAGAGCAATAACAGCTACAGGGGGCTTGTGAAAATATCAAAAAACGCAATAAATGCACGAAATTTTTCGCAGTGTGATTCATTGTTAATCGGGGATAAGTGTGGAGCTCATACATTTCCTTACATTGAATCAGATAACATGTCTGCCATTGTTGAACATGAGGCAACAACCTCAAAAATTTCCGAGGACCAGATATTTTACTGCAATCAGCGCGGGCTGGATAATGAAAGTGCAGTAAGCCTCATTGTAAATGGATTTGCAAAAGAAGTACTCAATAAGCTGCCAATGGAATTCGCGGTTGAAGCACAGAAGTTATTGTCCATTACAATGGAGGGGAGTGTAGGATAATAAAATGAGTCTTCGTTGTAAATTTTTTTTATGTAAAAAGATTGCATGAAGAGGAAAGACTTAAAAAATTGAAATTAAACATAAAAATATAAAATTAAAAAATGCTTGAAATAAAAGATTTAAAGGCAGGAATAGAAGGAAAAAACATTTTGAATGGCTTAAATTTGACAGTTAAACCCGGAGAAGTCCATGCAATTATGGGCCCTAACGGCTCCGGAAAAAGTACACTGGCTTCTGTACTGGCAGGAAAAGAATCCTTTGAGGTTACAGGGGGTGAGGTTATATTTGAAGGGAAAGACCTACTTGAAATGTCACCAGAAGAACGGGCATGGGCTGGTATTTTCCTGGCTTTTCAATATCCCGTTGAAATTCCGGGTGTAAGTGTTACAAACTTTATGAAAGCCGCTATTGGAGAACTCCGTAAAAGCAGAGGTCTTGAACCTTTATCTGCAGGTGAATTCTTAAAATTGATGAAAGAAAAGAAAAAACTGGTCGCACTTGATTACGAATTTGCAAACCGGTCTTTAAATGAAGGGTTCTCAGGGGGTGAAAAGAAAAAAAACGAGATTTTTCAACTTGCTATGCTCGATCCTAAACTGGCTATTCTTGATGAAACAGACTCAGGTCTTGATATTGATGCATTGAAAATTGTTGCAAATGGGGTAAACAGTTTACGAAGAAAAGACAACGCAACTATTGTTATTACACATTATCAACGACTGCTCAACTTCATTGTTCCTGACATGGTACATGTTCTCTACCAGGGACAGATAGTTAAAACCGGAGGTAAAGAACTCGCCCTTAAACTGGAAGATGAAGGATATGACTGGGCTAAAGAAGAACTTAGCGCCGTTTAATACTATCAATAATAATTTTTATAATATATGGATCAGGAAACAAAACTGACAAAAGAAAAATTAATATCTCTGTATGAGGGAAGCAATCATTTTCTATCACCGAAGAACATCAGGGATAAATCACTCCGTTATTTAAAAACCAAGGCAAGGTTCCCTTTTAGAAAGGATGAAGCCTGGAAGCATACTAATCTGGATTCTCTTTTGAGGCACAATTATATTCCGGGAGAATCGATTATCGACAATTTGTCGGTTTCCAAACAAGTGGCATCCAATTTTCATATACCTAAACTGGAAACCATAAAACTGGTTTTCATTAATGGTGTTTTTTCAAATGAACTTTCAGATCATCTTACTTCTGATGGAAAAATTATTATTTCGGACATATCAGAAGCAAAAGAAAAGTATCCTGAATTGTTTGGCAACCTTTACGGGAAACATAATTTATCGGAGCATGATATTTTTACAGCTACAAACACAGCATTCAGCAAGGATGGAGCATTTATTTACCTAGATGATAATCAGCAAATAGACAAACCAGTACATGTCATCCATATTTCCGATAATCTGGGAAAAGGCACCATGTCTCACATGAGAAATCTGGTGTATGCCGGTGATAACAGCTATGTAAAAATTATCGAAAGTTATCACTCAGTCAGCACATTAACAACTTTTACCAATGTAGCTACTGAAGTATATCTCCGCAAAAAGGCCAATGTGGACTACAATATTTTTCAGGGGGAAAGTGACAATGGCTTCCAGATAAATAACCTGCGGGTTGAACAGCACAAGGATTCGGTATTTTCATCTAACACAATTACTTTATGTGGTTCACTTGTCAGAAATGAGTTATTTGTTGACCACAAAGAAATTGACTGTCAAACGAATCTTCACGGATTATATCTTGCTGATAAACATCAACATTTTGATAATCATATTTTTGTCAATCATGCAAAACCTCACTGTGAGAGTAATCAATTATATCGTGGAATAGTTGACAATCAGGCTTCTGCAGTATTTCTCGGAAGAATTTACGTTGCCAGAGATGCCCAGAAAACCCAGGCTTATCAATCCAATTCAAATATCCTCCTGACCGATGATGCCAAAGTGGCAAGTAAACCACAGCTTGAGATATATGCTGATGATGTAAAATGCAGCCATGGTTCTACAACCGGACAGATTGATAAGGAAGCGCTTTTTTATCTCAGATCACGCGGTATCAATCCGGAAAAGGCTAAAATAATCCTGTTGAATGCTTTTGCAGTCCAGGTTTTGGAGAAAATCACCATTGAACCCTTAAAAGACATGATTGAGTTTCTGGTCGAAAAACGTCTGAAAGGTGAAAAAGTCAAGAATCAATGTATGAAATTATTTTTATAGAACAATATGGGACTGGATATAAATAAAATTCGAAATGATTTTCCCATATTGCAACAGCAAGTGTATGGAAAACCATATGTATACCTCGATAATGGTGCAACCACACAAAAACCGGGTGTCGTTGTTGACCTTTTACGGGATTTTTACCTGCATTCAAACAGCAATATTCACAGGGGTGTACATTTTTACAGCGAAAAGGCAACTGTTGCTTACGAAAAAGCACGTGAAACAATCCGTGATTTTATCAATGCTGAACAAAGCCATGAAATTATTTTCACAAAAGGGACGACAGAATCGATAAACCTTGTTGCCTTTTCCTTTGGTGAAAAATATGTTATGGAAGGTGATGAAATCATTATTTCAGCCCTGGAACATCACTCAAATATTGTTCCCTGGCAAATGCTTTGCGAACGGAAAGGTGCTCATCTGAAAATTATCCCTATTAATGAAAAAGGAGAAATAATTATTTCTGAGTTACCGAAATTAATTTCAGAAAAAACAAAACTTTTGGCTGTAAATCATATTTCAAATTCTCTGGGAACAATAAATCCTGTTAAAAAAGTCATTGAAATTGCACATTCTTATGACATACCGGTTCTGATTGACGGGGCGCAAAGTATACAGCACAGCAATATAGATGTTAAAGAACTGGATTGTGACTTTTTTACTTTTTCAGGACATAAAATCTATGGCCCGACAGGAATAGGAATTCTGTATGGTAAGGAAAAATGGCTGGAAGATATGCCACCATACCAGGGTGGAGGAGATATGATTAAAA
>CAZVTW010000320.1:0-6928 GCA_964629805.1 uncultured Bacteroidales bacterium | reverse complement strand
CAGAGAACAAAAATGGACATACCTTCGCAACAACAATTTCGAAATTTAATTTTTTCGCGTGCACGGAAACCTTTTTTCAGTTTCTGCGGGTTGACGAATCCTGGGGGGGCTGGTAAGTAATTTTTATTATTAACGTTTAAAATTTTTTAGAGATGAAAACAAAAGTCATTACTACAATTATGAAAATCGGCAGTATCTTATTGAATCTTACTTTTATTTTTATTGCTTTTAACTTTTCAGGCTGCAAAGAAGAAAAACAAGAAAAAATTTGGGTAATGAAGGTAATTGTAAATGAAAAGCAATATTTAGTTAATAAACCTATTCCTTCAACAGATCATTCTGGTGTTAAAATCGGTTGTTACAACAATGAAAATATATCAGAAGCAATAACTAATTATGCAGGTTATGCAGAACTTAAATGTCTGAATTTTGGTGCTTATGATATCATGTTGGAACTTGAAGGGACAAAAAAACTATATTGTTCTGAAACTTTTAGCAAAAACATGGATACTTTGGAAATGGATATTTTTAAATTGCAAAAAGATACACTCATTGATTTTAAATATGATACATTAAATGACAATATAAACTATACATATGTTCTTAGAAATTCTGACAATCCTGATTGGTTTGATCAAACTGCCAAGTTTTTATATTTCTTTTATGATAATTCTCGTAACGTATCACATATGTTATACAAAATTCGCAAAATTCATAGTGCTTATTATGATTATTTTGGCCCGGTAAGTGTTGCGGGAGGCAACTTGTTAAAGTCACTTAGAGAAAGAGGATTTCCATCCGGGGATTCTGTTTTTTTTAAAGTATACACAGGCAACCCAAATATATCTGTCTGCCAAAGGGATACCTCTGAAGTGACATATTATTTTGGTTTTAGTGATTCTACAGAGGTTTTTGGATTTGTAATGCCATAGATATTTAATCTTTGTAAGTTCAAATATAATTCCAAAAGGAAAATTTTCAACTAATAAGTATAAAGCAAATTCAATCATCTAATTGATCTTATGCCGGCGCAGGGGATCCTCTTCAAACCCTTAAAGAACCTGTTCCGGTATATCCAAACCGATGATGCTACTAGCTTTGTCAAACAAGCCTGTCACGTTCATTCCCTCCGGCAGCCTTTTACACACTTCCTTCAAAGGCCTTCCTGAATACCAGTCCCTGCATATAATCGGATATAGCTGCGGCATAAGGTGATTCTTTTGAAATTAATTTCGATATTTTTTTATACAATTTCAATTGGTTTTCATCCTGAAGCGCCTCTTTTGCATACCTGACGGCATAACCTAACTTTTTTGTGTTTGTGTTTGTTTGCCGGTAAATGGTTTTGTCCGGGGCGACATTACATACACCGATGTTGTTATGCCACGCCTGCGGAATACCAGGTTATCGACTTTACATTTTAAACCCGCAGTAATACTGTTATTATCAACTTTTGCCATTCTGTATTGACTGATATTTAATATTTGAAGTATATAACATGGTACTATCATGTTTATTTTACGAATTTAATTGGTTAATAAATATAAAACAAATGTAGGATAAACGAAAGATAAATGAGAAACTTAAAAGCCTTTTCGAATAAGGGTTTAATACTTTCCTTTATGTTGAATGCATAACATAAATTGACAATTTACTTGTTTGTCGGAAACAGGGAAGATTCCTCAATTCTGCTAAACAACATAACCGATATAGGTGATTTGAGGGTAACAATTTTGGAATGAATGCAACTATACCATGTGAATGTGATAAGTCGGCAAGTGGTGAGTAATGATTGGTGAGCGATAAGGGGTTTTTCCAGTCTCCCGTCTCCGGTCTTTAGGTAGTAAGTGGTGTTCGGTAAGTCAGATGTACTGAGATAACCCTAAAAGTTGACAGAAGGCCAATATGTTGACCAGGGCTTTCAACTTTTAGTTAACGGCTTTTAACGAGATAATACTTTCATCATGAACCTTAACAAATATGACAATGAAAGAACAAATTTCAGAAAACTACAAGTTACAAGAAGTTGTTTTTGGGGGAAAATATGAAGACAATAATATCCTCCCCTCCCCACAGCGCAACTCCTTTGAAAATGAACCAGGCTGGAAATTCACATGCAATAAACCAGGAAAATACATGTGAAATGAATGGTTTATTTGAACTCAACTACCATGACAGCGCCATGACAATAAACCGGCGGGATATTGTCTGTGTGAAAGCAGAAGGCAGTTATAGCAGGATGTATTTGTCTGACGGACAAAACTGCCTGTATTCAAAACGTATAGGTATTGTTGAGCATATGCTTGAAGATGGTCTGTTTAACCGGTGTCACAGATCATGGATAATCAATATGCTGTACATCCGAAGTATTAAAGCGAAAATGTCCCGGGTAGAACTTATTAATGGCATACAGGTTTGTGTATCAAGGCGAAAAGCCACAGAGTTTAAGAGCTTTTTACAATGCTTTGAAAAACAGTTACATAAAAAAACAATGCAACCGCTTATGAAAAAACACGACCGCTTATGAAATATCTCTTGACAGAGAACAAAAATGAACATACCTTCGCAACAACAATTTCGAAATTTAATTTTTTCGCGCGTGGAATACTTTTTTACAAGCCTGGTGGTCCGATAGATCTGGCAGGTCTTGCAGCGTAATGCCGAAAAGCTGGGAAAGAGTAGGCAGACATTTTTAACAAATAGTATCATGAAAAAATTAAGTATTCTTACAATCATTTTGATTATTGCAGGGTTTTCAACATTTACAGAAGCGCAAATTAAAGTAGTTTCCGGAGGAACAGTTGGTATAGGAACAACCAGCCCAAGTGCGACATACAAGCTTGATATATCCGGCAAAACAAGAATTGACCCTGATGTGGTATGTGGGGAACTTGTTATTGACAATTCGATGTGGGAAACACCCGGCAGTGTACCGACTGTTTATCCTTCGGTTGGTAATTATGGGTATCTTGGCAAACCTACAAAGAAATGGGGGAAAATATATTGTTTAGATTTATTGGAAGGGTCTGATAAGCGTCTCAAAAAAAATATACGGGATTTAAATGGAGCACTTGTCAAGGTAATACAAATGAGGGGTGTGAGTTATGATTTTCACAGAGGTAATCAGGAAGATGTATCTCATGCAAATATCGACAAAATTAATACTTACCGGACTAATAAACTTGGTTTTATAGCCCAGGAACTGCAAAAAGTTGTCCCTGAAGTTGTTGAATATGATTCTGAGAACGATGTTTATTCAGTGAACAAAATAGACCTGATACCTGTACTTGTTGAAGCTATCAAAGAGCAACAATTAATTATTGAGGAATTGGGACAAGAAGTGAAAAGTTTAAAAAATGCAGGCGTAAACGCAACCAAATCAACCCAAAAGTCATCTTCAAAAGGTGACATGCCGGAAAAGGGCGCTCAGCTATTTCAAAACACCCCAAACCCTTTTACCCAAAACACAACCATCGCCATGCTGATACCGGATGAAGTTGCAAATGCCACATTGTATGTTTACGATATGCAGGGTACACAAAAGAAGAGCATACCTGTAAACAGCCGCGGTAACACTTCTGTGACCATCTCAGGGGGAGAATTTGAAGCCGGGATGTACATGTATACGCTGATTGCTGACGGGAAAGAGGTAGATACGAAGAGGATGATATTGACAGAGTAATTTATATAATATTGAAATATGTTTATTATGAAAACAATTATAAGTTTTTTCAGCATAATGTGCATTATTTATCAAATGCAAACCATGATATATGCCCAGGATATTAACAACCTACTTGTAGAAGAATACACTACTTTCAGCAATAAAAATTTCAAGGATAACAAAAAATTCAATTTCCATTTTGAATCCGCACAAAAAGACAGTTTTTGGCTGTTTAGAATGAACAAGGATTTCTTAAAATCGAATATATTTTTGATGAAATTTCCTAATGGTAGTATGCTAAATTATAAAATTTCAAAAATTGAGAATATTTCGGATTCAAGGGTTTATTATTATGGAAGACCTCATAATGGGAAGCTTGGATTTTGCCAATTTATGACCACTAATGACAATAATATTGGAATGGTTTCATATGGTTTAAGGACATACAAAATAAGAAATATACAGGATAATTTATATATACTGTATGTTAATAAAAGAATACATAGAGATTCGGTTGGAACCTTTGATGATATCATTCAGGTAGAAAAAATTAATCAATTTCAAAAAGAAACAAGCCAGATAGATTTTAAAGATAAAAAAGGCGGATCAAAAGATTTGGTAAAGGTAAAAGTATTATTAGCGTATAATCCGCTGTGTCTTATTGAAATACCAGATTTTATAAATGAATTTATAAATTCTGCAATAATTAAAACCAATTCAGCTTTTCAAAATAGTGAAGTTTCGATATTCCTCGAAATAGCTGCTATTGTTCAGGTTGACTATGGAAATTATGGAGGTCATCAGGTGATAAATGAATTTCGTACTGATCCAAGAATAAACAATTTACGTACAAAATATTGTGCAGATCAGTGTGTCTTATTTCATTTGAATCCTCTTCAAATTAACTCTGGCAGTGGAGTCACATATATTGAATCCCCCAGAAATTATGATGATGCATATAGTGGAATTGGTGGCAAGTGGCAACTTTCAGATATTACAATTACACATGAAATTGCTCATGTATATGGCTGTCATCATGAAATTGACATTGAACCTGATGGTTATTATCCATATGGACATGGTTACTATAGTCATCAAATTAACTGTAATTGGAAAACGATTATGTCGTATTTATGCTGGTATGATAATAATACTTTTTGTGATTGTGGCCCTTGGAATCCTTGTTGTCCAGAAATTTTATATTTTTCCAATCCAAATCTTTCTTATGGTGGTGAATTTCTTGGAAGAGTGGATTCATGTGATAATGCCCGAGTACTAAATGAACAAAAATCTTCGGTATCAAGTTATGAAGTACCACAGGATAATCTATTTTTGGGATATAATGAAAGTATAGGAGAAAATGAATTTGGATTTCCTGTTGTGAATAATTCCATTACCCTTACAAATGGGTTTACTGTTGAGGCTGGAGGTGAATTTGAAGTTAAATTTGAAGAATAATATATTGAATAGAAAGGTTCCTTGTTAAGGAACTTTTTTAATATAATAAATATCTTATATGAATTTACTTTTAAAATTTATTGGTAAATATTTCTTAAGGATAAGTATTCTATTCTTTCTATTTCAGATTTCGATAAACATTTATTCACAAAAATGGGCGCCAAAGGGAACAACTTGGCATTACACCGGATATAATCCGTTTGGATTAGAGGAAATGACATATCTCAAAATACAAGTTACCGGGGATACTGTCATTCTGGATAAAAGATGCAGAATATTGAGAAAAAATAAAATGCCTGTTTGCAAATTCAGACCGAAAAGTGAATATATGTATAAAGAAGATGATAAGATCATGTTCTGGGATACTACATTTAACGAATTTCAGGTTTTATACAATTTTGGTAAGGAGAAGGGTGAAAGCTGGTATCTCAAAATAAAAGATCTTACTACAGATACCATTGAAATTATTGTCGATTCAATAAGTTCAATAAAGATCAATGAAAATGTACTGAAGAAACTTCATGTTACATATACCAGAACAAGTGAGGGACATACTAACAGCTACAAGTCAAAAATTATTGAAGATATTGGTGATACAAACTATATGTTTAATTATTTTCCGAGACCATCAATCCTTTGTGATGGCCTCACTGCTTTGGGTTTAAGATGTTACCAGGACACCATTTTCGGTTTTTACTCTACAGGAATTGCGCCTTCATGTGAATATGAATGGCCTGTCAATAATGCCCCGGTATTTATTTCAACCCCACCAACAATTGCAGAAGAATATATTCCATATAGTTACCAGCCAGAGACTGTTGACAAGGATCCACATGACAGTTTATACACACCCACATTTTTTCTTAGCAAAGCGCCAACTTGGTTAAAATTGGAAAAGCATAATGGAATCACCCAAATAAAAGGAATCTTTAGAGAAATCAGCAGCCACAAAAATAATCCTTCAGAAATAATTATCGGTGTTACAGACAAAAGAGACACTACGTTTCAAACCTATGAACTATACTACAAGGAATGGATTTCACCCGAAGTTAATGGCTTTATTGATGAAGCCTTTCTCAATGAGGAGTACTCCTGCAACCTCATTGCAACTCACCCCACACGACCGGACAGCATGAGCATAAAAATCAAAAACAGGCCCGACTGGTTGTTCCTCAGGTATACTGATTCTGCACACCTTCAATTATTTGGCTATCCTGAAATGACAGGCGAAAATAATTTTAAACTTCTGCTTTCTGATGGGTATCACACAAAAGAGCAGGATGTAACTATTGATGTGAAGGAATACAGGGAAGACAACCAAAATTTGTTGAAACAGGGAAATTTGTGGCATGTTGCATCATTATCTTCTATACAAAGCTATCCGGTTGTTTGTACATACTACAAAATCAAAGACAGCATAGAAATTGACGGGAAACAATACCAAAAAATTCTGAAAACATCAAGCAATGGAGCTTGGGACACAGTATGTTATGCCAGAAAAAATGAAAAACATCAAATATTTTTTAAATTTCCCGAATATGGTGATTCTCTATATTATGATTTCACCCTAAATCCCGGTGATAGCATAAAAGTCGAAAATGGATACAATGCATATTTATTTGTTGATTCCGTCACCGGGATAAATATAGCAGGAAAATCCCTTAAAAAAATCATCTTAACTGATAACTTGCATAATCAGTCAGTTACATGGATAAGCGGGATAGGAAGTGATGCAGGAATTATGTCTCCTTCGGGGAACATTGGACTTGTAGGTGGATGGGATGAACTCACCTGCTTTTTTTCTGG
>CAZVTW010000319.1:0-6931 GCA_964629805.1 uncultured Bacteroidales bacterium | reverse complement strand
AATGCTCTCTGCATAATATCTCACCGTAACAATAGCTACGCTTGCGATATTTTTTTATGCGCTTCTCAATTTCAAAGCACATTTCAGTGTTTCGTTACGATTTCATTTTAGAAATTTAGGTAATAGATTATTTGTCAAATGAATAAGAATATTTCTCCATTTATTTTTTTTTGTATCTTTACTGAGTAATGAAGAAGTCCGAACCATATAGTCTGATTTTCCTTTCTACTCAGTCGAAATGTGGATTGGCACGAGATATGGTCGCAACTCAATAAGGTAATCTTTGCCGTCAAATGTATTTTTTAAGAGTGTACTCATACAATAAACCTGTAAATTTTACTAATGTGAATGCAAAAAAAAAATTAAAACGCCGTGATTTTATCAAACAAGCAACAACATCGGGTTTTGGTTACATGGCGCTGTTTGCATGCCCGGCTTTTAGCGGCAATTTTGAAGGTCATGATAAATGCGTGACCCGAAAACCAAATCCTGAAGAACTGAATTACTGCGGATACAAATGTCCTGATGACTGCCCTTTCCTGAAAGGTACGCTTGAAAATAATATTGAACTGAAGAAAAAAGCCTACAAGGAATGGAAAATCAAAGAGCGGTTCAATATCTCCTTTGATGAAAACACGATTTTCTGTTTTGGATGTAAAAACGAAGAAAAACCTGCCGGAATCGTCCTGCAAAGATGTACAGTCAGGGAATGTGTAATGGGAAAAGAACTTGATTGCTGCATTGAATGTGATGAACTGTCTGCATGTAATAAAGAATTGTGGCAGCGCTATCCGGATTTTAAGAAGAAAGTGATAAAAATGCAAAAAATGTATCAGGCCGGTTGATTTACTTATCATCAGGTAAGGCATTGTTGAAAAATATTTGAGATAATTTAGGGTGTGTAACAGAATAGCTAATACATCCTATCTGATTGATTAACCTATTACACAACCTAAAGGTTAATTATCTTTTCTTAGCAAGGCAAAAAAAAATGAGAATAGCATAGGTTATGTAAACTTTTTTTAACGCATCCAAAAGGAAAAAGAATATCAATACATGTTCAATTTTTTTCAATGCTAAAAACCATATTTATGAATCCCCATCTCATGATAGGGCAAAAATTCAATATCAATGATATTGCTGTATTTCTTCTGCAGGTCAAAGAGAAAGTTTCTGTGTTCTTCTGAGTCATTTATACCCGGAACGACAGGACTTCTCAGTATAACCGGCGATCCGGCTTGATTTAAGACGTCCAGGTTGTTCAGAATGAGTGTATTGGAAACACCACAGTACTGTTTGTGCTTGTCGTCCGGCCTCAGCTTAACATCATAGAGGAACAGACTGGTGAGTTGAGTGATTTGAACCAATTTTTCAGGTCTGACATATCCTGAGGTATCGACACAGGTGTGAATACCTTCTTCATTAGCTTTTTGAAGGAGATTTTTTGCAAAATCGAACTGGTACAGCGGTTCTCCTCCGGATAAGGTTAATCCGCCCCCGGATTCCTGGTAATAGAGTTTATCTTTAAGTGCGAAATCCAGGAGTTCTTCTACCGTATACCACTTGCCAATAAGACCTAACCTGGTTGATAACTGGTGCGGAACATTAAAATTCAGGTTTTCAACTTCAAAATGCTCATTGATATGAATATGTTTTCCTGAATGCTCCTGAATCTCTCTTTCTGCCACCTTTCCTGAAATCTCAGCATCAGGTTTCAACTGGATGCGTCCGGATTTTGATTCCGGATTATGGCACCAGGTGCAATCCAGCGGACATCCTTTCAGAAAGACAGTCGTCCTGATGCCAGGCCCGTCATTTACACTGCCCCGCTTTATGTCAAAGACCAGTCCCTTTTCACTCATTAATATAAGGTTCTTTGCAGTATTTCGAGCTGTACCTCTTTTCTCAGTTCGACAAATTTAGCGCTAAAGCCACCAACCCTGACGATGAGATTAGCATATTTCTCAGGTTCTTTCATGGCATTTTCCAGATCATGCCTGTTTACCACAGTTATCATTGCCTGGGCACCACCCTGTTTGAAATAAGATGAAAGGACAGCTTCAAGTTTATCCCGATGCTCCCTGAACATTTCTCCGGAGAATTTAATGTTCTGAACAGCTCCGGCATGAATATTTGTGCGTGGTTTAGACAGAGAATTCATTAAAGCAGTTATTCCTGCCTGATCCATACCTGGTGTGGGGGAGTTTCCGTTATTCAGACCAGCGCCGGCTTTTCTGCCATCTGCCGAAGCGCCGGTGTTTTTTCCCAGATCGGTGTTGGCATCATTATTAATGACAACCACCAGGTAATTATCAAGCCCGGCTTTTGGACCGCATGAACGTGTAAATTCACAAACATGATCATGTACCCGGCATACCATCTCATCTGCTGTACTGTCATCATTGCCGTATTTTGGGGAAGAAAGGAAAATCTGCCTTTCTGTTTCATGGCCTTCAAAATTCTTATTCAGTATATCACGCAAATGTTCCAATGAATAGCGCTTTTTTTCATACACCCACTCCCTGATGGCGGTCAGGCTGTCTGAAACAGTGATATTGCCATAAGTCTCCAATGTTCCACCCAGGATATCGACTCCTCCTGCAAATATTGGTTTTCCTTTTTCGATGCAACTATCGTACAACAGGCTGAAAAATAAAAAAGGAGCTGTCTCTGCTGTGGCTTCATACTCAATTTTTTCCTGTAGTGCAAGCGCTTCAACATGATACTCAACCTGTTGTTTATAAGCGCTGAATAAATCCTCAAAAGTATTCAGTGCATCCTGCCTGATGTTTTTTAATCCCGTTTCTTTCCCGGAATAAATGTCTATCCCACGGTTTAGGACGACTTCAAGCGCTTTCTGGAGATTGATAACCCCGCTTGGCGTTCCAAAACTTGTGTGGTAAATAACATATTCACCACACCCAAAGGGCACATATTGTTCAGCAGTTTGTTTTTCAATGCCAAAAGCCTGGCTGACAGAAGGAATATTGACATCATCATTATATAGCATCGGGTAAACACAGCCGTTGCCAATGACATCAAGGGCTTTTTGCCAGAGCGCCTCATCCATTCCCCTGTAAAACCGTAATGACAATTGTGGTAGGACTGTAGCTGATACATGGCTGGCTTCCATTGCCATAATAGCAAACCTGTTGGCGTTTTGTTCGCTCCGGCGTCCTTTACCACCAAGAATAGCTCTGCCGTCATACACCGTTTTTCGGCTGTCCATCAGCTTCCAGAGTGAAACAAGATACTGAAGCGCCTCATGTTCTGTTATGACATTGTTGTCTATATCATGACAATAAAAATCACCAAGGTAATCATCAATTCTACCATAATTCTGACTTCCGGAAATGAGATTGAAAAGGTACATCATTTGCATCGCTTCCAGGAATGATGTCGGCGACTCCTTAGCAATATGAGACAAAGCGCTTTGAAGTTTTTTGTAATGATTTTTTTTCGGAGGATAGTTTTCAATGGCTTCATTCATGTGTTCTGCATAAAAAAAGCATATCTCTGAAAAAAGATCAAGAGCGCCTGATAAGCCATCATAGAAATCAGATGCACGGGGATTTTTATTCCGAAAACCATTAATCTGTTTTTTGAGACCGGAGACACCCAAAGTTAACAATTTCCTGTAATCAAGTTGAGAGCCGCCCATACGGTACAAGGGAAAAGCGATACCCGGTTCTTCAATCCAATTGTCAGATGGAAGGGCCTGTTTGACCCATTCCGGGTATTTTGAACGTGTATACTGCACTGAATTATATTTATGCCAATATGCCCTGATATCTTCAATTTGCTTCTTCTGTTTTTCAGACAAAACAGTCCCGTCAAAAAGGGAAAATATTTTTTCTTCATTCAGAAAATATCCAAATCCGCCTGCTTTTGTGTAGACCTGGGGTGTAAACCCAACAGGGGGCATCTCCATTCTGCCTGCCAAATAATCGCCTTCTTCAACAGGCCGGAGCATAAGCGGATATTGAAGTCTGAGCGTTTCCAACTCACATGATATTCTGTCTTTTGGAAATAACTGTCTGTGCGTATCAGTCATCTTTCCAATTTGTTCAATTATTTCCTGTGTGCTGGTCAGAAAACCTTCTTTCACCAATGTCATCATAAATCAAATATTTTTATTGCAAAATAGTCCATAATATTTGAAATTATCTTCATCATTCATGTTAAAAACTTGTACTTTCGTGAAGTTATTACCGTAAAAAAAGGCACTTTTTTATGAAAATTGTACCGGAACATATTATCCTATCCAAATCGAGGCCTTATATAGTCAGGACTTTTACTGATGTGAGACTTCACTATCCATATCACATTCACTCCGAAGCCTTTGAGTTGACATACACATTTGGCAGGACAGGCATCAGGCTTGTCGGTGATCATACATCTCCTTTCGGCTCACCTGATCTTGTGTTGTTAGCTCCTAAAATTCCCCATTCATGGATAAACAACGAAAAAGAAACTGAAACAGAGTCTACTTTTGTGAAAGTGATTCAATTTAACCATCATTTTAATGCTTGTTTTGCAGGACGGGAAGACTTTTCAGACATCCGTGAATTGTTAAAAAAGGCCGGACGCGGGTTGCGGTTTCAGGTTGACAAAAACACCCGTTCTTTACTCAACAGCATACATGATGAATTTCATTTCAGGATAACAGTTCACATCCTGGAACTTCTTCAAAGCCTTGCAAAAAGCGATTCCTTCGAATTTTTATGTTCACCAGGCTATGTTTTGCCGAAAAAAAATACAGCACAGAAAAAATTTGGCGACATACATCAATATATACTCATTAATTTCGCACAGGATATTTCCTTACAAACTGTTGCTGATTACGCCTGTATGACACCATCCGCCTTTAGTCATTATTTTAAGAAGAGGATGCTGACTCCATTTACCGACTATATACATGAACTCCGGCTTGGTAATGCAGCACGCTTGCTTATGGAAACAGACCAGGCTGTTATCAGGATTTGTTACGAAAGCGGATTCAATAACCTGTCGAATTTTAACCGGTTGTTTAAAAGAAAATACGGTGTCTCGCCCCTGCAATACAGGAAACGTACAGGAAACACCTGAGCCACTCACGGGAGTCGAACCCGCGACCTGATCATTACGAATGACCTGCTCTACCAACTGAGCTAAAGTGGCTTGTGATTTTTTACAAAAGTAAGAAAATTATTTATACGTGAAATCATATTTTACAGGGAAGCAACAGGAGTTTTATTTTTTCACAAAGCAGGCATCGAAAAGATTAGAATAGTATTTATAAGTATTAGTATTGAGCTGTGGTTTATTGTTCACTCATATTTCAGAGTCAATAATCACCTGAATATTAATAATTAAATATTTTAGTGAAAGAATCCGGTCATTCGGATTTTCAATTTCGGTTTTTTTACTTTGTTTTTTTTTATATATTTATGATATTAAAATATATCCATTTATATGAACCCTGAAAAGAAGAAAAAGTTTTTGGATAAACCCGAATACCCTGGCGGCGTCAAAGCCTTCAGAAAATTTATTGCCGAAAACCTGGTTTATCCCGAAGAAGCAAAGAAAAATAAGGTTGAGGGCACTGTTTTGTTAAAAATACGTGTTGATGATAACGGACATGTTACCGAAGCTTCTGTGATTAAAGGCATTGGTCATGGATGTGACGAAGAAGCCCTTCGGCTGGTGAAAATGCTGAAATACGGGAAGGTTAAAAACAGAGGTGTCAGATTAACGGTTTCCAAAAAGGTAAAAATACGATTCACACTGCCAAAATCAAATGTTCATTACACTTACAAACCGGGGCAAAAAGAAAAGGAACCTGACAACAAAAAATCACAGAAACCCAAAGCCCCCGGTTCAACATATACCTATACCATCAGCTATTGACATGTTGTTGATTTATCCGGTCGATATGATGAGTCCACTCCTAAGAAACGCTATGACTCCTTCGGAGATTATTTCGACAGTTGACAAAACAGAAAAATGTTTCCCTGGCAGTCTCTTTGTTAACAAACTCATCGTTATTTAATCTTTTTACAAGAGAGTTAAAAAACAAAAAATCAAGTAGAAATGTAACGTTTATTTCATAATAATTCCTAAGATTATAGTCTCATTAAAAAGGAATGAAAAAATTCGAAAGCCGAAAACTTTTATTTTCCAACTCTCTGTTTTTAGATTTAAGCTTTTGGATATTTTAGTTCACTAGCGCGCCTGAAATCATAGCCTCGCTATATGATTTTTTTATATGATAATCGAAAATTGCACATTTGTCAAATTGTGGTAATTCGGTATATTTCATTTATCTTTGTATAGAATCGAATACTGGTAAGCATGAAAAAAATACCATACGGGGAAAGCAATTATGCAAAAGTAAAAACACAGAATTTTTACTATGTTGATAAAACAAGGTATATTGAGTATTTAGAAAACCTGAGTTCACAATATTTATTTTTCATTCGCCCGCGGAGATTCGGAAAATCCCTGCTCGCTTCTATGTTGCATTATTACTACGATATCAATGAAAAGGAAAATTTCGATAACCTGTTTGCAGATACATACATCGGTAAAAATCCCACGCCACTTAAAAATACCTATCCTGTTTTGAAATTATCCCTTTCCGGCATTCGAACCCATCAAAATATCAACCAGGTAGTTGAATCTTTTAATGTTTATATTAAAAGCGCTATTAAATATTTTTTAAAGGACTATCAGCAAATTTTGAATCTTGATGAAGACGAGGTATCTGATATAATAAAAGTACAGGATGCCGGCGATTGTCTCCGAATGCTCATCTTAGCCCTACATCAATCGAAACAAAGATTTTACTTGATAATAGACGAATACGACAACTTTGCCAACAATATACTGATGCATTATGGTCAGCAGGAATATAAAAAAGTGACCCATGATGTGGGTTTCCTTCGCAATT
>CAZVTW010000318.1:0-6956 GCA_964629805.1 uncultured Bacteroidales bacterium | reverse complement strand
GACCACAATACATTGTTCCTGCAAAAGAAATGGATTTCACTGTCAGGTTTATTCCTTTCACAAAAAAATATGACTATCATAAAAAAGCAGCACATAAAATTCCTGTGTTCAGTCCTGAAATTGCAAAAAGACCTGCTTTTGACAGAAAAAATGAATTTTTCAGCGAACCGGTTGATATTTCTATCTCGGCTCCTTCAAGACAATCAAAAATATATTACACCATTGATGGTTCAATCCCTGATAATTCATCACAGCTTTACCGAAGACCCTTTAAAATAGATAAATCACAAACTATACATGCAGTAAATTTTGAAAAAGGGAAAATCAGGAGTTTCATTCATACCAAAAAATATCACTTTGTATATGCAAAAAGTATTCACTTTGAAACACCACCTGACAGCGCCCTGAATCCCGGTGAATTTGCGCTTGTAGACGGAAAATACGGAGAACCGGGGAACCCCAAAAATGGCTGGCTTGGATTCGAATCCAATGACATGATTGCCTCCATTGAATTGTCAAAACCTACTGATATCAAATCATTGACCCTACGTGCTATGGGTGACTGGTACTTTAATTACTTTGTTCCTGAAAAGGTTGAATTTGAAATATCTAAGGACGGAAAGAGTTTCCAAAAAGTCTCCGCAATAGAAAATGATCCTGTTCAATATTATTGGGAAGTTGTTGATTATAAAGCAGATATTAATGAAGAGCGAGTTACTCATATTCGAATTCATGCTCATAACACTGGAACACATACTGATGAAAACGGTGAAACAATAAGAGATAACACAATTATGTTGTTTGATGAATTGTTAATAGAAGAATAAATGAGAGGATTTTTTTACAGACCAGTTTTACTCTTAATCTAAAAGCCTCTGTCTGATCCATAATTTATTGATTCAGTAAACAAAACAAAAAGGCTTCTATATGACCATAAACAACGGAATAAAAAAAATGAAGTAAATAAATATCATAAATAACCCTTGAAAAGTTTTAAAACTATGAAAAATTTAGTTCCTGTGTATGAAAAGAAGTTATTATATATTTTAACGTTTTTTGTGTTTATGTATAGCTGCGGACAACAGGAAATTGAAAATCCTGAATGGGAAAATCCTGAAATTATTGCTCAAAACAAAGAGCCCGGGCACGCTACATTTATTCCTTTTCAGGATGAATCTACTGCCCTGACAATGGATAATACAAAATCGGAATATTATAAATTGCTCAACGGGAAATGGAAATTCACCTTTTGGCATTCGCCCAATGAAGTACCGAAAGATTTTTATAAGGTGAAATACAATGATGATGAGTGGGATATGCTTGAAGTGCCCTCAAACTGGCAGCTGAAAGGGTACGGGACGCCAATATATATCAACATCCCACATCCTTTTCCGGCCAATCCGCCAGTCGTCCCGCGAGACACAAATGAAACCGGCTGCTACAGGATGCTGTTTGAGATACCCGCAAAATGGGAAGATAAAGAAGTTTTTATTCATTTTGAAGGGGTGCAATCAGCGTTCTATCTTTGGATAAATGGCGAAAAGGCTGGTTACAGCCAGGGAAGTATGACTCCGGCTGAGTTTAATATTACAGACTATATCAAAAAAGGCCATAATTTATTGTCAGTTCAGGTGATACGATGGTCTGACGGTAGTTATCTCGAGGACCAGGATTTTTGGCGACTGAGCGGAATATACAGGAATGTGTACCTGCTGGTTAGGAATAAAGTCCATATCAGGGATTTTTATGTGACAACAGACTTTGACAAGGACTACCAAAATGCAGGTTTGAGTGTTAAAACATCGATCAGAAATTTGTCAGAGGATAAATCAGGGCTGCAGAAGGTTTTTTATAAACTTTTGGACACTGAAAATGATACTGTGATAATCGAAGAAGCTGTTGAAATGCAAAAATCTGTTCACCCGGGCGAAGAGGGGACAGTCATATACGAAACCCAGGTGAATAATCCACAGAAATGGAGTGATGAAACGCCTTTTTTGTATAAGCTTGTGTTAATTCTGAAAGATGAAAATGATGATGTCCGGGAAGTTATTTGCAGGAATATTGGTTTCCGCGAGGTAGAGATTAAAAACGGACAATTACTTGTAAATGGTAAACCAATCATGTTCAGGGGTGTTAACAGGCATGAAATCCATCCTGATTACGGGCGTGTCATTCCGGAGGAAACCATGATAAAAGACATCGTACTAATGAAACAGAACAATATCAACGCAGTGCGTACTTCACATTATCCAAATCAGCCACGGTGGTACGAACTCTGCGATCAATACGGACTGTACGTCATGGATGAAGCAAATATCGAAAGTCACCAATTGTGGACTGAAAGTATATATATGGCTAAAAAGCCTGAATGGAAAGATGCTTTTGTTGAACGCGGTGTACGTATGGTGGAGCGTGATAAAAACCATCCGTGCATTATTGCCTGGTCTATGGGCAATGAAACCGGGCTGGGTGAAAACTTTGACGATATGTACAATGCAATGAAAGAAATTGACCCCAGACCAATACATTATGAACCAAGAAATCCTGCTTACAGAGTTGGATTATCTAAATATGATTTTATCAGCATGATGTATGCCCCTATCGATACGCTTGTGAAATACATGAAAAAGGACCCGTCACGACCGGCAATATATTGCGAATATTCGCACGCTATGGGGAACAGCAACGGAAATTTCAAAGATTTTTGGGACACCTTTGAGCAGTATCCCAGGATGCAGGGGGGATTTATTTGGGATTTTGTAGACCAGGGACTCAGAAAACGAAATGATATGGGAGAAGCCTATTTTGCATATGGCGGCGATTTTGGAGACAAACCCAACGATGGTAATTTTTGTATCAATGGTCTCGTTTTTCCTGATCGTGAAACACAACCGGCAATGCATGATATCAAAAAAGTACAACAGTATATTAAAGTCAAACCTGTTAATACCACTGCAGGAATAATTGCATTAGAGAATAATTATCAATATCTGAACCTTAATATTTTTTCCCTGGAATGGGAACTCACGGAAAACGGACAAATTATTGATATCGGCACTGTTGATAGCCTGGATATTCCTCCCGGTGACCAGGAGGAGGTTTTTATCCCTTTCAATAATATAAAAACAAAAGCAGGCAGCGAATACTGGCTGAATCTGAGTCTCCAGCATAAAAATCCTGTCTCCTGGGCTGGCCGGGGTTTTGAGCAGGCCTGGGAACAACTCAAAGTACCTTTTAGGGTTTCTAAAAAGAAAAACGTATCAGTGACTCAATTACCTGAACTGCAAACTGAGGTGAAAGGGGATGAGATTATTATGAGCGGTGATAAGTTTAAAACTATTTTTGATAAAACAAAAGGCATATTTAGCTCATACAAATATGACAACAAGGAATTATTTAACAATTCTCCACAACCCAATTTCTGGCGGGCGCCAGCAGACAATGACCGGGGTGGGGGAGAGAACAGTTATGCTTATCGCTGGGAAAAAGAAGGACTGGATAGCCTGGACTTTAAGATTGATTCCATCCAAATCAATGATGCGGATAGTCAATCAAAAACAAGTATCACAGTAGCTGGTTCTGCCACTACAACGAATGGTACGATTCATTTCCTGAAAGCTTTTACAGTATATGGAAATGGTGATATTCATGTTGCCAGTGAAATAATTGTGAAAGGTGAACTCCCGCCTTTGGCGAAAATCGGGGATATCTTTACCCTGGATGATCAATTCGAGAACATGAAGTGGTATGGCAGGGGGCCGGAGGAAAGTTATTGGGATAAAAAGGAAGGACATAAAATCGGACTGTGGGCAGGAACAGTCAGCGAGCAGTTTGTCCCTTATGTCAAACCACAGGAAAATGGAAACAAAACAGATGTCAGGTGGGCTTATCTTTCCAATCCTGACGGTTTGGGTATGCTTGTTTATGGTCTACCGCTCCTTAACATCAGCGCCAGGCAATACACAGATTATAATATCGCAAATGCCTGTCATACTGTTGACCTGGAAAAATCAGGCAATACTTTTTTTCATGTTGATTTCAAACAAATGGGTGTTGGAGGTGATGATAGCTGGTCCCCCCGTGTTCACCGGGAATACCTGTTAAATAAAAAATCATACCGTTACAGCTATTATATACGGCCTGTCAATCTCCTTGAAAATGATATTGAGGAGATTTTGGATATAGGAATTGTGGAGTAGAGGCGCACGGCCGTGCGTCTCTGTACAGCAAAATAATCACGGCCGGTTTATATTCCACGTAGAGACGCACGGCCGTGCGTCTCTACGTGGAATATAAATCTGTAAAACATTCAACCCTTTGTTCAAAGGAGTGTAACACATAGATTTCGAAAATTACTGAGTTCAGATCATTGCATCGCTCTTTCCATGCTCATTTTAACCAATACGCAGGTGCTACAGCTGCAGGAGCATAAGCACGTCTGTTCAAAATCAGAACAAATGTCAATTGATGCACGTTAGACCAATATAGCCAATCAGCATTATTGTACATTTTTATCACCGGTCAATGGAACAAACCGCACCTGTATATGTTTGCTTTCTTTAAACCTGTCTTCCCCGGTTTTTCGTACCATAAGAATCTGTTGATTTCTTTTGCCGATGGGAGCAAGTATTCTCCCGCCAATTTTTAATTGTTGTTTCAGGGGTTTTGGTATCTCCGGGGTAGCTGCAGTCAGAACTATTTTATCAAAAGGAGCCTCCTCAGGCCAGCCTTTATTCCCGTCGCCAAAGCGTGTGCTGACATTCTCTATATGCGCTGTTTTTAAATTATCGCGGGCAAGACCAACAAGCCATTCTATTATTTCAATGCTGTAAACATGTGATACCATACGTGACATCACAGCAGCGCTATATCCACATCCCGTACCTATTTCAAGTAATTTTTCATGTGGTCTTAATTCCAGTAATTGTGCCATATAAGCAACCATATATGGCTGACTGATGGTTTGTCCTTTGCCAATGGGTAATGGTCGGTCATAGTAGGCATAACTTTTAAATTCCAGAGGTACAAAATCAGCCCTGTCAACTTCACGCATTGCATTGATAACCGCAGGATCGGTGATATCACGGGCAATCATTTGTTCCTGTATCATTTTTTCGATTGGAATCATATCTTTTTTTTTTAGCGTTTTAACAAATCTTTCAATTTTTTCAGTGAATGTGCATTCAACACATCGCTTTTTTCCAGCCATCCGCGTCTTGCCTGGGCAACACCGTATTGCATGTAATTCAGGTTATCAATTGTATGTGCATCAGTTGATATCGACAGCTTCAGGCCCATATCTTTTGCCATCCTCGCATTGGTGTCATTTAAGTCCAGTCTGTCGGGATAGGCATTGATTTCTAAAAAGCAGCCATGACTTTTGGCTTCTTTCATGATCTCTTCCATATCAATGTCATATTCGCTCCGTTCTCCAATCAGACGACCGGTAGGATGTCCAAGTATATTCATGTAAGGATTGTCCATCGCTTTTATGATTCTTTTTGTTTGTTTCTTTTTTGACAGATTACGATTGTAATGAACCGAACAAACAACCAAATCCAGTTCTTTTAAAATATCGTTCGACAGATCGAGTGTCCCGTCCTCAAGGATATCAGCTTCAATTGATTTCAGGATGTGTATATCACTCATTTTCGAATTTAATTGCTCTATGTCTTCAATTTGTTCTGCCAGTTTTTTTTCATCTAATCCTCCGGCCATAGCCACTTTTTTAGAGTGATCGGTAATAGCATAATATTCATACCCCTTATCCAGGGCTGCTTTCACCATGTCTTCCATTGAATATTTGCCGTCAGTGGCATTCGTATGAGTGTGTAGATCACCTTTTATATCATCCAAACACACGAGTTCCGGTAATTCATTATTCAATGAGGCATTAATCTCTCCCCTGTTTTCGCGCAATTCAGGTTCAATGAAGCGAAGATTAAGCTGCTGATACATTTCTTCTTCTGTTCTGCCTGCAATATTTTTTCCTTCCTCAAACATGCCGTATTCACTGATTTTATACCCTTTTTTAATTGCTATTTTACGTAAGGCAATGTTATGGTCTTTTGAACCGGTGAAATAAAGTAATGCTGCACCATAACATTTTTTATCCACAATTCTCAGGTCTACCTGTAAACCAGAACGTAATTTGATGGACGATTTTGTTTTTCCTTTTGCAATGATTCTCTCCTTTTCTTCATAACTGACAAAATAATCCATTGCCTTGTCAGGATTTGCGGATGTTGCAAGAATATCTATATCTCCCAGTGTTTCTTTTCTTCTCCTGTAACTCCCTGCAACTGTAACATGCTTTAATTTTTTTTCCAGGTATGAGGTAAGAGGTTTAACATAGTCATCTGCTTCGTTCCATTTGAATCGCTGAAAATCCCCTTTTTGCCTGTAATCTTCAATTTCTTTCAGGATTTTTTCCTGCGTTTTTTTTCCAAAGCCTTCAAGGTTTTCAATTTCTCCCTTTTCGGCTGCACTTCTGAGTTCATCAACAGACTTTATTCCCAAATCCCTATTGAGCGTTTTTATTCGCTTTGGGCCGAGTTGTTCCAGCTTCATAACTTCTAACAATGATTCAGGCATGGATTTTTTTAATTTTTTCAGTTGAGTTAGTTCTCCGGTTTTAATATACCTTTTTATTTTTTCTGCCATACTTTTTCCAATGCCCGGCAAGGCAGACAATTTTTTATTATCTTCTGCATAATCCTTTATATTCTCAGATAAATCGGAAATGGTCCGGGCAGCATTTCTGTATGATCTGACCCTGAATTCATTTTCACCTTTAATGTCAAGCAAATCAGCTAATTCATTTAACTTTGATGCAATTTCTTTATTATGTACCGGCATAAATTTTATATTTTTATTATAACATGAGTCAAAAAAATCATACCAACATAAACAAGTTGCTGGTATACAATTCACTGACTGATACAATTTCTATT
>CAZVTW010000317.1:0-6962 GCA_964629805.1 uncultured Bacteroidales bacterium | reverse complement strand
ATCAGTGTCCAAACGCTTTGCCAGACATCCCCAAAATCAAGCTGGAGTTCTTTTCGTTTCAGGATTGAATAGATAAGCAGCATGATAACAAAAGCGGCAATCATGGCCCACAAATCGATGATAATCATCACCACAAAACAGGAAACAACGCCCAGTAAACCAACAAATTTGGGAATCTTAAAACTTGGACGAAAATCGGTACTGGCAATACTTTCAAGAAAAAAAGCCAGGTTGATAAATCCGTATGACACAAGATAGAACATCGTCACAATCCTTGCTATCAGATTCAGTTCACCGAGATAGATACCAAATTCTGCGATGAGGAAAGCCAGCAAAAGAGCATTTCTTGGTTCATTATTTTTTCCATAGCCTTTGGCAAAAAATTTTGGCGCTATTTTATCAATGGACAAAGCCTGGAGAATGCGTGGCCCCCCGAGTATGCCTCCAAGCGCCGAAGAGAGTGTTGCTCCCCAAATACCCAGAACAAGCAGAACAGAACTCCAGGCAATGGTCATTAAAAAATTCGTGTCTGTAACCAAAGTTTCCGAATCCATAAAAAGACTAAAAAAGACAGCCAGGGAAATATATACGACAAGGCCTGTAAAAATAGCAGCCATTGTGCCAAAAGGTATGTCTTTTTTCGGATTTTTCAAATCGCCCGACATGGCAACCCCAACAGTGAATCCTGTAACTGCAGGAAAAAATACCGAGAATATCTCTTCTAAAGACACCGTCATACGCCCCATGTCAAAAGGAGCGAAATCCGGTTGTATATTACCTAGGTTAACATAAAAGCCTGCAAAAATTGAAACAAGTGATAAAACAATCAGGGTTAAAATAATATACTGCGCTTTTATGGCTAATGATGTGCTAATAAAGGCAATGATGACGAGAAAAACAATAACTGCAGTGCCAACAATTCGCACATCATTTATTGAATCACCAATATGCAAATACTCCCTGAATGGTTCAAGCTGTGGAAAATACAGGAAGCTCTCAACAAAACCTATAATATACAATGATATGCTGAAAGCTGTCCCAATAAAAAGGGCAATGCCAATTGTACCGCCCATTGGGAGTCCCAGACTACGGGAAAGCATGTAATATATCCCGCCTTTTTCTATCCGCTTATCCGTAGCAATCGAGGATATACTCAATCCGGTTGAAAATGAGATGATGTGGGCAACCAGAATAATGAGTATAGCAACAATAAACCCGGCCTGGCCAACGACCCAGCCAAACCTCATGTACATGATCACACCAAGAATTGTTAATATTGAAGGTGTGAATACTCCGGAAAAAGCGCCAAATTTTTTAGGATTTTGCATGTTGACAAAAATAATATTTTTTAGAGAAGAACTGGAGAAGAATGCAGGTTAAAAATCAATACATGACACCTCTGCCAAAAGAGCCGGATTTCTTGACCGGATTAAAGCACATAACAGGTATTCCCTCACTGTTTGTAATAATATCCCGGGAATCACTGTCAAGTCCATAGCCACGAATAGTTAAATCATTTTCCGGAACTATCAGAATCATTTCTGCCTGTATATCTTTGGCACATTGAAGGGCTGCTTTATCCATACAAGATGTATTTTTAATTTCTCTGGTAGTGTGCCTTATTTTTTTCTGCCTAAAGTAACTTTCAATAAACCTGGCATTTTGTATAATCTTGTTTTTAATAGTATCATTTGCAAAATCAGAGATATGGCAAATAACATATTCGATATCCATTTTCCGGAGCAGCGTCTCAGGGATGTTGACTTTTCTTCTGATTTCGACTCTTTCATCAACAGGCAAAACCACATTATCCATTTCCCTGTCATACGCTTTGTCCTGAACAAACAAATAAGGTGTTTTACAACCTGCAAAATCATTAATGTCCTTTTTTTTGATATCCCCGCCAAACGGAACTATTATCAGGCCAAAATCAGCTTCATCAGCATATTTAGTACCTGTTTCTGTCAATTCGCCTTCCTTTATAGTTGCTTTTGGAGTATATCCGTATTTTTCCTTTATTTTTTTCAGGGATTGTTGAAGCTCTTTTGTTGTCTTAACACGCTCTTTACCAGCTTTTGATGAACCGAACAGGGTAATATCACCAAACCCTTTAGTTCTGAGTTTCATCGCATGCCCGAGAGAATGCCACGATATATCACTAAAATCCCACAAGAGAAGTATGGTATTTGGCAATTCGTCCACATCATCCATCATCTCTGTCTTTGGTTCAGCAGTCTTTTCAGCGGCTTTTTCCTCTGTCTTCGGTTCGTATTTTCGGATAGTCGCTTGAACCTCCGAAATTTTAGTTTCAAGTTCTTGTGCAAGAGAAGCATTTTCACCAATTATCACCTCAAGCCAAACTTCTGTTTTTCCTTCTGTTTTAGGGTCCGACGGATGGCAAAGATACTTATCAAAAACAGCTTTAGCGCTCTTTTGATTAGCAAAAACCTTTATCTTAAAAAAGTTAAGAAAATTATTGAGCTGAATTTTATCCAGTGTTGCAGGAGATTTTTTTTCGAGAATCTCAGAAGTCTTTTTGATGGTTTGCAGTATAGTTTCAATAAATTTATACATGTCTTTCATCGTGTTTAAATTTTTAGTTTGCATAATAATACAAAAAATTCATCATACTTATGACATTCAGGATGATTTTTTTTCAAATATGCCATCAAAATAATATTCATAATCTTAATGGCGGTTTCCAAAAGAATATACAATTTATTGAACTTCATGATATGAACAATTAAGTAGGAACAAAAAAATTGAGACAAATAACAAGGAGTTTGACAATTAAGGGGGCCTTTAATGAGTGGATTCTTTTCATTTTACTTTTAAACATCACTAATTAAAGAGATGAATCCTCTCTCAAACAACAGAACATTAAAATGCTATTCAACATACAATATATTTTTAAAAATAATTGTCTCTTTGCGGATTTTTACTTTTTTTTGTTTTAAAGACAATTTAAATTATTATTACCTACTGTGTATTTTTTTAACATATTCATGCAATCAGCTACAAAAATATTAAAAATAATTCAAGCTGTTTTGATTATTGCTATTTTAAATACCTGCATTATAATGAGCAGAGAACTGATGCAGCGTGTTCAAATAGCAAAATTTTTTTGGTTAAGTTGTATAATGATTATTTTACCAGGCATAACAACCATAAAATCAGCGACTTACCCCCCCCACCACACCTCATCATTGTTGTAAAACAAAATATCCATTCGCTTCAATATCCTATATGTTCTTATTACTACCTATATAGTTTACAATACAATACCTTTATTTTTCATCCTCTATATTTTTTCATAACTAAAAATACTATTAGGAAATATTTATATAATAAAACAATTTAAGCATGAGAGAAATCATTCAATTAAAAAACATTAAAAAAATATATAACATGCAGGATAACAACTTAATAGCACTTTGCAACATAGCTATTAAAGTTGAGAAAGGAGAATTTTTGTGCATTATGGGACAATCAGGTTCCGGGAAATCTACTTTACTAAATATAATTGGTCTTCTGGATAACTACAATGAAGGAGAGTATATATTAAATGGTTTACCAATTACTAATTTTAATGATTTCGATTATGCTTCAATTAGAAATAATATGATCGGATTTGTATTTCAGTCATCTAATCTTATTTCTCACAAATCTGCCATTGAAAATGTAGCCTTACCATTATTTTACAGAGGTATATCAAGAAAAGAACGGTTTATAAAAGCTGAAAAGTATTTAGAAATTTTTAATTTAAAGGACTGGGCAAAACATAAGCCAGATGAACTTTCCGGCGGGCAAAAGCAAAGGGTGGCAATTGCCCGGGCCTTAGTTACCGAACCCGAATTGATTTTAGCTGATGAACCGACCGGGGCGCTTGATTCGGCGACTTCAGTTGAAATCATGAATATCTTAAAGGACATAAACAATGATGGCAAAACCATTATTATGGTCACACACGAGAAGGAATTATCTCAATATGCCTCTAGAATTGTTACTTTAAAAGATGGAAAAATAAAATCGGACATGTATCAAAATCATTTGGTTTACAATGAAGTTGCATTTAATTAAAGAATACGTCATTGAGATTTTTCACTCGTTAAAAGCTCACAAAATACGCACTATTCTAACTGCTTTCGGAATATCCTGGGGTATTTTTATTTTGATTGTTTTGCTGGGAATAAGCGGGGGCCTGAAAGAAGGTGTTTTTAATTTATTTAAAGGTTTCACTAAAAATACAGTCTGGTTTCATGGGGGTAGAACTGATAAAAACAGCAACACACGTGAATCAGGTAAAAATATTCAATTCTCTATGAAAGATATTAACAAAATTACCAGGCTAAATAGCCAGATTCTCTATATTTCCCCAGAAATAAACAATCAAGGAACGCGTGTTTTTTTTGAAGACGAACAAATGTATATCAATGTTAAAGGTGTAAGTAACCAGTATTTTCAATTGAAAGGCCTTAAATTGGGAAAGGGGAGACCGTTTAATTACAAGGATATAAAAAATATTTGCCATGTTGCCGTTGTTGGCGATCGAATCAAACAAAATTTGTTTAAAAATACCAATCCCATTGGCCAGGACATTATCATTGAAAATTGTTATTACATGATTATTGGAACCCTTGATAAAAAATCATTCTTTGCCATGAATGAACAAAATTCAGTTTTCATCCCACGGACTACCTTCTCAAAAACCATCAGGGAAGCAGAAAAATTTAATTCATTTGGAATAACCGTAAAAGGAAATACTACAAAACATTTGATTAACCGAGTTGAAAGCTACCTTTCCCGCGAATATAACTTTCCCGTTACCGACCAATCTGCTCTTTACATAGTCGATTACAAAGAACAGTTGTCAATGTTTTCAAATTTTTTCAACGGATTTAATCTTTTTCTGGTATTTGTTGGTTGTTGTTTATTATTAAGCGGCATTATCGGGGTAAGTAATATCATGTATATTATTGTGAAAGAGCGCACATATGAAATTGGTATAAAAAAGGCTATAGGCGCCCCATCATCGAAGATATTAATGGAATATATACTCGAATCTGTAATATTAACCGTTTTGGCAGGCATCACGGGTATAATTTTAGGAATAGGAACTCTTATAATTATAGACTTATTGCTGGCAGAATATAGTTCAGATAAACAATTAATAACCAAAACAATGATTGAAATGAAGTATGTTGTATTATCCATTATGTTGTTATCATTTTCGGGTTTCATTGCTGGTGTATTTCCCGCAAAAAAAGCAGCGGAAGTAAAACCGGTTGAAGCTATACAATCCTTATAAGAAGTTTTTGGTACAATTAGCAAAGAAAAAAAGTTAAAAAATACAATGAGAAAATCATTAACATCTATAATACTCCTTACAGTATTTCTGGGAATTGTTGGTTTTATCATTTATACCCAGGAACAGCATAATAGAGATGTCCCTTTTTACCAGATCGGAGAACCATCTATGGGTAATATTAAGGTAAAGCGGAAAATTAAAGGAAATATTATCCCTGCTGAGGAAATTAAGGTAAAATCAACGATTAATGGGAAAATTAAAAAGATTTTTGTTGAAGTAGGCGGAAATATTAAAGAGGGCGATAAGATTGCCCTTATAAAAAACTTATCTGAGCCCCTCGAAATAGAAAATCTTAGATCATTGGTAAAATTAAAAGAAATACAATATGACTTGACTTTGCAAGAATACGAACGAGAAAGGGGTTTGTTTAAAAAAGGGTTGACCCCGCTATCAGATTTTGAAAAATTTGAATCATCGTATGAAAAAGCCAAACAAAGCCTGAAAAGTGCGAAAGACAAGTTGCAGATGGCCACAACAGGTTTAACCGCTACTGAAAAGGAATTGTCTAACATTGTTTATGCCCCATCTTCCGGGATAATATATTCCCTTAATGTAAAAAACGGGTATCCGGTGATAAAACAAAATAATTATAACGAGGGAACCACCATTGCTACTATTGCTAACATGGATTCGATGATATTTATGGGCGAAATTTTTGAAAAAGATTTGAATGTTATAAAAGAGGGAATGCCTATAATGGTAGAAACACAGGTTTTAAAAGATACTGTGTTAAATGCCCTTATCACAAATATTTATCCAAAAGGAAGAGATATCAAAGGCATTATTAAGTTCCCTATAGAAGCAGTTATCAATTACAAAGGAAAAAATTTATGGGGAGGAGTGAATGCGAAAGCAATCGCTATTATTAATCAAATTGACAGTGTATTAACCCTTGAAGAAAAATACTTGTCTTATGAAAATGATAGTTGTTACGTGTGGAAGAAATTTAAAGATGAGGTGTATAAAAAAACAAAAGTGAATGTAGGTATTTCAGATGGTCTGAAAATAGAAATTATCTCAGGATTGAATAAAAATGATAAAATAAAATTACCAGATTAATACTATTAACCTAAATTCTTGTTATTATGACTAATTTTAAATACATTGAACGATTACAAAAGTTAAATTACCTGATTCAATTAATAGAAAAAGAAGGTACAGGTACAGCCGAAGATCTTGCAAACAGATTTGGAGTTTCCCGAAGAACTATATTCCGATACATAGAAGAATTGCGCCTTATGGGCGCTGAAATATCCTATTCCCACACACGAAACTCATTTATTTTTGAAAAAAATTTTGATTTTCATGAAAAAATCTCATAGGGTGACATGAATTGGCACGGCAAGATACTACATTTGCACCAAATAATTCAAAAATAAAAATTTACACATTATGAATAAAAAGAATTCTCTAAATCTTATATTGTTATTTCTTATTGGCAATGTGTGCCTTACATCTGCTTTGGGCCAAAACGATAAAATTGAGAAGGACATCCGTCATTTGTTAGCAATTAACGGTTCAACAGAACAGTTTGAAATGGTATCCCAACAATTAATTGCCCAATTTAAAATGCAAAACAGTAGTGTTGCAGACA
>CAZVTW010000316.1:4076-6963 GCA_964629805.1 uncultured Bacteroidales bacterium | reverse complement strand
TTTAAAAGCAATAAAGAAAAACTCGCCGGTCATACAGACTCTTATAAGGACAAAGTCAGAAATAACTTTCAGAATCTGCTCAGTCAGGTTAATGAGGCGAACAGGAAAGTTGAATTTTACCACCTGACTGAGGTGGCAGAGGAAAAAGAAATCAGCATGCATAATGCTTATTTCCCTGAAGGAAAGCGCCGCCCGGAGCATAAAAGAATCTATAAGCCGGCTATATTACTCCTGAAACCAAATATAAAGAATCAAATAGAGGCTGAAGCAGACTTTGATACAAAGATTGGACTTGCCAAAAAAATGATAACCCTGTATGATAAAATGCTTTTTTATGCCTCGGTAGATAAAGATACAAGGAAAACCTTTGAGAAAGAGCTAAAAAGGCCCTACAAAGACGAAAATATACAAAAACTAACCGAACTTTTTGAGCTTTGAGTATCTGTTAGAGGGGGGCAAACCTCTATAATTCAGTGCCTAATATGATGTTATTTTCACGTTGTGATTCCTGTTGCTGGTAATTTTTCTGTAATTGTAGTAAAGATTCTTGTGTTTATTAAAGGGGCTGACTGTATACAATGGTAGAAACAATGACAAGAATTAAGACATGCCTCCAGTGGTTGATAACACAATGACAGGAAATAAAGAATATGATCATATCCGTTGATGTCTGTAATATGTTCGAAACCAAGCTGAAGATATAAACTAATACGACTCATCCACATTAAATTTTTCACCTGAGTCAACTAAAATCTTTATTAATGTTTCAATAATATGATTGTATAGACAAATAATTTTTTAAAATTATCGTTCTACTTTTAATTTTGTTTGATGTTGGTAGTAACATTATTTTTTCTTTGTTAACTTTGTGATTAATACATTTATTTTGAATAATTCGTACAAAACATTACTGATTTTTGTCTTGTTTGAATGTATAACAACAGTTGTATGTAGTCACCCGCTTCATTTTTCTGTCACAAACATTGAATATGACAAGCAAACAGGTGAATTTCATATCTCAATCAAATTATTTAAGGATGATATTGAAAATATTATCTATCATAAATATGGGAAAAATGTGAATATAAATGAAAATACTTTGGAGGGTGAAAATAAAGGTATAATTCATGATTATATCAATGAACACTTCAGGATTTCTGTTGATAATGAATTTACTGAGCAATATCCATTGGACATAAACAAACTAAAAATTGAGGATAATTCGTTATGGCTATATTTATCAATCCATGATCAGAAGAAAAACAATATCCTGTTCATCAGAAATTCTTTATTAATGGATATTTTTCATGATCAGACAAATCTTGTTTTTTTAATTACGGGTGATGATGAATTAGCTCATGAATATAGCATAGACAATTATACAGTAAAATATAATCTCTCTTCAATACCTGATGAAGACTAATTTTATAATGATACATGTAAAAAAAAATATCGTCATATTTCTGGCAATTTTAACTTTGCCGAATTATGTTTATTCTACCCACAACAGGGCAGGAGAAATAACCTATCGCCAAATATCCGACTTAACATACGAAATCACTGTTACAACATACACCAGTACCCGCCCCGGAGTTGTTGCCGACAGGGATGCATTGCCGGTTTACTGGGGAGACAATACTGTCACAGAAGTGAAGAGGATTGAGGAGGTCAGATTACCGAATTTTTATAAAAGGAATAAATATGTGGCCAGGCATACCTATCCCGGCCCTGGTACATATCAAATCATCGTGGAAGACCCTAACAGAAATGATGGTGTTGACAATATTGCCGGTTCTGTCAATGTTATTTTTGCAATAAAAACAACCCTGCAAATTAATCCCATGCTGGGATATAATAACACGCCGGTTTTGCTTAATCCTCCCTATGATAAAGCTTATAAGGACAGGATTTTTATTCATAATCCATCCGCATATGATCCTGATGGCGACAGTTTATCATACAAAATTACCACCTGTCTGGGAAATGACGGAGAACCGCTTTTGAATGAATATACTGTCCCTGAAGCTTCGAAATACATCACTGTTGATGAAATTTCAGGAGACCTTATTTGGGATACACCGGTTAAAAAAGGCATATTTAATGTGGCAATGGCTATTGAAGAGTGGCGGGAAGGCGTAAAAATCGGCCAGATTATCAGGGATATGCAAATCGAAGTGTATGATTTTGATAATACCCCGCCGGACATCAAACCAATTGAAGATATTTGTGTTGAAGCAGGACAAAAAATAGAGTTTCCGGTGAAAGCCACTGATCCGGATTTTCTCATTGAAAGAAACCCGGTAACAGTTGGCGACAGCACAGTTATGGTTAATGATACCATTCTGAAAGACAGCGTAACAATCAGGGCAACCGGCGGGCCGTTCGAAATGACGAACAGTCCTGCTATATTTGAACAACCTAAAACCGGACTTGGAGAAGTGACATCAATTTTTGAATGGCAAACAAACTGTTCTCATGTCAGGGAACAGCCTTACCAGGTTATTTTCAAAGCAGAAGATAATTTTCGGGCGAACAATGAATCATATGCCATGGTTGATTTTGAAAAAGTGTATATCACTGTTGTTGCACCTGCCCCTGAAAATGTCACCCTTGATCCGACCTACAGCTCAATTGAGGTGAAATGGGATATCTCAGCATGTCTTACTGCTACGGGATACAACATTTACAGACGAAATAATTCATACGGATTTGAACCGCGACCCTGTGAAACAGGCGTACCGCCTTATACTGGTTATAAGCTTATAGGTGAAATTGACGGTGTTGGAAATACTGTTTTTTTTGACGATAACCATTCAGTAGGTCTGTTGCCTGGTGTGGAATACTGCTATATTGTTACCGCTGTTTTTCCCGACGGCGCAGAAAGTTA
>CAZVTW010000316.1:0-3976 GCA_964629805.1 uncultured Bacteroidales bacterium | reverse complement strand
CTTGATTTTGAGACAGAATATTGTTACAAAGCAAAAGCTGTTGGCTACTATTCACTTGAAGGCATACCTGATCCGAGAATCAATTTCTCCCAGTTTAATTGTTCTGTGCCGATTGATACAACACCACCATGTATTCCGGTTCTGAGAGTTGAAACTGATTGTGATACCACAAAAACAAATATCGTTTCCTGGACAGCCCCGGATAATGGTTGCGCTGACGATGCTGTCAGTTACAATGTATATTTCAGTGGGATTTCCATCACAAATGGTCAGGCCAATAAAAATGAATTTGAATTACTCAGGAAAGTGAAAGCGCCGCAAAAATCCATGACACATGAATTTACACCCTATAATACCGGCGCTTATTATGTAACAGCCATCGATTCTTTTGGTAACGAAAGTCTGCCAAGTGTTATCGAAAAATATTGCTGTATTGATTATCAACTGCCAAATATTTTCACACCAAACGGCGATAACAAAAATGATTATTTTACCCCGCAGATAAACAGGAGCGTTGAAAAAGTTGATATGAAGATTTATAACAGATGGGGTAATCTCGTTTATGAAACAGATGATCCGGCAATCAACTGGGACGGAAAACATATCGATACCGGTGTTCTTTTGCAGGATGGCGTTTATTATTATGTTTGTGAAATATATGGCATATGCTGGAACGAAAATTCCCCAGAGGAAATTCCCTGGAACCTTGTCGGATTCCTCCATATGTATGCAAGGGGAAAATCACTGGACCCTTAAATGAAACTTATATGCTCAATAAATACACTCAACACATAAAATTATCTGTTTGTTTTATTATCCCGGTTTTATTACTGCCGGCATGGAAATCTTTCTGCCAGGAATTAGATTACGATTATCTAAAAGCCCTGGTGGCTTATAAACAGAGTGATATTGACAATGCCCGGGCATATATCACACAATCGCTTGAACAGGACAATCAAAATCCGGACTATTACTTGCTCTCTGGTAAAATGTTCATGAAGCAACATAAATATGACAAAGCCATTGATGCGTTTCAAAAAGCTAATAAATATAAACCATCCATTGCATCTTACCAGCTTGCCCGGGCCTGTGCACTGAAAGGATTACCAGA
Organism: uncultured Bacteroidales bacterium; assembly: GCA_964629805.1. Lineage (GTDB taxonomy): Bacteria > Bacteroidota > Bacteroidia > Bacteroidales > CAZVTW01 > CAZVTW01. The sequence continues at coordinate 2,865 of CAZVTW010000316.1, read as the reverse complement.
GCAGTCAGTTAAGTATCTCCTGGAAAATTTTGGTGCCAGGTTTAAAGTACCATTAGTAACAATTAACTACGACACAGCATTTTTAAAAATAGAAGAAGAAAAAGCCTGGAAAAATTTTTGGGAAAAGGAATGGTATACAACCAGGGAACTGGTTCTAAGTGATGCAGCCTATGAAATACGAAATGAGAATTACGAACTGGCACTGGATATCCTTGATAATTATATCCTTGACAATGACCGTTCTCACTCTGCTTTTGCTTTACGGGGCGAGTTGTTTTTCAAAAGAGGAGACTACCTGAATGCTGAATCTGACTTTTCCAGGGCAATTCGTCTTTATTCAAATGATGAAAAATATTATGCCTGCCGGGGACAATGTTATCATCACCTGGAAAAAAACAGGAAGGCCTTGTCTGATTTGAATGAATCACTTAACAGGAACCCGTATCAACCTGAATTGTATTATGTCAGGGCAAAGACACATGCCGCCCTCAGGCAGTTTGAAGAAGCAGGCAAAGATTTTGACCTGTATTTCAGCCTTGGGTATGATGATGTTGACAAAAAATTTGAGTACGGTGTAATCGCTTTCCGGGGAGAAGATTACATGACAACACTTAAATGCCTGAATGAAGTGATAGAAAAATCTGTAGCGCAACCGGAATATTATTCTCTCAGAGGTCATACTTTCTACAATATACAATATTACGAAAGGGCATCAAAAGATTTTGGGATGGTGCTTGATCTTGATCCCCAAAATGCCAAAGCCTGGTTTTTCAAAGGGAAATCCCTGCTTGGTCTTGGTATGACCGATAAAGCATGTAAAGACTTCCGGCAGTCATTCAGATTAGGGTATACCCATGCCGGCGACATGATTCATAAATATTGCAGGGGAGATTAACCCAGACAAGCCGGACTAGATGATTTGGTCACGATGAAGGATTTGAGCACTTAACCTACCAGTGTGACTGCACCCGGCAGCGTTGTAAATAGTATTTTTGGTGAAAAAATATGAATTTAATAATTAAGACACTACAGCATCATCTCTACACCCGGGCCTATCGGAAGGTCCAGCAAAACCCATATAACCAGCATGATGACCCATGAAATAAAAAAGGTGACAGAATAGGGTATCATCATAGAAATAAGTGTGCCAATGCCTGCTTTTTTGTCATATCGCTGAACAAAAGCCACTATTAATGCAAAATAAGACATCATTGGAGAGATAACATTTGTAACACTGTCTCCAATACGGTAGGCAACCTGGGTAAACTCAGGGGTGAATCCCAATAACATAAACATTGGAATAAAGACCGGCGCTATGATGGCCCATTTTGCCGAGGCGCTACCCATAAGCATGTTAATCAGAGAAGCGACCAGGATAAAAACAATGATGAGCGGAATAGTCCCTAAATTGGAGCTTTTAAGGAATTCAGCCCCTTTAATGGCAAAAATCAGTCCGAGATTCGTATCTTTAAAATATTCAACAAATTGAGCAGCAAAAAAGACCAAAACGATGTAACTACCAAGTGTTTCCATAGATTTGCCCATGCCTTTCATGACATCCGCATCGCTTTTTATTGTTTTAGCTCCTATTCCGTAAGCAATACCGGTAATTGCAGCAGCAAAAAAGATAATAGCTACAATACCGTCCATAAAAGGTGAATGCAATAACTCCCCGTTTTCCGGATTCCTGAGAAAGCCAATTCCCCATAATCCATATTCTCTTGGAAGAGCAGAATATACAAGTACGAGGGCAGTGATGATTCCGGCATAAAACGCATATTTTAATCCGCGTTTTTCTTCATTTGTGAGTTTTTCAAGACCATTACTATTGTTTTGCCCTGTCCCATCAGGTTTATACTGTCCAAGTCTTGGTATGACAAGCACATTCGTTGTCCAGGTTCCCGCAAAGGCAATGATAGCAGTTGAAGCAGCCATAAAATAGTAGTTACATGCCGGACTGACAGTATATGATTCGTCGATGATTCGTGCTGCCTCCTCAGAAATACCGGCCAGGAGCGGATCAATTGTTCCAAGAAGCAGGTTGGCGCTATAGCCGCCGGAGACACCTGCAAAAGTGGCTGCCATACCGGCAAGGGGATTTTTTCCGGCTGCCTCGAAAATCATAGCGCCCAATGGGATGAGCAGCACATATCCTACCTCACTGGCCGTGTTTGAGAGGATTCCGGAAAATACCAGGATAAATGTCAACAAACGTACAGGCGCTTTTAATACGAGCACTTTCAGGGCTGTACCAATGAGCCCTGAGCCTTCGGCTATCCCGATACCAAGCATGGCAACCAGTACTGTGCCCAATGGTGCGAATCCTGTGAAATTCTCTACCAGACCACTCAAAATCTCATGTATCCCGTATTCTGACATCAGGTTGATGACTGTTATCTCCTCTCCGGTTTTTGGATGGATTTCACGTATATCAAACATACTCAGGACACCCGATAGTAGTATGACCATTAAAGCAAATAAAGCAAATAATGTGGCAGGATGCGGCAGTGCATTACCTACTTTTTCAATAAGATTCAGCGCCTTGTTAAATATTTTTTTCATCATATGTTGCACAATTTAATGATTCAAACAAATGAACTGCCATGTTGTTTGTAAACCGGAAAATTTCTTTAGGAATCAGCAAAAATGGGATATTTTTTTATATATTCAGACCTCATAAGAGTCAATTTTTTTTGGACATTTATTAAATTTTAATCTGCCACTTGAATAATCATTCTTTTTCTGCCTCGTGCTTTTGCCCCTCATCCGGTAAGCCTCCTGCAGAATCAATTTGGGATGCCCTCCTTGACCGCTGTTCCAATGGTTCCAGGATAACCCTGATTTCTTTTTCGTTTATTCTCAAAC
>CAZVTW010000315.1:0-6967 GCA_964629805.1 uncultured Bacteroidales bacterium | reverse complement strand
GCCGACTTTTATATTTGCCCTGGCAGATTTTTTTGCCGGGGCTTTTTTTTGCCTTGTTGTTTTTATTAATGATTATTCTTTATTATGCAAAATATTTATCTTTGCTGCTATGAGATTTTTCATTTTTTTTATCATTGTGCTGTTTTTTAATGGAACAGCATTTAATATCTTTGCGCAGACAATCAGGTCTGAAGAAGATACTATACCCACTTTTATCAGGACATGGCAGCTGGAAGAGGATTTTATTTCTCCACATTTCATTAAACCTGATACATTCATTAATCAATTTCAAGTATATAATCCTGTTTATCAGCAAGCCTACTCTAATTCTTATCTTGGTAATATCGGATTACCTTCAAAATCTAATTTTTTATTCCCTGACGATGGTAGAATATCAAACTCTACTTTAATATCACCACTCGATGCTGTGGTTGCTGAGAATGATTTAATTTTTTCAAGATACTACAAATTGTATATGATTACACCGGATAATCAGAGATGGTATCATACCAATAAACCATATACCCATTTACTCTATACTACTGGTACTAAAGGACAACGCGAACAAACAATAAAAGCTTTACATACTCAAAACATTAAACCAAAACTAAATATTGGTGTGTTTTTTTATGGTCTGAAAGCCGATGGAGAATATTCTGATCAACTCACTCAAAATAGCTCCGTAAATCTTTTCACTCATTATAATTCATTGAGATACCAAATGTATGCTTCTTTTCAGCACAATAAAAATACGATTGATCACAGCGGTGGATATCAAATTAACTATGATTCTATACCAACTGATCAGGATATTCGGTCATTTCTTAGCAGCGCATCAACAACAAATGGTAAAAATTCGTTGTCTATAATCAATACTTATATACTGGGTGATAAAATATATAAAAAAAATGATACGCTCGTACTTGATACTGTTTCATCTTATTTATTAAATCCGCTTAAAAATAACATTGATAAGGATACATTGAAAAATGACTCGACACTGAAGATAAAATTTGTTCCAAAATCTGCTTTTTCACATATATTGAGATATGACAGAAATTATTATGTATATCAGGATGATGATCCCTCTGGTGATTATTACAGGAATGTTTATTTCGATTCATTAAACACATACGATTCTGTTTATCATCATGTTATGCGAAATTCTCTTCAATACCGTATAGGTGATTTTGCTAACCGTCATTTTCAATCCTATGCTTTCCTGCGCTATAATCTTTATCATCATAAGATTTATAATTTTCAGAATTATTTGTTTGATGTTAATGATACAACTTTTGCTAATCACAGTTTAACTGCTGCCTCAAAAGGTGAACTGTCAGATAATAAGTCTGGATATGAATTTTTTGCAGAATATTATCATCGAGGATATAAACAAGGTCAATTTTCAATAGCCGGAAAGCTGAATTCTCAGATAAAATTATTTTCAGATACAGCTCAGTATGAAATTAATCTGAAAATTGCCTCAAAAAAGCCGGATTTTTTTGAAAGCAGATATTTTTCAAATCATTTTAAATGGCAAAATGATTTTGAACCAAGACAATCTGCTAAAATGAACTTTTTGTTGAATTTGCCCGGGTGGAACCTCTCGATGAGATTAAATGCCGGCGTTTTTAATAATCATATCTATTATGACAGTCTGTCAGTTCCGGTTCAGCATAAAAAATATGTTGGTGTTTTATCCTCTTCATTGGAACATCGGTTCCAATTTGGAATTTTGAATAATTATCTCAGAGCTACATATCAATATGTATCAGATAAAGAAATAATAAGACTACCGGAAATATCAGTATTTAATTCGATTTACATTGAAGCTTTTCTGTTTAATGTGCTAACATTACAGTTTGGCTTTGATATCTTTTATAATACACCTTTTGAAACATGTCTTTTTAATCCTGCAATTTCACAATACTATCTGCAATATGGAACCAAAACTGGAGGCAAACCCATTACTGATGTTTTTTTAAATCTCAAATTAAAAAAGGCGATCATATTCATTAAGTATGAACATTTAAATAGCTTTCTTGAAGAGGAAATTTATTCACCAATGGTCAATTATCCGATGGACGAAGCTGCATATAAATTCGGTATTTCATGGAGATTTCATGATTAAGAATCTGTTGCTAAAATGATATTTTTCAATGCCTAAGCAATTTTTAGTTTTTGAGGATTTATTTTGGCCAGTTTTTCTTTGGCATAATTGAGTGAAATTTTTAACGTTTTTCTGTTTTTCGAAGGCATTTCATACATCGCATCTAACATAATTTCCTCACAGATTGAACGAAGCCCGCGAGCGCCTAATTTGTATTCAATTGCTTTATCGACTATGTAGTCAAAAGTGCTCTCATCAAATGAGAGTTTAATGCCATCCATTTCAAATAATCTGATATACTGTTTTATCATGGCATTCTTTGGTTCTGTCAGTATATTTCTGAGAACTTCGCGGCTTAGCGGTTCCAGGTATGTTAGAACCGGGAGTCGACCTATAATTTCAGGTATAAGTCCATATGACTTGAGGTCTTGAGGTGCAATGTATTGTAAGAGGTTGTCACGATTAACTGCGTTCAGATTTTTTACTGCCCTGTAACCAACAACCCTGGTGTTAAGACGATGTGCAATTTTTTTCTCTATGCCATCAAACGCGCCGCCACATATGAACAGGATATTTTTTGTGTCTACTGAAATCATTTTTTGGTCCGGATGTTTCCTTCCCCCCTGTGGTGGGACATTGACAACAGCGCCCTCAAGAAGTTTCAATAAACCTTGTTGTACTCCTTCTCCTGAAACGTCACGGGTAATTGACGGATTGTCACTTTTACGGGAGATCTTATCAATTTCATCGACAAAGACAATGCCTTTTTCAGCAGCTTTTACATTATAATCAGCAGCTTGCAGAAGTCTTGATAAAATGCTTTCAATGTCTTCTCCTACATATCCTGCCTCTGTAAGAACAGTTGCATCGACGATTGTGAAAGGAACATGTAACATTTTTGCGATTGTCCTGGCCAGTAAGGTTTTACCAGTTCCGGTTTCGCCAACAAGAATGATATTCGATTTTTCAATTTCGATATCATCACTGACATTTGTATGCATTAATCTTTTGTAATGATTGTAGACTGCTACTGAAAGAACTTTTTTTGCGTTTACCTGTCCAATAACATACTGCTCAAGAAAATGATAAATTTCATTTGGTTTGGAAAGCTTTATCTTGTCTACATCAAATTCATGCTTACGTTTTTCTTCCTCATGGATTATTTTGTGTGCCTGGTCAATGCACAAATCGCAAATGTATCCTGATATCCCTGCTATAAGTATTTCAACATCTTTTTTATATCTTCCGCAAAAAGAGCATTTATCCATATGATAAAAAATTATATTATTTTTTGAGTAACTTCATCAACTATACCATAATCAACAGATTCTGTGGCATTCATCCAGTAATCCCTGTCAAAATCTTTATAAATTTTATCATAGGTATGACCACAATTTTTTGCCAATATACGGGCGCTGAGTTCTTTTGTTTTTTGAATTTGATTTGCAGTTATCTCCAGGTTGATTGAATCGTCCTGGATATAACCGCCAATACTTGGTTGGTGTATCATGACTTCACCACTTGGCCAAATAAAACGTTTTCCTTTCTCTCCTGAAGACAGGAGGATTGCTCCCATAGATGCAGCGTGTCCTACACAAATGGTAGATACCGGTGAGGTAATCATGTTCATAGCATCATAAATGCTTAATCCTGCAGTTACGCTGCCACCAGGGCTGTTGATGAAGAACTTGATTTCCTTTCCGGGTTTTTCATCTTCCAGATAAAGAAGTCGGTTTACAATATCACGTGCAGTATCATCCATGACGGGACCCCATAAAAAGATCTTGCGTTGTTCCAGAAATTTTCGACTAAATAATCTGGTTTCACTTAAACTTTCAATAAGTTCTTTTAATGTATCTGATGCTATATTGTCATTCATAATGATTGTTATTTAAAATGTACGAAGCTGTGCGTCATATTATATTATTATTTAGGCAATAAAACCTCATCAACTATTCCATACTCCTTTGCTTCTTTGGCATTCATCCAGAAATCCCTGTATGAATCTTTTTCAATTTGTTCAATTGATTTACCGGTATGTTCAGCTAAAACATTATATAAATCTTTTTTAAAGTCCTTAACCAACTTTGTGTAGATTTCAATATTTGATGCCTGTCCGCCAACAGCGCCGATAGGTTGATGAATCATCATCCTGGAATGTCTGAGTGCAGAACGCTTTGATTTGACACCTGCGGCAAGCAGGACTGCACCCATTGAGGCTGCCAAACCAGTGCATATTGTTGCTATATCTGAGCTGATATATTGCATTGTGTCATAGATTCCAAGACCATTTGTGATACCACCTCCAACACAATTGATGTACATTGAAATATCCTTATTTGGTTCGGAAGAATCCAGGAAAAGTAATTGTGCCTGGTAAATGTTGGACCACCCATCATCTATATGATATATAAAAATGATCCTGTCTTCTATAAGACGGGCAAAAACAGGTATACCCCTGAAATCCCTGTCACGCTCTTCGATGACAATATCTGTCATGTTTTGAAATGACTGCTCGAAGCGGTGAAGGTTTAGACTGCTTATGCCGAGATGTTTTCTCGCATATTTTTTAAATTCTTCATTTTTGTCGTACATAGTCAGGATGTTTTATCTGATTGTTCTGTTTCTTCTTCTTCTTTTTCTTTGTTTATTTCTTCTGTTTGTGAAGTTGATTCTTTTTCTTTTTGTGTCAATTCGTTAAATTTGTCAGTGGTTATTTCTTTTTTTTCAGGCACAATTTCATTTTGTAAAAGCGTTGTGATTCTAATGTCGTATAATTGTTCTTCAATAAGATTCCTGTTTTCCTGCTTGCTTAAAAATTCTTTTGCATAACCATCTAAATCGCCTTCTGCTATCATTTCAGGTGTCATGCCGTAGTTTCTCATTTGCATGGCAATTACTTGACGAGCCATATTTTTTATTTCGTCTTCTTCAAGACTCAGGTTAAAATCTTTAATAATTTTATTTTTAATAAGGCTCCATCTAAGCGATTTAATAAAATCAGGAAATTCTTTTTCGAGTGCTTCCTCAGAAATTTCCTTGTCTTTAGTATTTTTACTTCTTAGCCACCTCTTAAGGAACTTTTCCGGAATATCAAAATCTGCATTTTCGAGTAATCTCTTTTTTATATCACTTAAAAACTTTTTGTCACTGTCCTTTGTAAATGATTTTTTGAGTTCATCGCCAATTCTCGACCTGAATTCTTCCTCATTTTGAACAACACCTTCTCCATATATTTTATCAAAGAGAGTCTGATCAATATCAGCTTCTTTAAAGCGTGAAATTTTTGTAACTTCACATCTGAAATTCGGATCAAGCGATTCAACATTATCTTTGGATATATCCAGGAGCGATGAAATTTCAGTATCGCTTGGTAAGGCTTTTTTTAAGTCAAAATCAATAATACTACCTTCTCTCAAGCCGATAAAATTGTCCTGAATTTCAGGGTCTTTTATGAAATTCACTGAAATGGATGCGTCATCTTTTTTTATACCCCCTTCTACGATATTTCCTTCATCGTCTATCTGAGCAAGATGACATTTTACAATATCCTCCTTTTCTGATACATCCGCATCAATGTGATTTCCCATCTGCTTTTTATAGTTATCAACAACCTTGTCTACCAATTTGTTTTCAATGGTAATATTATAATATGGTATATCCGAAAGCTGCTGAAAATCAAGGCTAAATTCCGGAGAGAGTCCAATATCAAAATTAAATTCAAATTCTTCGTTATTTTCAAAGTCAATATCTGATTTCTCTTCGAGACTGGGCATTGGTTCTCCCAGCATTTTAATGTCTTCGTCAGATATGTAATTTGTGAGTTTTTCAGAAATGATTTTATTTATTTCATCAGCCATTACAGATTTACCATAAAGTTTTTTTACAAGACCCATGGGCACATTCCCTGGTCTGAATCCCGGCATCCTGGCTTTTTTACGGTAATCTTTTAAAACACCGGTAACTTTTTCGTCGTAATCTTCCTTCTCTACCTTTATTTTGATGACTGCATTCAAATCATCTTTCTTTATGAGGTTGATCTCCATGTCAATGTATTTCTTAAATGATAAAAAAATATGTTCACTCTGATATATATCAATGCTAATGGCGTTGACAAATTTAAAAACCGCTTATTACTTTACTGATAGAAAGATTTGAGCAATAAGCGGTTTGGAATCTGGTGCGGATGGAGGGACTCGAACCCACACGCCTTACGGCACTAGATCCTAAGTCTAGCGCGGCTACCAATTACGCCACATCCGCAATAATTTGGTGCAAAGATATTTTAATTTTTCTATTTTGTGAATTTTTAGTCGTAAAAATTATGTAATCATTGGGTTAATCAATAGATAATCAATAGCATATATGTGGAAATCCGATTCAACGTCTGAGTTCGAATTTTTCGCCAAGATATAATTTTCGTGCTTCCGAATCATTTGAAAGCTCTTCTGCATTTCCTGATTTTAATATTTCTCCTTCGTACAAAAGATATGCCCTGTCTGTAATAGACAAAGTTTCATGAACATTATGGTCAGTAATAAGCACACCAATATTTTTTTCTTTTAATGTGGATACAATATGTTGAATATCTTCAACAGCTATTGGATCAACACCGGCAAAAGGCTCATCAAGAAGCATAAATTTAGGGTCTATTGCAAGCGCCCTGGCTATTTCGGTTCGCCTTCTTTCGCCACCGGATAATTGGATACCAAGACTTTTCCTGATATATTTGAGTCCAAATTCTTCAAGAACCGATTCGAGTCGTTCTTCCTGCTCATTCCTGGACATTTTAGACATTTCCAAAACAGCTTTAATATTGTCCTCAACTGTCATTTTTCTGAAAACAGAAGATTCCTG
>CAZVTW010000314.1:0-7003 GCA_964629805.1 uncultured Bacteroidales bacterium | reverse complement strand
ATGATAATGATAATGATAATGATAATGATAATGATAATGATAATGATAATGATAACGATAATGAACATGAAAATTTTCGTCAATATAAGCACTTTCTACACAGCCTGCTTTCAACATCGACTTCCGTCTCCCGTCTCCAGACTTCGGTCTTCGGTCTCCCGTCTCCCGTCTCCCGTCTCCCGTCTTCTATCTTCTAACCACTAACTTCTCAAAAAAATGAAAACAAATCTTCCGAAATACATTAAAATTATCGCCCCGGCGCTACTCTCAATTGTATTATTCGTATTGACGATATTCATGTTTATCATTCCGTATTTTAAGGATAATTTGTTACTGAAAAAGCGCGAAATGATAAAAGAGCTGACAAATAATGCCTTGAGTATTTTATCACAGTACAATAATGAATATAAAACAGGACATTTGACTTTAGAAGAAGCTCAGGACAAAGCCAAACGAGCGATAAAAATGCTCCGGTATGGAAGTGAAGGCCTGGATTATTTCTGGATTACAGACCTTCAACCCAAAATGATCATGCATCCTTATATTGAATCTCTGAATGAACAAGACCTATCAGATTACCAGGACCCTGAAGGGAAAAGACTATTCGTTGAAGCTGTCAGGGTTGTTAATAAAAAGGAGCAGGGATACATCAACTACATGTGGCAATGGAAAGACGATTCAACCAGGATTGTACCTAAAGTTTCTTTTGTGAAATTATTCAAACCCTGGAACTGGATTGTCGGCACTGGTATATATGTTGAAGACGTAGAACAGGAGATAAGCGCAATAACAACAACTCTGGTAAAATATTCAGCTATGATCATTGTTGTTGTCAGCCTGCTTTTGACCTACATCACCAGGCGGAATATTTTGCTGGACCGTAAAAAGGAAGAAATAGACAGGGCCCTGCAGGCTTCAAAAGATAAATATAAAAAGCTTGTCGAGGCTTCCTCAGATGGTTCTTTGATGGTTTTGAACGATGAAATTGTTTATAAAAACCGTCATTTTTGTGAATTAGCTGGTTATTCTTTTGAAGAAGATAATCTACCATCTTACCACAATTTATTTACCCTGGAATTTAGTGATGAGCTTTTTGATTTTGAAGATAATACCACAAAACAAGTTGAAACAAAAATCGTCAGGAAGTCTGGTGAATTGGTTGATATTGTGCTGGGTCTCTCTAAAATCAGATTGTCCGGAAAAACAGGCTATATTTTTCTTGTTAAAGATGTAAGTCAGGAAAAGAGCATTGCTGATGAACTTGATATGAGCAAAGAGAAATACGAAGCCTTGCTGTCAAATATTGACATTGGTGTATTTCGCCTGGAATGGCCCGGGATGAATATCGTTGAATGTAACGATAAATTCCTGGAACTTCTTGGCCTGCCGGAAGGAGAAATCAATGACCTTGAATTTGAACATTTGTTTATCGAGCCCACTGAATTTGAGTCTGTCAATCATCTGGTCAACTCAACAGGTAATGTGAAAGCAAAGACAGTGACACTTAAGCGAACAGATAATAACTTTATTACTGTTGATATGTCAATAGTGAAAGAGCACAGTAACAATAAGACACATTATTTTGCCGGCACAATAAGTGATATCACAAAACGGAAGCATTTAGAGGAAGAACGTGAGAACCTCATTATTGAATTACAGGCTTCATTGCTTTTTATGAATCAGCCCATCAAAAATTTCAGGATAAATCACATTTTTTGTGATATGAATGAATCAATACAGAAGGCTGTAGGATTGATGTCACGTCAGAGATACAGCGCGCTCCTGGTGTATTCGGATAATAATCCCATTGGCATTATCACAGACCGCGATATCAGGGAAAGGCTTGTAGCCGTGAAAACGTCACCTGAGAAGCCTGTTTATGAGATTATGAGTTCGCCGATTGTCTCAATCCGGGATAATGCTCTGGTTTTTGAAGCTATCATGAAAATGCAGCAGAACAATATCAGACACCTTGCTATTAAAGACGCACGTGGTGAAATATCAGGTATTATCAGTGACCAGGAAATTATTAATCTCCAGTCAAAGGCCTCAGGATATATCATTCAGGAAATACAGTCAGCTGAACTTATTGAAGATATCAGGGATATTTACCAAAAGCTTCCACTTCTGATTAAGGTAATGCTTCACAGCGGAGCCCGCGTCAAAAGTGTTACGCGGATTATTGCTGCTGTTTCAGACACCATAACAGAAAAAATTATTGAATACGGGATTGATGCCACAGGGCAACCCCCGTGCAAGTTTTCATTTATCAATCTGGGCAGCCAGGGCCGGGACGAACAAACCCTGGCAACAGACCAGGACAATGGAATTATTTTTGAAGATGTCGCCTCTGAAAAAGTTGAGTCCTGTAAAAAATATTTCCTCGAGCTTGGCAGGTTTGTGAGTGACAAACTAAATGATATCGGTTACAATTATTGCAAAGGCGGCGTTATGGCCACGAATGAAAAATGGTGCCTCCCGTTAAACCGTTGGAAAGAGCAGTTCAACGATTGGATCAACAATTCAAACCCACAGGACTTACTTGAAACAAGCATATTTTTTGACCTGAAGGGCGCCTATGGAGACAAAGCGCTTGCAGATGAGCTTAGACAACATATTTATGATACGGCAACAGATAAAAATGTGTTTTTCTTCCATCTTGCCCGGCAGGCACTCCAGTTTAAGCCCCCGTTAAGTTTTTTCGGAAATATTGTCACTGAAGAATCGATACAAACCCATGAGAAATATGTCAATATCAAAAAAATAATCATTCCCATTGTTTCTTTTGCCAGGGTCTACACACTGAAAAACAATATCTTTGAAAATAACACATTAAACCGGCTGAAAAAACTCAATGAAAAGCATGTTATTTCAAATGCAGATCACGAAGAGCTTGACCAGACCTATAATTTCCTCATGATTTTGAGACTGAAACATCAAATTGCTGAAATCAGTGAAAATAAGGAACCTGATAACAATATTCATTTGGAAGAATTTTCGGAGATAGAAAAAACAACCCTGAAAAAGGCGCTGTCAACAATCAGCAATTTCCAGTCAAAGCTGAATTTTGATTTTAAGGGAGGGATTCAATAAACCGGTCAAATTCCGGTTCGGTCAAACCATCGGTTGCCAGTGGACGATTTTCCGGATCATGGCAGTCTGAGCCACCTGTAACCACAAGTTGGTGTTTGTTCGCCAGTTCCAGCAGATGTTTTTTATGTTCGTCAGTGTGCCCAGGGTAATAAACCTCTAAACCGTCAAGTCCGCAAATAGTCTCATCAAGAAATTCGGGCAGCATTGATTCAACAATTTCCAGTGGTGGCAGAACCTCTTTATAATGACTGTCGCCGGGAAAACTACCGGCTGCCGGATGAGCAAGAACACGAAATAGCGGATATTTATTCAGCAGCCCAGGAAGCATCTCCATGTCTATACCTGAGGGGATATAGGCCGGACTGTCATTACCAATAAGCCGGTTTATGGTCTGTTTGTCGCTGATATTGTGCTTTTCTGACAGGGCCATAAAAAAATGTCTCCTGGTTATTTGGGGAGAGTAGGGGAGTATCTCTTCAACAGTCAGGGGCTTTTTTAATATTGGTTCTTCAGTCTGCGGACCAAAAACCTTATTGATTTCAGCAACACGCCTTTCAACCAAATCTTTGCCCCGTCCCTGTTGCAGTAAAGCGTTTAAATCTTTTTCAAATTCCCGGTTATCCAACAGCTTGTCTCTGAAATATACCAGCAAGTGCAATGACCCGGTGAAAGCCGGTCTTTTAAACCGAAGTGTTATTTCAATGCCCAATACCGGCTGAATATTTTTAATCGCAGCAGCTTCCCTGAATTCTTTTAAACCACCAATGGTGTCGTGGTCAGTAAGCGCCAGCGCCCTAATGCCTTTCTTTATAGCTTCATCAACTATTCCGGCAGGTGAAAAAGTGCCGTCCGAGGCGGTGGAATGATTATGTAAGTCAGCATAGATTTTTCGCATGATGATTGGGTATCTTAGTTTTTTAGGCAAAGAGTTGAATACTAAGTGTTATCAAAGAAGAAAGTGATATGATTTATGAGTCCACTCATTTACTTATTTTCACTTTCTTCTTCCGGCGAATTTGAATCATCATTATCCGGTTTATCTGATGTATTTTCCTCAGAAGAACCTTCCTGCTTCGTTTCTGCTTCAGGCTTTTCTGTTTCCTGATTTTCCGGTTCCTTTGTATCCTCTTTTTCTTCTTCTGTAAAATCCAGCATGTCAAGCTTCTGGAGGATATTGTACCATTTCAGGATGCGTTTAATATCAGAAACATACACCCTTTCACGGTCGTATTCAGGCACAACGGTCCCGAAATATTCTTTTAGTTCTTCAGAGCCCGATTTGGGATTCATGGCAGGGCCACCTTCTTCATGCTCATACATCTTTTTTAATATATCAGCCAATGGCATGTCCTCATCATCAGTATAAACAGAAATATCAGCCAGTGCGCTGATTTTTGAAGTGGCATAAGCTGGCATCCTTTTTTTTGTTTCAAGATGTTCCACAATAATGCCGTTTCTGGCCTGGCTTATCATTTTAAACAACCCACCGTGTCCTGAAATTGACAATATTTTCTCTAAATCCATAACTCTTTTTTTAAATAACTAATTTCTGCTGCAAATATAACAAGTCCTTTTTTACATGAAAATTATTTTATGCCCCTGCTTGCTTTTATTCTGTTATAAGCCTCATTAACCTTTCTGAATTTTTCTTCAGCTATTTTTTTAAAGTCTTCACCGAGATAACTCACTTTATCGGGATGATATTCACTGGCTTTTTTCCTGTATGCTTTTTTAATCTCGTCATCAGAGGCATTTTCAGGAACACCAAGCACCTGGTAGTATGATTCCAGGGTGCTTCCGAACATAGAAGATATAGATGAAATATCTTTAGAATCAATGTCAAGGCAATATCCAATCTTCGAAATGGTTTGATATTCCCTTTTGTCAATTGCAGCATCAGCATTGGCAATACCATACAAAAAATGCAACAGTTGTAGCCTGGAAGCATAATCCATGTGTTGTTTAATCTGGAAACAAACATTGCTAATATCGATATCTTTTTTGAGTATATCTCTCATTACAAGTAGAATATCCCTGGTAGTATCCGGCCCGAAATTCCTTATAAAAAAGGCTTTTACATAATCCAGTTCTGATTTGACAACCCTGCCGTCTGCTTTCATCACTGCTGCCACCAGAACAACCAGGGTCATGGCAAAATCACCCCTGGATGTTTGTTGCGGGCCTGTGTAACGGGGAATATCACCACTTTCATAGATAGCGCCAAGCACCACACCGATAATCGCGCCTATTGGTCCGAACAGTACCCATCCTAATCCACCGGCAAGAAAAACAGTGGCAAATTTTTCGAGTTTGGGCACCAGTTGTTTTTGATCGTTTTTATCCATTTTTTAAGTGAAATTATGATTCAGGATAATGTATTAACAATGATATATAACCTTTGTTGTTAAACAGCGCAAAGGTAGGTAAATGTTTTGATTATTGAATAATTACATAAAACTGTTACGAACATCATCTGGGATTATTTTACACGACTTTTCACGTACATTAATTGATCGTGATTATCTCGTTATGCCCGGAATGCCGGGAATACCAATGAGTCATTCAGGCCTGACTTCACGGCAGAAAGATTCCGTTCTCAGGCAATTAGGTGCGTATGTAAAACAAATTCATACTATAACTGAGCCAGGAAGCAGGTTCGGTTACCTGGGAGGCGATCCTTTCCTACATAGAACCCTCCCCAACACCTTCCCAAATGTTCTCACCCCCATCCCCGGGTATGTCTGCTCGCCGCTGGATATATCAGCCATAAACTCACATAATCTTTGCCCGTGGTTCTTAAAGGCATATTTCCTCAGCTTTGGTTGGTAGTAGAAAAGGTAGTAGAGCAGGCGTGTTGTTGTATATGATTTTAATACTTGTTGTTTGATATACGAATTGTATCGTTTTCCTGTTTGTACCGGTTCAAAGGAGCTATCAAGCAGTGCGCGTGCAGCTAGCCTGCCACTCAGTAGCGCATGGCTAATGCCTTCCATGGTGATTGGGTCGGGAAGTCCGGCTGCACCACCGGTAAATAGAACATTATGTCTGAAAAATCCTCCCTGCATGGGTTTAATTGGAATGGCGTGACCAATCGTTTGTATTTCCTCAGTACAGGGTAATCCAAGCGTCCGCAGATAATCCCTGAAAGCGGTGTTCAGATTCACTTTTTGGGGATTGACCGTCACAACACCAATTGATAAATATTGTTGTTTCGGGAAACACCAGCCATAGGCATATGGTTTGAATCCCATGTCAAAACGGGGACAGGTTTGTAATTGATCATCCGCAACAAGTTCTATGGGATATTCACTTTCCAGGGCAGGAACCAGTTTTCTTGTATCTTTCAGGCCGGTCATTTTGATTGTTTTGCTGAAAGCGCCATCTGCAGCAACCATGAAGTCGCAGTGATAAGTCTCATCCGAAGCATACACCTGAATGGTATCTTGTTGAAATTTGAGGTTTGTGATTTTGGTTCCATGTATGATTTTTGCTCCTGCCTTTTCCGTCAGCATTTTGTCAAACCGGTCTCTCATTATCATGGTGACGACCGGATAATCGCGGGTGACAGTGAAGTGAAATCCTTCTTTGTTCAGATGCAAATCAACTGTTTTACATCGTTTTTCAATCACTTCTTCAAAAGTAAAAGGAAGAAGTGAGTATCCCCGGTGCACCAGTCCGCCACCACAGGCTTTGAACCTGGGCAATGTCTCTTTTTCAATCACGGCTGTTGAGACTCCGTTTTTTGCCAGCTCATATGCAGCCGTCGCTCCCGCCGGCCCGGCGCCAATGATGATAACTTTATATTGATTCATAGTATCCTGTCCCGAAGGTTTTGTATGAAATAATAGCTAATTAAGGCATTTTTCATTTATCACTTAACACTTTTTTACCCAAATAATGTCCGGATATT
>CAZVTW010000313.1:0-7005 GCA_964629805.1 uncultured Bacteroidales bacterium | reverse complement strand
ATTAGCCGTTTTTTTTAATATCCGGTGAGAGAATTTTATAATTAGTGTCTGTCCAGAAAGTCCGATCTCTTCGTTGGATTAAAAACCCTAAATCCTCATGTACATTAGTACACTGCGGTTTATGATTTTTAATCCGCCTCGACCTCGAACTTTCTGGCCGAGACACTTACTTTATGGATGGACACTAATTACCAAATTCCCCTAAAATATATCCTAAAAGATCAGGTAAATGAACTTGAGACAAAACTATCAGAGGCGCCAACATTTTTAAGCAAAAAAGAAATAACCGAACAGTTCCTTCTTATGCAACTCAAACATAGTGTCAAAGCATACCAGTTTCAGAGAATCAAAAGAAGCATAGATATAATAAATTTCCGTAAAGGTCTGGTCAATATTGATTTCCTCGCATCAGAAGCCTGTTTAAGCCGAAAACAGTACGAACGGAATTTTTCTGAATATATCGGCACATCCCCCAGGCAGTTTTTAAAGATTGTCAGGTTTCAACATGCGATACATAAAAAATCGCAGGATATAAAATCCAGCATCACCGACCTGACCTATACTTGTGGCTATTTTGATCAGGCACATATGACAAACGATTTTAATACACTTTCCGGCATGACTCCCAGACAATATTTTATGGATTGTGAGCCTTATTCGGATTATTTTCAGTAGTTACATATTAAAAAGTCCACCCATTAATTTTCTGTAATTTCATTAAAATCCAGGCCCCTGATATAATCATAAAAACATGATATTCTTGAAATGTTTTCACGGTGTATCAAAAATAAGGAGAGTTCATGTTCCTTCTCTTCCAGATCAATATCAGCCTCATGTTTAAGTATTTGATTTTTAATATCCCTGGTGAGGTGATGTTGATTCCTCTTTTTAAAAGATCATTTTTGACATGGTTAAAATCCATTTTTGCCTGAGGAATTAAATAGCTGAAATCATACATATCTCTTGCTTTTGCTCTTGATGTGAGTGCGATTGCTTTCATTGAAAGGAGTATTTTTTTCAATGGCAGGTAAACAGGGAAGTAGTATCCAAAACGATTTACAAAATGCAACTCTTTATCAAACGCCGTTTTATTATCCTGAATATCTATTTTTACCCACATTTTTTTCTTGGATCACCAAGGTCATAATATTGAGCAAGGTTGTTAAAAATGATTTTGGCAAAATTATCCGTCTTCTTGTAGTTATGTTGCAACTCACACTGAATTCCTTCCAGGTTCACTTTCTTTACTATTTCATCAAATAAAGTCCATAGTTCTTCCCTGTTGTTGCCGGCATAATCGAAGACCAGGTCTTCACTAAAACGAGCAAGTCCATGACAAAAACGCAAGCTTGTTCCTCTATTAAAAGTGAGTTTATTTGTAAACACGCTTTTGGAGATATAATTCAGAATGATGGTTAGCAAGTATTCTTTTATCATGTGTTGGTTAAAAATCCAGCCTTTTAAACCTGGCGGGTAATAGTTTCTTAATTCATCGAGTGATATCATAATGAGAAAATATTTTTTGAATATTAGTATGACAACCCTTGTCATTGGCAAGCCGGATATAAAAGGATAGTTTTTTATTGTCCATTGATTCCAAAACATCCCTGTCAAAACGGTATCCTGCTATCATTTCATTATTCATTATGCCATGTTTAAAATAAATAAAATCAAAAAATGCATTTTCAAGGTATGCAATTTTCAGTAACCGATCAATTCTTTCCCCATGAACAAAAAAATGTTCTTTTTTCAATCCATAGCCAGCAAAAAGTGCTGGTTTTACATGTCGATACAAAAAATGTCCAAATGTCGTATTAAAGGTTTGTGTCTTTTTTGATGTCACGTTTGTATAGGTAAAAACTGCTTCAGGTATCAATCCTTCAAGAGACAAAACATACTCAAGGCTCATATAAGATGGTTCATAAATTTTATTGGCTATGAGTAAACCAAGGTTATGTGAGTTTTTAAACTCTGCAAACAGGTAATGGCCCCTTTTAACAGGAATAATATATCCTTTTTTGCTCCATTCGAAAAGTCTTCTTCTGTCTATTCCTCCAAGAACCCCCGAAATATCTTCGATTGAAAATACCACAAAGGAAACCATTTTTTTATGAAATTCTCTGAATGTCATGGTCCAAAAATATATAATTTTTCCGTTAGTTGTTATTTATAACAACTTTGTGAAATGAAAGTGAATTTGTTTTTGAAGATACTATTTGTAAACCGACGGTGTTGCTTGAAGCGACACCGTCGGTCACTTTTTTTTCACTACGCTCAGAAGCTATTTCCTTTAAATACCTTCAATTTATGTAAACTACACACAATAAACACAGTAAATCCGTGAAATGTAAAAAAAATATCAGGCTATCGATTAGGACAATTTGTTTTTTTTCAATATCTTTATCCAAATGGCTATATTGGATAGAAGATAACACAGATATTATCCAGGTTATCCTTAATAACTATTTATTAAATATATCCCGATGAATTTAATAAGAATTACCATTGTCTTCTCTTTTTGCTTTACAATTCAATATTTAGCAGCCCAACCCATTCATATGAAATTTGAACATATGGGTGTTGATCAGGAGCTGCCACATAATTACGTTTTATCTGTTGCTCAGGATAAACATGGTTTTATGTGGTTTGGAACAGCCAATGGCCTATGTCGCTATGATGGATATTCATGCAAGGTCTTTAATTCTGATATTGAGGATTCAACATCCATTGTTAACCCAATCGTTCTTTCCCTGGTGGTTGATAAACATGGGACGCTTTGGTGCGCTACCAGGAAAGAAGGAATCATAGAGGAATATGACAATGAAAACGAATGTTTTATTCATCATACATTAGAATACAAACATCCTGTTGAAAAAATCGAAACAGATACATCAGGTCATTTATGGGTTATATTAAGAAATCAGGCCTTATTGGGCTATAATCCGGAAAACCGGAACACAGTAGTCTATTCAGCCAATGAACTTACATATCAAAACCGGCTTTTATCGAATCAAATTGAAGATATTGAATGTGACAGGAATAATAACATTTGGGTTTCGACTGCTAAAGGATTAACAATACTTAACCCTGAGAAGCAACGTATAAAACATTATAATGATTCAATATTTTTAAAAACCAACAGCTTTAAGTTTGCACGGCAGGTAATGATTAATAATAAGCATGTCATGTGGGTGAAAGCATCACTTGGTCCGATACTTGAATTTGATCTTGAAGGCAAGCTACAAAATCATTACAATTTCTTCATTGATAATAAAAATTATAATGATGCCCCGCTTGATCATATAGTTCAGGATTCACAGGGACACATTTGGTTTGAAATTGACAGGGGATTATGCAGGGCAATCACGATTAAAAACAACCAGTTAAACGCAGTTTTACATTCTCACAATCCGGATAATCCAAACTCACTGAGTAATAATAGTATTCAGAATATTTTTGAAGACAATAAAGGTATCTTATGGATTGCCACCATGGATAAAATTAATAAAATTGACCTGTTCAGGAAAGTGTTTTATCATTATTCAAATCAAACCCCCGAGGGTAGAAAGATCAAAAGCAATTTGGTATATGGGTTTCATGAAACGGGGAGGGGAGATATTTTCATTGGCACCCAGAAAGGAGTCAATATATTTAAGAACAACAGTGTTAAAGATATTGACGAACTCTATCCTTCTTTGCCAAAAGAACCAACGGAAAATGAAGTATGGTCTTTTAGTGAGGATCAGCAAGGTAACATTTGGTTTGGCGGAATGTCTTTTCTGGCATCTTATTCTCCTTTAAATCAACAACAGAATGTCTATTATGCAGACCCAGGCAAAACATTTGATTGGGGGATATTATGGGATTTACATATCGGGCAACAAAATAATTTGTGGATGGGAAGTACCTCAAATGGGATCTATAAATTAAACCTTCAAACGAGTCAATTTCAACAGATATACTCAATAAGTACAAATTGCGGAGAACAAAAACCTCAGCTGGTATCATGTTTTTTTACGGATTCTAAGGGACATGTTTGGTTTGAAGTTTATAAACAACTCATCAGATATATGCCTGAGAAGGACACATATGAGAATGTGAGTTGCAAAATTAAAACCATTCCTGATATTTCGCTGAAATGTATTTATGAAGACGAACAGAGACTCTTGTGGATGGGGTCTGAGGGACAAGGTCTGCTGTGTTTTGATCCGGTTAATGAAAAGGTCTTACAAAGATATACCAGGAAAGACGGATTGCCTGATAATACCATCTGGGGAATTTTGCCGGATAAGCACGGAAATCTTTGGATGAGCACCAATAATGGTATCTCTGAGTTGAAGCTTCATGATTCGGTTGAAAACCCTGTTTTTAAAAATTATGATATTTCAGACGGCTTACAGGGAAAAAGTTTCAAACAAGGCGCATATTTAAAAACTTCAGATGATTTTATGCTGTTTGGCGGAGAGAATGGATTTAATTTGTTCCATCCGGACAGTATAGAAGACAATCCTTTTCTTCCACAAATTGAGCTGACCGATTTAAAAATGTATGCAAAACCAGTTGTTATAGGCGACACAATAAATGGGAGTATTGTACTTGAAAAATCCATTGTTGAAACAGACACACTGGTATTAACATATCGAAACAACTTTTTTGAGCTGGATTTTGCAGCGCTTCACTATTCCAGTCCTGAGAAAATCCAGTATGCCTATAAACTTGAGGGAAAAGATACAAACTGGATATACCTGGGTAATGAACATAAAGCCACATTTATGAATTTGCCTTCGGGCGAATACAATTTTTATGTGAAAGCTACCAACAATGACGGATTATGGACAGAGGCTGTAGATTTACTTCATATCACACAGTTACCACCCTGGTGGCAAACCTGGTGGTTCAGAGCTGCCGTGCTGGTTATCATTCTTGGTATTGCTCTTGGTTTTTATTTCTACCGCATCAATGCTTTGAAAAAACAAAAAAAAGAACTTGAATCTAAAGTTTCTGAACGTACTGCTGAACTAAAAGAAGCTAACGCAGAACTGGAAGAAAGACAGGAAGAAATACTCCTTCAAAAAGAAGAGATTGAAACATCACGGAATCAACTTGACAGGGCCTTCAAAAATCTGAAAGTGTTGAGCGATTTAGGTCAAAAGCTGACGTCCACATTTGATTTTGAGGCAATCAACCGGATGATATACAAATATGTAAGCTCGCTGATGGATACATCTGCATTTGGTATTGGTATCTATAACGAGCAAAAACAGGTTATAGAGTTTCCTTATTTTATGCAAGAAGGCAAGGCAAAACCTTATTTTTACAAAACTCTCACCGGTGATAAAAGTTTTACAGTTAAATGTTTTAAAAATAAAGAGGAAATTATGCTCAATGATTTGACCCTGGAATACGAGCTTTATCTGAAAGAATTGCCGGATGTCAGGTCATCGAAAATACCTTCTTCCATGATATACCTGCCAATGATTGCAGAAGGTAAAGCTATCGGTACACTAACAGTGAACAGTTTCAATAAAAATGCCTACGATGAAAATGACCTGGCTAACCTCAGGACTTTGGCTTCTTATATTTCCATTGCTCTTGATAACTCAAAAGCCTACAGGACAATCCACAGAAAAAACGAGCAGATAAACGGCAGCATGAGATACGGACAGACCATACAAAATGCCATTTTACCCTCCCGGGAACAATTAGACGAATATTTTGACAATTTTATTATATACAGGCCAAAAGACATCGTCAGCGGTGATTTTTATTGGTTTTCCCTTGTAGAGACGCACGACCGTCTATTCCCTGCGGAGACGCACGGCCGTTTATTCCCTGCAGAGACGCACGGCCGCGCGTCTCTACAGGGAAAACCAATGATCTTTATCGCTGTTGTGGATTGCACAGGTCACGGCGTTCCAGGCGCTTTCATGAGTATGATTGGCAGTAGATTGCTGAATGATATCATTATTGAACGAAATATTTATTCACCTGCTCAAATACTCGAGCAGTTGAATGATATGGTCAGGAAAGCCCTGAACCAGGATGCTAAAGAAAATCAGGACGGAATGGATGTGTGCCTCTGCAGGTTTGAAAAACAAAGTGAGGATAATTCCTGGCTGCTGACATTTGCCGGAGCAAAAAGACCGTTGATATATTATAATTCGAAAAGTAATAAAATTGAAACCATAGATGGAACAAAGAAATCTATCGGTGGTATTTTTTCTCAACATAGTAACCTTAAATTCCATGAAAAAACGATAAGTTTACAAGCGGGAGATGCTTTTTATCTTTCAACAGATGGATTTGCAGACCAGTGTAATCCGCAAAAGAAGAAGTTTTCGAGGAAACGAATACGCGAACTTATCAGTATTGTTAAAGACAACACAATGCCGGAACAAGGGCAACAATTTGAAATTGCCCTGGATGAGTACCGCCAGGGTTATGCTCAAAGGGATGATATTACCTTACTGGGAATCAGGTTGAAAAGTTAATTATTATAACATTGTTTTTTCTCAGGGAAATATGGTTATTGATTCCTATCCACTCAGAAATATCTACTGCCCCCTTTTTGAAATCACCCTATTTGAGTCAGTTACAAATCAATTGTAAAAAAATCCATTTTTTTTCTACACCCACGCAACCAATTTCCGTTTTTAGCAGTCTACATAACATAAAAACGAAAGATTTGATACGAAATAAACCCTGAAGACTAAATTGTAAAGGTTATTTCGTTTCAAGCCTTAAGGCAGATAAATGCCTGACTTACCTTAACTCATTCCGGATTGTACTTAAAGGTCTGAAAATTTCTGACTTAATATCATTTTTATATATTATTATTAAATATTACAAACATGGGAAAAAAACTTTTTTACTCGAAGATTTTCGTAATTGCATTTTTATGCTTACGTGCTGCCGTATTTGCACAGGGACCTTATCCTCCTGCAGCAGGGGAGCCGGGTTCAACGGCTATCTACAAAGGAAGTAAAGCATTTGTTGACTGGGCCA
>CAZVTW010000312.1:0-7007 GCA_964629805.1 uncultured Bacteroidales bacterium | reverse complement strand
TATGTGCAAGCTCGTGGTTGATAATATATGCTTTTACTTCTTTATCAATCCACCAGCAATATCCCTGTTCAGCTTCCTGCTTCAGTTTCCCAGGAAAAAGCGGAGCTTCAAACCTGATATTTCCCTGTGTGGAAATGAATGAACGGCCAACAACCGAATCCGTAAATATGATATCATAGTCTTTGGAAATCAGTTTCGACTCCTTTAAAATCCGGTAAAGGTGTCTATGAAGTTTGTTATCATGTTTTACACCTGTTATTCTCTCCAACAAGGTATGATACAGGATATTGCCATCTTCCATATATGTCAGCGAATGGTCGTGAATATATTCCGGCCATTCATTATCGCTTCTGTCTTGTATGCCGTATATTCCAAGGGTTGGTTTCAAAGCAGGTAGAAAATTAATTGGATTTCGTAAAATCAGGGTATAAGAGATATTTTTTTCTTTTGTTTTGAAAGGTAACAAGTCCATCCTGCCAGCTCTTCTTTATCTCAGCTTCAGACCAGCCATTCTTAATCTGTCTTTCAAGCCGGTCGGTTCCTGAGAGCAATTGTAGCCACCTTGTGTTGAAGAAATCGTCTTTAAAGTCTGATTCCCGGTAAAATTTGATCAGATAGCTCAACATCAGGGTATTTTTCGGTTCTACATTTCGAAGGTCTGTACCCCAACACGTTTTATTCTTGTGTTTCGGATTTTCTGCAACCCCGGGTATACCATGTGGTGTAAATGAGAATGTGCCATACCTTTTGTCAGGATACCCGATAACCTGGAAAGGGAAATCAGTACCGCGACCAATACTCATTTTTGTTGCTTCAAACAGGCACAGGGAAGGATACCATTGGATGGAAATATCATTTGGAAGGTTTGGGGAGGGTTTGACTGGTAGTGAATATTGTCTCGTATGATCATAATTTTTCGCTTTAATGATGCGCAGGTCACATTGTACAGCGTCGTTCAGCCACCCTTCACCGTTGATCATAAGCGCCAATTCCCCAATTGTCATCCCGTGCACAACCGGAATGGGATGCATGCCAACAAATGATTGATACTTAAGATTGAGAACAGGTCCGTCAATGTAATCGCCATTCGGATTTGGTCTGTCCAAAATAATGAGCGGAATGTCAGCTTCAGCGCATGCCTCCATCACATAATGCATGGTGCTGATATAGGTATAAAACCTGGCTCCAACATCCTGGACGTCAAATATCATCACATCTATTCCAATAAGGTCGTTTTGTTTTGGTTTATAATTCTTGCCATACAATGATATTACCGAGATACCTGTTTTTTCATCTGTATAGTTCCCAACATGTCCGCCGGCTTCAACATCACCGCGAAAACCGTGCTCCGGAGCAAAAACAGCCTGAATATCAACTCCTTTAGCTATGAGAAAATCCACCAGGTGTATTTGATTTAGCCCGACAGAAGTTTGATTTACAACCAAGCCTGTATTTTTTCCTGCAATAAGATGAAGATACTTTTCAGGTCTTTCTGCCCCTGGTAATATTTCATTCTCCTTTTCTATGGATTTTCCCTCGACTATTTTATTATCATTTTTTTTAATACTGCCTGACTGGCATGAAAGTGCAGCAATTAAAATAAAAAGAAGGTAATGATGTTTTTCAGTCAATTTTTTTTCAGTCATATATATTTTTGAATCAGAATGAACAGTTTAATTTTGCAAAATTAAATAATCTGTACAATTAATAATTCTTTTATATCATTTTTTGGATTTTTACAATGATATTCACTTATTTTGTGCATTCAATATGAATATATTAAAACAGATTCATGAAAATAATTATAGCCGGGGCAGGTGAAGTAGGCACTTACCTTGCAAAACTGCTTAGTAACGGAGATCACGACATTACTGTGATAGACACTGACAATGACAAGATCAGGGCCATTGACACTCATTTTGATCTGCTGACAGTGAATGGCTCGGCTACTTCCATCCAGGTTTTAAAAAATGCTGATGTCAAAAATACAAATTTGTTTATTGCCATTACTGAATCTGAAGCTGTTAACATTACTTCTGCCATACTCAGCAAAAAACTTGGCGCAGCAAACACAATTGCCAGGATTAACAACGAGGAATATCTCGAACCTCATCATAAAAGTTATTTTACCGGCATGGGCATTGACTCACTCATATATCCGGAAAGCCTTGCCAGTAAAGAAGTTTTGAGTTTGCTAAGACAAACGGGAACCACAAAAACCTATGATTTTTCCGGCGGAAAACTCTCTATGTTTGTTATAAAACTTGAAGATAATGCACCAATTATCAACAAAACCCTCAGCGAGGCTGCAAAATATGACGGCGCTTACGACTATCGTGCTGTAGCTATTACCAGGAATAACCAAACCATTATTCCCAGGGGTTCAGATAAGTTTATGGTCAATGATCTGCTTTATGTTGTTACAAACCAGGCTGGTATTAACAATCTAATGAAATACAGCGGAAAAAAACCCTATGAAATTAACACCATCATGATATTGGGCGGTAGTCGTATTGGCACACAAACAGCTAAAGCACTTGAGAACAATGCGAATGTCAAACTTCTCGAACTTGATAAGGATAAAAGTTTTCTTCTTGCTGATTATCTGGATAATACCCTCGTTATAAATTCTGACGGACGCGATATTGAAGTGCTTAAAGAGGAGGGAATCCAAAACATGGATGCCTTTATTGCAGTGACGGGTAATACTGATACCAACATTTTGTCTTGTTTGCTGGCAAAAAGACTTGGTGTGAAAAAATCAATTGCTGAAATAGAAAACATTGATTATATAGATCTGGCAGAAAATATGGGTCTTGATACAATCATCAACAAAAAGCGTATTGCAGCCAGTCATATTTTTAGCTTTACCATGGATGCCAAATTGTGTTCGGTTCAGTGCCTTTCAGGGACTGATGCTGAAGTTTTGGAATTTGAAGTGCCGGCAAAATCAAAAATCACCAGGAGAGAATTAAAAGACCAGAATTTCCCTGGTGGCGCTATCATTGGCGGCGTTATCAGGGGAAAAGGAAGTTTCATTGCCACAGGAGATACTAAAATCAAACCTCATGACAGGGTTGTGGTTTTTGCTTTGCCAAAAGCCATTGATAAAGTCGTGGAATTTTTTAAATAAATGATAAACAAAACAGTCATATGCTATATTCTCGGTCTGCTTTTGCTGCTGGAAGGCTTCTTTATGTTCCTTTCATTGATTGTTTCTCTTATCTATGGTGAAAACGACACAATGGCATTTTTGTATACCACCTCTATTACACTGGCTTTTGGAGGAGGAATGGCATTTTTTACCCGTAAAACAAAAAAAAACATCAGAAAGCGTGAAGGATATATCATTGTCAGCCTTGTCTGGTTTATTTTTTCTATTTTTGGTTGTCTGCCTTTTATCATCAGTGGCGCCATTCCGGACATAACAAATGCTTTTTTTGAAACAGTCTCAGGTTTCACAACAACAGGAGCCTCTGTTCTCAATAATATTGAATCATTACCGCACGGAATACTGTTTTGGCGAAGCATTACCCAATGGATTGGCGGAATGGGCATGATTGTCATGTCAGTTGCCATATTCACGATGTTTGGAATTGGTGGTATGCAGCTTTTCATTGCTGAAGTCCCAGGCCCGACTCCTGACAAAATCCATCCACGTGTCAAAGAAACAGCCAAACGACTTTGGGCTATTTATATTATTTACACCCTGGGCGAAGCTGTTTTATTAATGATTGGCGGCATGGACTTATTTGACGCCATCAACCATTCTTTCACAACAATGGCAACTGGCGGATATTCAACCAAACAATCCAGTATAATAGAATTTAATCCCTTTATTCAGTACGTTATTATCATTTTCATGTTTATTGCCGGAACAAATTTCACTTTATCCTATCACGCCATGCATTTTAATTTCAGGAGGGTTTGGAAAAATGAAGAATTCAGGTTTTATCTCGGGTTGGTTATCTTTTTTACATTGCTGATAACTTTTGTTTTGGCCCTGAATTCTGAACAACCACTGGAAAAATCCTTCCGTGATTCAATGTTCCAGATTGTTTCACTCATGACAACAACAGGATATGTTACTGCCGATTATCTGAGCTGGGGAAATTTTGCTATCGTGGTGATTTTTGCAGTTATGTTCTTTGGGGGCTCTGCCGGTTCAACAGGTGGCGGTATAAAGATTGTCAGGATATTACTTCTGTTAAAAAACGGCTACATGGAATTTAAAAGACTTATACATCCAAATGCGATTATTCCTGTCAGATTAAATAACCGTGCTGTTCATTCACAAATCATGACCAATATCCTGGCATTTTTCATGTTTTATATCCTTGTATTTGCAGTAGGAACAATTTTCATGTCTGCCAACGGACTTACTTTAGATTCATCTATGGGCGCAGTTATTGCATCACTTGGAAATATAGGCCCGGGTATCGGAGCTGTCGGGCCAATGGATAATTTTGCTGAAATCACGATTGCCGGGAAATGGTTCCTCTCATTTTTAATGGTTATTGGCAGGCTCGAGTTGTTCACTATACTGATTTTGTTAACGCCTTCATTTTGGAGAAAGTAGAATTTTAAAAAAAAGAAAAGATATGAAGATTGCTCTTGCACAATTAAATTATCATATTGCCAACTTTGAAGAGAATACAAAAAAAATCATACATGCAACAGAACAGGCCATTCAATGCGGCGCGGAATTGGTCATTTTCTCCGAACTTGCCATCTGTGGTTATCCGCCGCAGGATTTGTTAGAGCAGCGAGAATTCATTGACCGTTGCATCAGCGAAATCAAAAAGCTCCTCCCCTACTCTAACCAGTTGGCTATCATCATCGGAGGTCCCGGTTTGAATCCATCAGCTAAAGGAAAAAGGTTATTTAATAGCGCTTACCTGCTTCACAAAGGCAAAATATCAGGTATCCATCATAAAACATTACTCCCAACCTATGATATTTTTGATGAATACAGATACTTTGAACAAAATAATGATTTTAAACTTGGTGAAATAAACGGAAAAAAATGTGCCATTACAATTTGTGAGGATTTATGGTATGAACAACCTGTTGAGAACTCATTCGACAGAAATAAATTATACCGGAATGCCCCCATGAAACATTTGTCAAAATTACAACCCGACTTTATTATCAATATTGCAGCCTCTCCTTTCTCTTACACACAGGAAATTACCCGGAAAGAAGTATTACACCGCAATGCCAGGAAATATCAAAAACCTGTCATCTATTTAAACCAGGTAGGCGCTCACAGCGAACTCATCTTTGATGGTGGTTCAATGATTATTAACAGCGAAGGTCAGTTGGTTCATCAATTAAAGCATTTTGAAGAAGATTTTTATGTATTTGATCCGGAATCAGCTGCAAAACCTTCAATTCCCACTATCATCAGTTTTGAGGATGATTATTCAGTCACAGGACGAATTTATCAGGCATTGGTATTGGGAGTCAGAGACTTTTTCCGGAAAATGAATTTCAAATCAGCAATTATCGGATTGTCAGGCGGCATAGACTCTGCGGTAACACTCATCATTATGTCTGAAGCGCTTGGCCATGAAAACGTCCATGTTCTGCTAATGCCATCCAAATATTCATCAGAACATTCTGTCAAAGATGCGGTTGAACTGGCCGATAATCTGCAAATAAATTATGACATTATTCACATACAGGATATTGTTGATAGTTTCAGCGGTGCATTAATGCCCGTTTTTGACAACAACATGACAGGTATCACAGAAGAAAACATCCAGGCCCGGGTTCGTGGTGCTTTGCTTATGGCATACTCAAACAACTATGGTCATATTCTGCTCAATACCTCAAACAAAAGTGAAGCTGCAGTCGGGTATGGCACACTCTACGGAGACATGAACGGAAGTCTTTCTGTTTTGGGCGATGTCTATAAAACAAGGGTATACAAACTTGCTGAATTTATCAATAAAGACAAGGAAAAAATACCACAGCATATCATTTCAAAACCCCCGTCAGCGGAGTTAAGACCTGACCAGAAAGACACAGACTCATTACCGGATTATGCATCTCTTGATACCATTCTCCATCATTACATTGAATTGAAAAAAGGCGAAACAGAGATAACAAATATGGGTTTTGACAAATCATTGGTAAAAAAAATTATCTCACTGGTCAACCGAAACGAATTCAAACGATATCAAACCCCGCCGATGTTAAGAATTTCTACAAAAGGTTTTGGCATGGGGCGAAGAATGCCGCTTGTTGCAAAATATTAAAATTGTAATTCACCCTTGCCTTCCCTTGTAACAACAGGTTCGGCATTTGTACAGTCAATAACTGTGGATGGAATATTCCCGCCGGCGCCGCCATGGACAACAATATCTACAAGTTTTTTATATTTGTCATGGATAATCTCAGGGTCTGCGGTATATTCAATAATATTGTCATCATCATGAACAGATGTTGATAAAATAGGATTTCCAAGTCGCCTGACTATTTCCAGAATAATACTATTGTCAGGAACCCTGATGCCAATAGTTTTCTTTTTATTTTTAAACATCTTTGGCACATTACTTCCTGCCGGAAGAATGAATGTAAACGGACCAGGCAAATTCTTTTTCATCAATTTAAAAACAGAATTTTCAATAGGCAGGGTGTAGTCAGATAAATGACTTAAATCGTGGCAAATAAAAGAAAAATGAGACTTTCTGACATCTTTACCTTTTAACCTGGCAATTTTCTCTACGGCTTTTTGGTTTTTGATATCGCAACCAAGTCCATAAACAGTATCTGTCGGGTAAATAATAATACCACCTTGCTGAAGAGTATCAACTACTCTCTGAATCTGCCTGTCACTGATATTTTCGGGATGAATTTTTAATAACATATGCTGCTGTTTTTTGGTTATGTTGCTTATTTTATTTAATACTATTTTGTTAGATTTTCTTACTGTTAATCAAACACATAGAATAAGGTCGTCGACTCTGTCGAGACAGGTTAATAAGGTTAAAGACATGAGA
>CAZVTW010000311.1:0-7042 GCA_964629805.1 uncultured Bacteroidales bacterium | reverse complement strand
GAATTCAAAGATAAATATTGGAATTACTATCATTCGTTGTTGAAATATAAACAAGCTCCGGAGGTAGTCAAACGGCAAGAAATGGTAAATAAATTCGATGAATTGTTTGTTAGCGATACTGGTTATTTTGATCTTGACAAACAAATCAAAAGAACTCATGGGAATAAAGAAGAATTGTTAGTTGTATTAGATAACCCTGAGATACCTTTATACAACAACCAATCGGAAGTATATGCACGCCAACAAGTTCGAAAACGTGATATTTGCCTGCACACGATGACTAGATTGGGGACCGCATTGCAAGATGCCTATATGAGTATTATTCATACGTGCAAAATGCATGGAGAAAATCCTTTCACCTACAAATTAGATAGAATTTCCGGAATAAACAATTATTATTTGCCGAACGTTGTTGCTTATGCAATAATTCATTAGATGATATAACCTAAAAAAATCAATTTATAACGATTCATCATTTAAATAAGAAGTAATTAAATTTACGGTGATCTGTTTAAAATTAGCCCCCCACATTTACCGTGCTTATCAATTAGCCCTGGAATTTTATGTAAATAAGCAGGAATTTGCATATTAGTCCTGTAGGAACTATCCTATATTAGGTTGGTAGCCCAATTTACCATGTTAATTTGAGCGGATACGGTTTTTATATCTAATATTTTAAATAACAATTATTTCATACAAAACTTTTGGGACAGGGTACTAGTAACCTGTCCCAAAAGTTTTGTATAGGTTATTGACAGTTTCTGATTAAAAATATAAATGACTCATAAATTACTATTTAAATATTGATTCGTATATATTTGAGAATATTTAACGTGTCATATGATGCTTTCAGATTCTTCGCTTTGCTCAGAATGACAAGTTGTAATGACAGAAATGGGAGCGAGGGAACAGAAGCAGGCGAAGCCTGCTTCTGTTCCCTCGCTCCTTAAACTCAAATAAGGGATAGTCATTTCGAACGAAGTGAGAAATCTTTAAAAATGCTTTAATTTGCCAAAATCTTTAATAAAATTTATGGGACAGGGTACTAGCTTTACAATCATATCACCTATGGCACGCTGTCCATTTCAAATTTCAAAACCCCACCTTTTGTAATTTCGCTATGCAATATTCCACGGGGTTTTATTTCTTTTTCATTAAGGGTTAATTTTTTAATGAAATAATGGTTTGCGTTGTTGTTTGATGTTTCAATCACGAACTGTTTGCCTGGGTAATACTGCCTGTCAAGCTCAATGACTACCTTGTCAAAAATTGGGCTTCCAATACGGTACTCATCCGTACCCGGGCAGGCGGGATAAAAACCCATGGCCGTAAAGATAAACCATGCCGAGAGGGTGCCGCAGTCATCGTTCCCTGGCCAACCATCGGGACTGTTTTTAAAATGCAGTTCCAAGGCCTCACGTGCTTGTTGCTGCGTGCGCCACTCTTCCCCTTCTATATACGAAAAAAGATAAGGGTAAGCAATATCAGGTTCATTTACAAGCTCGAATGTGCGTTGGCCTTCAAAAACAAATTGCAGGGTTTCCACAAATTTTTGCCGCCCCATTAACTTACTGTATCCCACCACGTCGTGAGGCACAAAAAACAAATAGTGCCAGGCATTTCCCTCCACAAAGCCCCTGCCACCCGCAGGCCACGAAGCGCCAGGGAATTCGCTCATGTAGTTATAGGGGTCGAATGGCTGATACCAGGAACCATCGGCATAACGGGCCTGAAGGAAACCTGTTTCAGGGTTATAGAGCTTTTTATATCCAAGGCTCCGGCTTTTAAAGTACTCATAATCTTCGTCATACCCCAACGATTTAGCCATTTGGGCCACCCCGTAATCGGCCAGGTAATATTCCAGCGATGTGGACACTGACCCCCACAGTGGCCAGGTAGAGGTATCGTCTTCGGGGTTGAACTTGCCCTTCAAATCATCGGGGATGTAGCCAAATTCCATGTATTGCTTTATCCCTTCCCTTATGTGGTTGCTATCGGTAGAGGTTGCCATTTTTTTCACCGCTTCGTATGCTTTCCCCACATCATAATCGCGGAGGCCTTTCATGTAACTATCGGCCACCACGATGCTGCCGGGGTCACCAACCATCACGTGGGTTTCTTTGGCGGCAATTTCCCATTTGGGCAAAAAACCACTCTCGTCATACATATCCAGCATGGTTTTTACTATTTCCGATTGCACTTCGGGGTATACCAGAGCCAGCAATGAATGGAGGTTGCGGTAGGTATCCCATAGGGAAAACACGGTGTATTGGTTTTTCCTGCCTTCGGGTAAGTTTTTCACCTGTTGGCTTCCCATGGCAAGGTATTCCCCATTAACATCGTTAAACACGTTGGGGTGGAAAAGCGCCCTATATAAAGCGGTATAAAATATTTCTTTATGCGCCCGCGAACCACCGTACACTTTTATTTTCGATAATTGTTCTTCCCATTTCTGTTCAGCCCTTGATTTTACCAAATCAAATTCCCATCCCGGTTGTTCAGCCTGTAAATTTTCCCTGGCATTTTCAATGCTAACAAACGACAACCCAATTTTTAAAAGTAATTCATTGCCTTTATGCATGTCATAAGTTAGAAAAACCCCCGCTTTCTCCCCTTCAATGGAAGCTTTCCCGGGAAATGCCACGCTGTCTTTATACACACCGATGGCATCGGCCGGGGCATCCGTTTTGGCCACAAAAAAGAGTTTTTGCCTTTTGGGGTTCCCACAAAAACGACCAACCATATTCCATCCTTCAATTTCCTGATTATCAATAATTTTTGCATAAGCATCTTCCGAAATGCCAATGGCCTGAGACAGGTCGAAAATAAGGTTTAGGCTATCCAAGGGTTCATTAAAAGTATATTTGGTCAGGGTGGTCCTTGGCGTTGCCGTAACTTCGGTTAAAACACTATCGTTGGTGAGTAATACGGAATAATACCCGGCACTTGCCTTTTCATCGGTATAGGTTGATCTCCTGTCCTCCACATTTGTCTTTACCCCCCCGGCAACCGGGGTAACGAGCAAATTGCCCCAATCGGCACAACCCACGCCACTTAGCATAAGCTGGCTAAACCCGTAAATATAAGGTTCGTTGTACTGGTACCCCACCATGCTTTTAAACGTGTTACGTGGGTTAATACATGTTAATCCCCACGGCACTTTTGCCCCGGGGAATACATTAGCCGCCGTAAAATGGCTCCCGGGCAAATCCTTGAACCTATCTTTCATATGGGTCTGTGTGGTTCCGATAAACGGATCTACATATTGCACAAAGGACAAATCCGCATCATTCCTTTTGTTGTTTTGGCAGGAATACAAGAGTATTGCAAAAGCCAATCCTGTTAGGTTATACCATTTTTTCATATCTTATATTTTAATGTGTTAAATGACTATTCATATGTTTAGCTAAAATGGCGAATATCACTCAAAATAAACCTTTCAGCGCTGAGTTGATACGAAACTAACCATTGCCTGCTATTTTTTGCACACAAAATATAAACGAAATGGCTATTTTGCAAACATTCCGGGGTGTTTTTGCGGATATGGCATACAGCATCCGTTTCCAATAGCTTCTTTTCCATTAAAATTACATATATTTGTGTATAATGAAACAAACTAAACCTTAATTTTCTAATTATGAAGTATTTATTTATTCTTTTTATGGTGTGCATGGCTGGCGCTTTGCCCTAAACAGCTAATGCACAAGAAGTACAATTATCCATAGATAAAAACCCGTTTAGCAGGTATGGCTCATTTATGAGTTTTACCACCCTGCCCTATAACTGGTTAGGCGATTTCTCTGAAAAAGACCTAAAGTTAAACTTTGTTGGCAAAGATGGCGGAAGGCCATTCATGAATATTACCATGATGGAAGGTGGCGATAAATTGGAAGCTGAATATGATATGAAACCGGAATTGCTTGTGATGAAATCGGGAGACGCCAAAACAAGTATATGCTTTGAAAATTCAGAAACGGTGCGGATGAAGGTTGTAAATTCAAAGTTGGTAAAATGGACGGAATTTTGGTTTATTTACCGTGATGAGGACAACAATGGGATACCCCAGATAAAT
Source organism: uncultured Bacteroidales bacterium (assembly GCA_964629805.1). Lineage (GTDB taxonomy): Bacteria > Bacteroidota > Bacteroidia > Bacteroidales > CAZVTW01 > CAZVTW01. The sequence goes on along the minus strand of CAZVTW010000311.1, from coordinate 2,970 downwards.
TACAGCAACGATTCCTTTGATAACGCCACTGTTTTTGACCATGACTTAATGCCCATTGAAGCCCCTGCTGTTTGTGCATACCTGGTTATCCAAATGAATGCCCTTGCCAAAGTAGCCGAAATGCTTGACAAGCCACAGGAAGCAGAATCATGGTCCAATAAAGCGGATGAACTGCTGCAAAAAACAATTGAAAGAAGCTGGAACGTCGAAAAGTTCGTTTTCAAAAAATCGGGGACAGAAGAATACATCGAAGAGAGCAAATCCATATTGGCTTATTTACCCTTACTGCTAGACGAGCAGCTTCCGGAAGAGATACGGAACATCATTATAGCCAGTTTAAAAACCGAAGGATTAAATACGGAATGGGGCTTACTAAACGAGGCCAGAAGCAGTCGGGTATTCTCTGAAACCTATGGCTGTTGACAAATTTGGCCGCCAATGAACATGTTTGTTATTAATGGTTTGGTGAATAGTGGCGAAATAACATTAGCAAAAGATTTGGCCACGAAATTTTGCGATAACATGAGTGAACAAGGGCTCTCCGAAAGTTACGACCCCCATACAAGTGAGGCGTACTAAGACCCTTCCTATACCTGGACTGCCAGTGTATTCACCATTTTGGTACAGGGGGTGATAAAATGAATAAATGCCATAAAGCAATGAAAAGAAAATTAAAATCAACAATTATTATCGGTGTTCCCTTAAGTATGTTTACTATCGATTCGGCAACAGAGCGTTATGTTGATTTGGAAGGAAATGTTTTGGGCAAAGCTGTCAAGGTAGCAGTAAAAGATGCCTTGGTGGTTTTTTATAAGACAGAATAGAATGAAAAAAGGAAAATTTAATAATGGAAAAAATATTATTAATAGAACAAAATTGAAATAAAATGAATATTAAAGGTTTAGTATTGTTTTCTGCAATATTGTTAATCATGTCTAGCAATTCTAAAAATGATAATTGTAAAAACAAGAATGTGCAAAGCAACCAAAAACAAGTAAACGAATATTTCAATCCAATCATTCAGGGATTTTATCCCGACCCCAGTATATGCAGAGTTGGAGAAGATTACTACATGGCACTCTCGTCGTTTGAATATTTTCCGGGAGTGCCTATTTTTCATAGCAAAGACCTGATTCATTGGGAACAAATAGGTCATGCTTTGACCCGTAAATCACAGTTGAATCTTGATACTGTCCCTGCATCAAGAGGAATTTACGCGTCTACGCTTCGTTTTCATAACGATACGTTTTATATGATTACCACCAACACGATTCATGGCGGTAATTTTGTGGTTCATACAGCCGATCCTTACGGCGAATGGTCAGTTCCTGTATGGATAGATATGCCAGGAATAGATCCTTCCTTATTTTGGGATGACGACGGGAAGGTTTATGCGCAAACATCAACAGGGATATTTCAGGCAGAAATTGACCTGAAAACCGGAAAACGAAAATCACCCTTAAAACGAATATGGATGAAGGGTTCGGGAGGCAATTGGATTGAAGCACCCCATATCTATAAAAAAGATGGGTACTATTACCTGATGCTTGCGGAAGGGGGAACATACTATGGGCACATGGTAACCATAGCCAGAAGCAAAAACATTTGGGGACCGTATGAAGGATGTCCTGAAAACCCCATTTTAACACATCGAAATACTTACCTTGATCCCATACAGGGAACAGGACATGGCGATTTAATACAGGATCACCAGGGCGACTGGTGGATGGTGTTTTTAGCTTTTAGGGTAAACGGACAATTTTACCACACCTTAGGCAGGGAAACATTTTTGGCGCCTGTTACATGGAAAAATGGCTGGCCGGTTGTAAACAATGGTGAAGATATTTCGATGAAAATGAAAGTGCCCACTTTGCCGCTTCATCCTTTTGAGGAGAAGCCGAATGACGATTTTAACAGCGAAACACTTGGGTTAAAATGGAATTTCCTGCGCTATCCACCCGACAGCAGTTTATGGAATTTAACCGGCAGAAAAGGCTGGCTGATGCTAAAAGGAACCGCATCGGACCTGAACGACCGCCTGCCCAAAACTTTTATCGGACGGCGACAGCAAGATTATTACTTTGAAGCCACCACGCTTTTGGATTTTGACCCCGCATCTGTTAACGAAGAAGCCGGTGTTACCCTGCTCATGAACGACAAACATCACTATGAGATATTCATAAGCCGTAATAGCAAGGGGCAAAGAACCATAAATGCCCGGTACAGAATTGGAACCATGAGCCATGTTGTTGCTTCGGAAGTAATTGCCGAATACCCGGTTGAAATAAAAATTGAAGGAGATACTGACAATTACAAACTCAGCTACAGAGCCAAAGACGCCAACGATTTTAAGTTGCTTTTTGAACCCGAGATAATCTATCTTTCTGTTGATGTAACAGGAGGATTTACAGGAGTATATATTGGTTTGTATGCAACCGGAAATGGTAAACAATCCAAAGCCAGGGCATATTTTGATTACCTGAATTACAAAGGTGCTGATAAAGAAAAGTATACTTTCAAGGGATACAAACCTGATATTGATGAGATATTAAATGAAGAGAATGAAGAATGAAAAGTTAAGATTTAACAGGCTAATTGTTAGTAGTTTGAATGAATTAACGGAAGACTGAGCTATTGGGTTTTATATCATTTGCAGGTATCCAAACTTCAGCAGTTGTATTTGAAATTATTATCCACTGAGGCCACTCCGGGAAGTCCGGTTATCGTCAAACTCTGCCTTGTTAAAAATCATCTGCAACCGGTTAATAATCGCACTTGCTTGTATCTGTCAGCATAGCCCCTCATATTTGCAAAAAAAATACAAATATGAGAATTGGATTGATTACATTTTTGGTTTTAACTTGTAGTGCAACAAATTTGGTAACCGTTCACGAAAAAAAACATAAAAAAACTTACATTCCAACATTCCATTTCATATTATTGCATAATGGAATCTGTAATCAAATACCA
>CAZVTW010000310.1:0-7042 GCA_964629805.1 uncultured Bacteroidales bacterium | reverse complement strand
TACCAGAGATATCCCTGGTCGGGTTGATAAGCACAGATGCGGCGGCCGTTGGCATAGATGTATTCACTCATCAGCTCATCATCACTGTTGTATTCAGACAAGATCTGCATGCCCGAGGTGATGTAATAGGTGCTGTCTCCGTTTTCGCTTTTGCGAATACGCTGGCCAAAGGCATCATAGGCATAGGTGTTGCTGCCAAAACATGTCATGTTGTTGAAAAGATCATAACCTACATCGGTGCCTCCCAGGGTATCGACCCGGCCGATGGCATCAAAAACATAGGTGGTGGTGTCATGATCCTGGGCGTCGGTGTTGCGATATTCGGTCAGCTGGTTGTTATCATTAGCATAGAGAAAGGATTCGCTGTTTTTATCGGCCCGGTTACCGTTGGCATCATAGGCATACTCTTTTTTTATCGTGCCGTTGTGTTTGAACTGAATCAAGCGATAAAGATCGTCATAGTCATATTCCATCGAATCGGTCGAGGTGCTGCCATAGCGATAGATAACCTTTTTCAAATTGCCGGTCTTGTCATACGCACCCGACGAACTATGGTCGATGGAGAACAAGAGTGAATCTCCGTCGATATATTTTTTTTCCACCAGCCAGCCCCGGTGCGTATCGTAGCGGCTGATTTCCTTCACACCATTGGCATAGCTGACCGTGTCCGGACGACCCAGGGCATCATAATGATATTCGGCCAGGGGCTCGATGGTGTAATAGATGATGAGCTGTGGCCGTTTGCCGGCATCGGTGGTATAATCCGAGGATCTGAATGTCGCACCGACATAGTCACTCATGTCAGCACTGGCTGTCAGCAGGGCGATGCCGTGATTGGCGTCGGTGCCGTCGATCCAGTCTTCTACCGCACCTTGAACATTCCATTGATACCAGGCACTCGATGCACCATAACTGACCGTATCGGTCCCCAAAACCGTTGCCGAATAATCGCTTCCCGATTGCATGCCATTGGCATTCCAGCTCACCGAGGCGGCCTGATCGGCATAGCCCCAATCACAACCAGTTGTGCTGTTGTTATTCCATGAGCTGGCTGTGCCTTCGGCCCAGTCCTGCAGCATCTGATGGGCTTCGATAACAAAAGAGTTGCTCGATCCCCAGGTCGACGCCAGGTATAAACGCAAAAATGCACTATCGATCGATGCATTTTCCGGAACAGCCGAGCAATCGAATTTAATGATGCCGCGTCGTTCATATGTACCGCGGTCGGGACCAACCTGGATTGAGGTTGAAGCGCCAAAATTATCATCACCACCCGTAGAGGCGTAAATAAAGGAATCTTTACCATCCTCCAGTTCGGCTGGAATTTCAACAGAAGGGTCGATGATCAGATCGCCGGCCGGTGCATCTGCCAGCCAGGACATCGGAACCATCACCAAGACATAATCTTTTTGATCCGTGCTAAAGAAATGGCGCATGACATCGACTTGTGCCCGAGATTCATTTTTGAGACTATCAGTGATCGTATCATTTTGAATCCAGGCCGCATCTTTTCCGAAACGAAACAATTCCATATTTAATTCGTCTTGAAAAAGCACAGTTTTGGTTCCGGAATAGTTTACGCTTAATTCTGTCCCTCTGGCTGCGCTTGCCAATAGTTGTTTGCCGGACGTTGCTCTTGCGGTTCCCCGAATTGACAAAGAACTCTTAAATGCTAAAAGCACATCTTTTTCAGAAAGGCCAAGAGATGACGGTGTTGGCAGTTTGTTTCGAGCCGATTTCTTTACAATAATGTCTTTTTTCAGTTTATGACTTTTCGCTGTATAGACAACATCGACCCCGGGAAAGATTTCCCGATAGATGATTCCATTTATGGCTAACTCGCCCACCTGGGCTCGAACCTCTTTTGGTGTATCGATTTCTATATATTGTCCGCTTTCCTGGCTGTAATATCCCATGGAGATAATGGATTGTCTGATAGTCGCACCTTTAACAAAAGTTGTATTGACAGGCAGGTGTTTTTTATTTGCATTTTCTTTAGCAAAGACTGCCTGATAGATTCCATTGTTCCAAGCATATAAATTGCTATCTTTTTTATCCGGCTTGATGGCAAATTCGATCTCTGTATAAGGCCCGTCATTTTCTCTGAAATGCAGCCGGCCGGAGAAAATTTGGTGAACGATTTGGTCGCTGTTTCGCAGATATGTTTTAGATTCAGGCCCGCGTTTGGTGAGAATTTCTTTACCCTGGGAAGAGAAATCGGCTTGAATTTGAACATCCAGAATGTTCTCCTGAACCTCGGATTGTGATAATGCGCTCTGCATCGGGCAACCACTTAAAAGTAACAAGAAAAACGAAAAAGTCAAATATTTTTTTAAATACATTTTTATCTCCTCAACGGAATCCCGTTATTATGATGATATTTTATGATCAGAGAAATATTTTAGCTCGATCAGCGAGCTGAACATCAGGTTCTCCAGCCTGTTTCATTGAATTGCAGCATTTAGTCAACCACAGAGGCATTTTTAAGACGGCCCAGTTCGTCATATGTTAAGACCACTGTATTGCCGGACGGATAACATGTTTCGATCTCCCTGCCCAGATGGTCATAGACATGTTTGATTGTTTTCTCTGAAACGGCATTGCCTTCGTCGATTGTCACCCTTTTTTCTAAAAGATTGCCAAATTGATCATAAACGTATTTGATAACATGTTCGGCTGTTCCGTCGCTGTCGACGTTAATTTCAGTCTTTGTTAATTCGCCCTGGCAAAAATTGTCCGTGCCGGAAACATAATTCTCATCATAGTAATTTTTTACCCGCCATTCGTCTACCTGTGATCCGAATGACGTGCTGTCCGTTGGAGGAAAAGACGTCGTCCAGTTGAATGACTGATCTTTCTCTTCACCGATCGAGATGATACGATCGAGATCGTCATAAACATAAGCTGTAAAATAATCGTCTTCTGCCTGTAGTGCATCCTGCTGGAATCGGATATTTCCGTCAAAATCATAGACAAACTTTGTGGTATCATCATCCGGTGTAATTTTGCAGGTCAGTTGATTAAATGTGTTATAAATTAATTCCGTATCCCAGTCATCTGCCGATGTTCCGGAAGGAACAACCCAGTGATTTGGCGGTTCGGTTTCAGTCAGATTCCCCAATTCATCAAAATCAAAAACGGTTTTTAGCGAGTCATTGTCACCAGCTGCCAGGATTTTACCGATCAAATTTCCATGCCTATCTGTAAACTGCTTGGATGCAATCCCTTCTTCATCAACAATTTTTTCATAGTGTCTTCTGTCACCGAATTGGGTGCCATTGAATATTTCGACACCATAGACATACTGAAGTGAATCCAAGTTGCTATAATACATGGTTTTGATGCGGCCAAGAGGATCCTTGTAATAACCGTATTGCTTGGAAGTATCGGGAACAGCTGTGATGAAATCATGGTCCCAGTTTGAAATCAATTGTGGTTTGCCTTCTTTTGATAAAAGCCCGAGCGCGTTGATGGTGCTCTTTGTTACAATGTCATTGTCGATTGAATGTGCCTGGGTCTGTATTGTCCTGCCAAACCCATCTGTAAAGGTTTTCGTTTGAATGGTTTTGCCGACATAATGGTTGGCAAGATAAAAGCTTGGGTCATCGCAGTAACTCATAACGTAGGTTCCCCACTCGGATGGATAGCCACTGGTTTCATAACAATCACCTGCATATCTTCCCAGGTCCTTTGGATAAGCACAGGCTCGGCAATACCCCCCCTGTGTTTTTTCGATTTCAATCGTATACCAGCTGCCTGGACTGGCTACAAGCGACAATGTATCCGGATAAATGATATCGCCGATATTTTTGCGCACCCGGATATCAAAACGGTCTATTGAGGGCAAATATCGCACGCAAAAAATATTGTCGCTATCCCAAAACTTTAACACCTTGGGCGTACCGCCAGTTGTGGCATCCGGGTAAAAATCGACTTTGGCGCTGATATTATCTTCACTTATGGCTTTGTAAATGCAATTGGAACTCGTCGATGCCATTTTAACCGTGATCCGGCCGGCATAGAGATAATTAAAAGTCGTATTAGAGGGATCGGTCTTGCTCCACCCATCATCACTGCGAAAATCCGAAAAACCGTCTTGATCTGAATACACAATTTGATGCCTAAAATTGGGATCGCTGGAACTAAAATTTCCACCATTGCCATCACGTGAATAATAGGGGGAGCTCAAGGAGAGTCGTCTCCCATCGGCATCCACCGCATAGAGCTGCCTGTTAAAGGAATCATATATCGAATAGGACGGAATATTATTGCCGGATAACAAGGAGACTATATTTACATTGCTTGAATCACGGACGGAAGCAGAGATCACCCCATCAACCGGATAGAAGCGCAGGTCATCAAAGTAGGCTGCCGTAGCGCTGTTATTACCGACAACCACACGTATATAATCATCACCATCCATATTAGACTCGATAACCGATTCGCTCAGCTCCACGGTTAATAATTCCCACTCACCAGAATTGCTCGAAAATTGGGTATCTGATAGTGCTTGCTGGTTGTTGATTTTCATAATGAGATAGGCAGAGGCCGGACCTTTCACCCATACCGATGCTCTATAGCCACAATCGGCTTTCAATCCATCACTTTCAGAAAAATTCTGCCCGTATTGACTTTCACCACCACTCGTCCACACTCTGGCTACATGGCTGCCACTATGAGCATCATCGTATTTGATAATTTTGGTCTCATTGTTCCATCCATTTCCCTCGCCGTTCTCAAAACTCGAAAAACCAAATTCTTCCAGATGACCATTCTGACCTGCTGCTATCACCTGGCTGCTATTTAGTCCCAAAATTGATATCCATTCCGTGCCATCTGCATCTTCCGCCATAAGGACATTGCCAAATGAATCCACCGAATCGATTTTAGCCATTCTGACCCATTCCGGCTCGCTTGTCGGTTCTCCGGTATCGGACCAGCTACTAAAATCAAAAGTTGGAAGTCCATATGTTGCATCATTTTCAAGCCATTGATAGGTTTTATGAGGGCCCCATTTTCCGGTTGCCCATTCTTTCCAGGTGGTCACTTTTGAAAAACGAGCATAGTAGCTTTCATCGCTGTATCTATGGATTGTTTCTTGCGCCTTTTGCGAAAGCATGTGTTTTTCTTTCATATCGCTATAGCTTGCATGGGCATAGGATATGACTAAACACCGATCACCTGTAATGTCATCGTAATCCAGGCGCATCTTGGTCGGCAGACCGTTGCAGCTATCATAGTCTGAATAATACATATCTTTGATTGTTTTGCCATCTGTCCATGTATATTCTCGTTCTAATTTTTTATAATAGGCTGTTGTGTCAATCACATCAAAGGTCCATTGATAACCTGTATAAGACATGGTCTCATTTGATTCGTTGAGCATTTTTTTCTTTTTCATCACACCAAATTGTGTGTCAGTATCATGAAAATATCGAATTCTTCCATGATCGGTACCATGTAGGTCGACTGTCACTGAGTCATGTCCGCATACGCCTCCTGACGTATCAGCAGCAGGCCAGGTGTAATCAGAAATAAAATCTCCATTAATACCGTCATTGACAACCAGCGAATCGACACGATATCCCGTAGCACCACTACCCGTCCGGGACTCGTAGACAAATTTTTTGCTGCCACCATATGGAAAAGTAATCTTTTCGATTGCACCCGGATTATCCTCTGCTTGAGAACAATATTCGAATTTCATTGAAGGAATTTTGATAGTTGAATCTGTGGGATTGCATTCACTAATGGAAGTGAGTATCAACTTGTTATCACTTCCAAAACTGTTGTAGGAATTACCGAATTTTAATAACTTGTAATAGCGTGCTCCAGTGGAATCGGGGTGACGGTCATATACTTTCAGCAGATAGAGTTTTTTTTCACAATAAATTTCTTGATAGCTGTCACTTTCATTTATTCCCAGGTCTTTCCAGTCACCATGCCCATTGTAGCCATCCGATGTATCGGTCCTGGTTACATATCCCAGCTCAATACAGTGTCCTGCTGTATTGTCAATAATTCTGCGAGGCACTGAATCCTTGGTATATTCAGCATAGTCGTATGCAGCGACAACGCTGTCCGGGTCTACACTTCCCCTGCTCGAATCGCTTATCGTGTCAATGGTATCAAGATATTCGAAATCAATAGAATTGCCAAATGGGTCCTCAATTCTGGTCAGGTCCCATTGGTATGCTAATGTATCAAAGCTGGCGTATTGGCTCTGCGGATGATTGTATAAAATTTTGCAGTTTGTGTAATATTTATCATAAATTCGAAAAACCCGGTTTCGTTTATGGGCAAATGTATATTTTAGTCCCGCCTCATCAATGATCTGCCAGGAAGATACATTCCAGGCATTCCCACCCACAGAGGTGCTGTCGATGAACCAATATTTGTAATCTTTTAATTTAAAGCCCGATGTATCATCGATAAATTCCATTGTATTTTTTTGATTACCAGACACATACCATAGTTTTTCATAGGCCATCTGAGGAGTATAGGTACAGTCCTGCGGAGCTGCTTCGCCTTGGATACAAGGAATATTCAAATGCCAGCCCAGACCACAATATGATGCTTGTTTATTCTTGTTTTCACCGGTGGCAATCTCGTTGACATCACTATCATAAGAGAGCTTTAAAGTAAACCCAATGCCGTTTCTGCCCTTTAAACCTGCCAGAGCATAGTGCAGCGCAACATCTCCGGTAAAGGTATTAATGTCATCACTCAATCCCATGCCCTTCAGAAATGTGTTCGTCGGATCTGCCTTTACGATATATGGATCCTCACAAGAATCAGCAAAGCTCATATCCACAAAAAGAGCGATGATTAGCATCATGATAATTTGCGCTTTCATAAAAACCTCCCAAATATATAATTATGACCAAGTATTTCTGGGCAGGCTCTTACAAGAAGCATACCATTTTTAAAAAATCGCATAATCCATTTATTTGCATATAATTACAAAATTGCACAAATTTAAACTTACTCGCTTTACCTATCCAAAATTGACAGGCAAATTCGATCATTTTACACAACTAGT
>CAZVTW010000309.1:0-7083 GCA_964629805.1 uncultured Bacteroidales bacterium | reverse complement strand
CTCCTGTGGGTAATTTTCTGACAACATAAATATCCAGTCCGCCATATCCCCCTTTCCGATCGCTGGTAAAAAACAACATATTCCCATCGGCTGAAAGAGAAGTATGCGTTTCCCTGTATTTTGTATTGATGGACTCAACAAGTTTTTCCGGAGAATTCCAATTTTCACCTGTTAACTCACTCATATATATATTGCCGTCTCCATTACCGTCGTCCCTGTAAAAAAATAGTTGCTGACCATCGGCAGATATTCCAATGGTTGCCTCGTAAGACTCTGTGTTGATACTATCGCTAATGGGTACGGGATAAGTCCAGGTATCACCTTTTCGATAGGAAATCAATATGTCCTCATCAAATTGACCATCGGTATCCATAACATCATTTTCCTTTGTTTTGCGTCTGGATGTGAAAATAATAACTGATTGGTCCGCAGGCAATACAGGACTGTGTTCTGTAAATTCAGAATTAATTGTTTTCCCGAGATTCGTAATTTTAATGTTTTTGCGTTCCTTTGTTATTTTAAGTCCGTTCTGACAATATTGTTTTTCTCTTTGAATCGATTTGATAAATTCTCTTTCCCTTGAATCAATCTCTTTTTCGAGTTCTGTTAAGATATTAACTGCTTTTTGAAAATGATAATTAAGTCTGTATGCTTTGGCCAGATAATATCTGACTTCATTGAAATAAACCGGTTTTTTTTCCTGCTTCAGTAACAATTGTCCGGACTTGCGAAGGCATTCCAACGCCCTTTCTTTTCTTAAGGCTGAGTTGAGATCACAATAACCTAATTTGTAGTAATACTCAGCATTAGTGGAATCGACTTTTGTGAGTTTAGCATAAATAGCGCCGGCAGATTCGAAATTGCCTCTTTCGATGAAGGTTTCCGCTTCCCGTATCTGAGACTTTAGAGCTTTTTTATTCCTGGGTGAAATGCCTGTCTGGGCTTGCATATCAATTCCAGTGCATATTATCAGGCAGATTATTATAAGCTGGTAACATTTCATAAATAATTGCTTTTTTGATAGTACTTTTTTTTAGATTTTTTATTTTCACAAAACAATATTGTTTTATCAGGAATTGATTTAACCTGTTAATCTTACAAAGATAAGAAGATTAATCAATTCGGGTCAATAAAAAAGACAAAAATATGAAATTTGACGTAAATCAATTTCGTTTTCATTTCTATCTGTTAAAAAAATCAATGATTATTTGTTTTTTAAAAAGAAATGTATTTCCTTTGCACCCTCATTTTGAAGGTGTATTTTTACAGGAATGTTAAAGTATAATTAACTATGGCTCAGGTTTGTCAAATAACGGGAAAGAAAATGATGGTGGGTAATCATGTCTCTCACTCCAAAAGGCGTGTTAAAAGAAGGTTTTATCCGAATATTTTTGTGAAAAAGTTTTATCTCCCGGAAGAAAAAAGATGGATAAAGCTCTCATTGTCAGCTGCCGGAATTAGAAATATCAATAAAAACGGACTGAAAAAAACCCTTGAAACAGCCAAAGCTAAAGGGTTCATTGACAAGTACTAAATTGTGTATAATCGTTAGAGTTTAAGAGGATATGGCAAAAAAAGGTAACAGGGTACAGGTAATACTCGAATGTACGGAACATAAAAAAAGTGGTAAGCCCGGTACTTCCAGGTATATATCCACCAAAAATAAAAAAAATACACCAGGAAGGCTCGAGTTAAAAAAATACAACCCAATTCTTAAGAAATATACAGTTCATAAAGAAATAAAATAGTTTACTATGGCAAAGAAGGTTGTTGCAACATTAAAGAAATCAGATGCTAAAAACCTTGCAAAGGTTATTAAAATGGTTAAATCTCCAAAAACCGGCGCTTATATCTTTAAAGAGGATATGATGAGTGAAGAACGCGTTAAGGATTTTTTGAACAATAAGTAGGATTTTTATTATTTAATATGAGGTTTGTGGCTTAATATTTATAACGATTGAGCCACAAAGTAATAATTTGAGGCTTTCTTCATCATATGTTGAAAGCTTTTTTTTTTATACGGCCTGATATTTTAACGAAAGCATCTGATTTATTACTTTCAAGCCGGATGAGAGAACCATCCTTTAGATTGATTTCCTCAAAAATAATTATTTTGGTTTCTTTGACTTCATTTTTTAATCTTCTTTTAAAAATTAAATTGTTATTTTTACACTTCAATAAATATCTGGAAAACAAGAAAAACAGGCAATGACGAAATTATAACCTGCCTATTATAAATAGGTATTTGAAAAGTATTTTGGTTTGGTTAATATCATTTATTAATACCGTATTATGGCTATTTTTGGGAAACTAACAAAACAGAATAAAGAGGATCTTGAGAAAGGCCTCGAGAAAACAAAAGAAAGTGTATTTAAAAAAATTTCCAGGGCTGTTGTAGGAAAATCAAAAGTTGATGACGAAGTACTTGATAATCTTGAGGAGGTTCTTATTTCCTCTGATGTTGGGGTTGATACAACTGTTCAAATTATCGAGCGGATTGAAGACAGGGTCAGAAGAGACAAATTTTTAAGCACATCTGAATTAAATAATATCCTCAAAGAAGAAATAGCCGGCTTACTGTCAGAAAGCGGAGATAAAGGGCCGGTCAATTTTTCACTTGAATCTGCACCAAAACCTTATGTTATCATGGTTGTTGGTGTAAATGGGGTAGGTAAAACAACGACTATCGGCAAGCTGGCATACAAATTTAAACAAGCCGGAAAAAGCGTTTATCTCGGCGCTGCAGATACTTTCAGGGCAGCTGCAGTAGACCAGTTAACAATCTGGTCACAAAGAGTAGATGTTCCCATAATCAAACAAAAAATGGGATCAGACCCTGCATCCGTGGCTTATGATTCACTTGCATCTGCCAAATCAAATAACATTGATGTTGTTATTGTCGATACAGCAGGTCGGCTGCATAATAAACGCAACCTCATGGACGAACTGACAAAAATAAAAAATGTCATGAAAAAGATCATCCCTGATGCTCCTCATGAGGTGCTGCTTATACTGGACGGCTCAACAGGCCAAAATGCTTTTGAGCAGGCAAAACAATTCACCAATGCCACCGAAGTGACTGCGCTTGCACTTACAAAACTCGATGGTACAGCAAAAGGAGGTGTTGTCCTTGGTATCTCAAACCAATTTAAAATACCAGTGAAATATATTGGTATAGGCGAAAAAATGGAAGACCTCCAGGAATTTAACAAAATTGAATTTGTTGATTCTTTGTTTAGTTAAAACTTTAATAAATCTTCTCTCATGTATATATTATAAATTTCCTAAAATTATAATTTGCATCATCCCGTCGTAAATATCGTAACCCTGGGTTGTTCAAAAAACCTTGTTGACTCTGAGCTAATTGCCCGTCAACTGGAATTAAATAATTTCAATATTCTGTTTGACTCCAATTCTTTTCAGGCAGATATTGTCATCATCAATACCTGTGGATTTATTCAGGATGCAAAAGAAGAATCAATTAATACAATCATTGATTTTGAACAGGCAAAATCCTTTGGTGACATAAAAAAAATCTATGTTATTGGCTGTTTATCCGAAAGATATTCAGATGAGTTGAAAAAAGAATTCCCGCAAATAGATGGTTTTTTCGGCAAATTTGATTTTAAGTCTCTTCTTGGTCAAATTAAAGCAGATCTTTATCAGAACAGAATGTATGAAAGAAAAATTACAACACCTTCGCATTATGCCTATTTGAAAATTTCAGAAGGATGTAACAGGACATGCTCATTTTGTGCCATCCCGGTAATGACCGGCAGGTATAAATCAAAGCCCATAGATGAAATTACTGCAGAAGCTGAATACCTGGCCCAAAGAGGTGTGAAGGAATTGCTGGTTATTGCACAGGATTTGTCCTATTATGGTTATGATTTATATGAATCCTACAAATTACCTGATTTAATCAAAGAACTCTCGGATATTGAAGGTATTGAATGGATTAAATTACATTATGCTTATCCTGTTAACTTCCCGGCAGAGATTCTGGATGTTATGGCATCAAACAGAAAGGTTTGCCGGTATCTTGATATTGCCTTCCAACATTGCAGCGATAACGTATTACAGGCCATGCGCCGAAAAACAAGTAAACAGCAAACCATTGATCTCATTCATCTGATACGTGAAAAAGTTCCCGGTATACATCTGCGGACAACAATAATGGTTGGTCACCCGGGAGAAACAGAAGATGATTTCGGACAACTGGTTGATTTTGTCAGGGAGATGCGCTTTGAAAGGCTTGGCGGATTTACTTACTCGCATGAAGAGAACACATACGCACATCGTCAATACAAAGATTATATTCCTCCTGATATCAAACAACAAAGACTGGACACCATCATGAACCTGCAATCGGAAATTTTCTATGATATGAACAAAAATAAAATCGGAAAAACATTCAGGGCGCTGATTGACAGAGAAGAAGGGGATTTCCTGATAGGCAGGACAGAATTTGACTCACCTGAGATTGATGGCGAGGTCATTATTAAAAAAAAAGATTTTCATATTCAACCGGGCGGTTTTTATCCTGTCAGGATAACATCAACAGATCAATATGATCTGTATGGAAAAATTATTCACGAATAACTTTTCGAATTATTGCTGATTTTATAACTTCGCAAAATAAAACATTGATTGATGCCCCAGGAAATTAATTACAGTCTGTATATTTTTGAACTCACGTTAAAGTCTCAGGCAAAATCCCAACGATTTCCATACACAATCCCTGCTATTAAAAACCTTCAAATCAGATTTAAAAAAAATATTACTTTTTTAGTTGGAGAAAATGGTTCAGGTAAGTCAACAATACTGGAAGCTATTGCTGAACGGGCAGGTTTTGATTCAATGGGGGGGCACAAGCATCACCGTTTTGCCGAAGAATTTAACAGCGAACTGGCTGATAACTTATATCTGGTCAAAAATACAAAACTGCATATTGATCAGGGATTTTTTTTTCGTGCTGAAAGCTTTTTCAATTTGTCATCCTATATTGATGAACATGGAAATCCTGCATACTGGGGCGGTCGCGAATTGTTGAAACAATCACATGGCGAATCATTTCTTTCGGCGTTTAACAATCGTTTTCGCGAAGGACTTTTTCTGATGGATGAACCGGAGGCTGCTTTATCACCCCAACGACAACTGACTTTGCTTTCAATTTTAAGGGGTATGGATATTGAAAAAAAATCTCAATTAATCATCGCTACCCATTCACCCATACTTCTTGCATATCCAGGTGCAGACATTTTCCTTTTGGATGATACCGGCATAAACCTGGTTGAATATGAAGAGACAGAGCATTACAGGATAACAAAGGGATTTCTAAACAATCCTGAACAATATTTTAAATTATTATTTGGTAATGAGTAATAAAACATTTATACCTGAATTTCTAAAATGAATTTCATGTGATCTAAAGTTATGTTGTTTTTGTGGCAAGAATAAATACACTTGGTAACAAAAGCAAAAATTTAGACATGAAAAAAATTAACCTATGAAACAGCGCCAATGTCTGATCTGATTTTGAGATACCGACCTTTGGTCGGGCATCCTCGAAATCGAAGATTTCGGGACAGGAATGATTATTTTCTTGCGTTAGAAATAAACAATCTCTAAAAAATAAATACATGAAATTACTTTTGATTTATTGCAAAGAATTTTCCTATACACCGCAGATTAGGAATTTGGATTCTGCTGATGAAAATGTTTCCCCTGCAGAATATAAAGACATTCAAACTGCCTTTATTCAAACCGAAGAAAAAGATGAAGAGAATGAATCTGCCACTGCAAAAAAACTGTTGACCAACCTTAAATGGATTTGCAGGAAAAATAATTCAAAGCGGATACTTTTACATTCATTTGCACATCTGTCAACAAGCAAAGCCACACCGGAATTCACCAAACATCTTTTCGACAGAATACAGGAACGGCTTGAGGCAACAAATCACGAGGTATTCCAGACTCCTTTCGGCTATTTTCTTGATTTACATATAGAAGCGCCTGGCTTTTCACTCGCACGGGTATTTAAAGATTTGTAATTAGATGTATCTGGCGATAAACTCCTGGCAATTTAATACTTCAATTTCACCAAAATAAAAATCTTCCTCGTTCTGAGTAATCAATACTTTACATGATTGCGCATAAGCTGAGTAATACTGAATACCATCTTCAAAATCATGAATAGCAGGATTTTGAGCTGCACTTTTTACAATCCCGTCGTCAATAGAGGTCATGAACAAATGATCAAACAAAATTTTAATTTTTTGTTTCGCTTTGATTTCTCCACATTTATTTGGTAAATAAAAATCCCGCTTATGCAGTCATGAAACTGCGAATAAGCGGGATTTGAAACTCTTTTCGGTAAGTGTTCGGCAAAGAACAGCTTCAACCTAAAAATCAGAACTAAAACAAAGAAACCGTTGCTCTAAATATGCTAATATAGAACTAATTTTAATATAGAATATTCTATTTCATTCTATTTAACAAAACGGTCAAGGCTTAATAAGAATCTCGGCTTTTCATAGGTCTGGCTTTTGAAACCCTGATACTTCTGCCCATAACTTCAGCTCCATTGAGCTCTTCAATGGCGTTATTGGCATCATTGTCTTCAGTCATTTCAACAAAACCGAAACCTTTAGCGCGACCTGTTGCCTTGTCTTTGATAATCTTAACAGAGTCAACTTCGCCGAATTCAGAAAAGATCTGCCTCAATTCGTCTTCCTGGAGGCCATAATTTAAATTTCCAACGTAAATGTTCATAATAAAAAAATTAAATAACACAAAAAATAATTTATCCGGCGCTAAAACCGGAAGAGAAACATATTAGAAAAAGATTTGTGAAAATGCATTGGAGAGTATCTGTCTAAGATTATCCGATATGGTATTTCAAAAATCCCGTTCTTTTTTATGCACGAATCAGATTAAAATTTTTTACTCAATAAAAATAATTGTATATAAGGGTTTGAAACAAAATAACATCGTTTATTCTGTACATGTTATTTCGCATCAAGCCCTAAGTAGTGTCTGTCCATAAAGTCCGATCTCTTCGTTGGATTAAAAACCCTAAAT
>CAZVTW010000308.1:0-7086 GCA_964629805.1 uncultured Bacteroidales bacterium | reverse complement strand
ACATCCCGCATAGCGGCTTTTTTTCAGGCTTGCCCTGTAAAAACGTAGTATCTTATAAAAAATGGTTGTAATTTTATACGATCCAAATATTTTTTACATCACTTAAATATATTAGCCATGAAAACTTATCGTTTTTTTACTATCATTAGCTTTCTAATTAGTTTAGCTTCTGTATCTTATTCCCAGGTCACAGCCGATTTTACATATACAATTAATGCTTCAACCGGGGAAGTTACCTTTGCTGATAAATCACAAGGTACTATTGATGAATGGAATTGGGATTTGGGAGATGGCTCATCAACTGCAGATCAACATCCGATAAACAGGTACAAAGCCGGCAGATACCAGGTTTGTCTAATTGTCAGGAATACAAACACCAGAGAAGAAGATAAAATATGCAAATTCATTCAGGTACCTGATCCAAATGATGTTAGGGCTGCATTTTCTTTTTTTGTTAAGAAGCAAACAGGAGAAGTATTATTTACCGATAAATCACAAGGGCCTGTTGACAAATGGGAATGGGATTTGGGTGACGGGAGCAAATCTTCCTCTCCTGATCCTGTTAATCGCTATAAACCTGGAACATATTCTGTATGTTTGTCTGTTACCAATAAAAATTCAGGTAATAATCACAACATTTGTAAAGATATTGTTGTGCCTGAGCCGGTAACAATAAAAGCAGATTTTGCATACAATGTGGATGCTTCTACAGGGGAAGTCGTTTTTACTGATAAATCTCTTGGAAATGTTGATGCCTGGAACTGGAATTTTGGTGATGGTAATACTTCAACTGGTCAAAACCCGGTTAACAGGTATAAACCAGGCAAATATAGTGTGTGTCTGGTCGCTATTAATAAAGCAACAGGTGTAAAAGACAAATTATGTAGAGATATTGTTGTGCCGGAGCCGGACCTTATTGAAGCCGGATTTAATATAACAATTGAACAGGCTACAGGAACAGCCCATTTTGAGGATAACTCAAAAGGAAATATTGATAGCTGGAATTGGTCTTTTGGCGATGGAGATACATCAAACGAACAAAATCCAAAAAATGTTTATAAACCCGGAATATACACCATTTGTCTTAGTGTAATGAACAGTAATACCGGAAATAAGGACAAAACATGTAAGGAAATTACTATTAAACAACCTGCCGGTCTAACAGCCTCTTTTACATTTCAGACAGACAATTCAACAGGTGAAGTCACTTTTCAGGATGCATCAACCGGCGAAATTGATGCTTATTTCTGGAATTTTGGCGATGGAGCAAAATCAAATGAACAAAATCCGGTGCATACCTATGAGAAATCCGGTTTATATCCTGTTTGTTTGATAGTTACCAATAAAGCAACAGGGAATACAAACAGGTTTTGTATGAAAGTAGAAGTACAAATTAAAATTCCACTTACAGCAGATTTCGAATATAAGATTGATCAGCTAACAGGTATTGTAAACTTTCATGATCTATCAACAGGGCCGGTGACAAACTGGAAATGGGATTTTGGTGATAATAATTCTTCCGCAAATCAAATTACCAGACATCAATATTTGAGTTCAGGAACTTACAATGTTTGTCTTACAATTGAAAACAAAAACACCAATACCAGAAATTCGGTTTGTAAGGAAATAAAAATCGATCGGCCGCAACAGGTCAATTCTCTTTTTAGTTTTTCTGTAGATAATCCAACTAAAACAGTTTCATTTACAGATTTGTCCACAGGACCGGTTGATCAATGGCTATGGAATTTCGGGAATGGTCAAAATAGTCAGGATACTGAACCTGTGCATGTTTTTTCTGCAACAGGAAATTATAAGGTTTGTTTGACAGCAGCAAATCAAAATTCCGGTGTGAAAAATACTTCATGTCAGGTCGTTGAGATTCAAGATCCATTATTTGTTACAGCTAATTTTAATTATGAGATTAGTAGCACAGGTAAAACAGTTGAGTTCTTCGATATTTCAAAGGGGAATATTTCAAAAAGAATATGGGATTTCGGCGATGGAAATAAATCAGAAGAAGATAGTCCGGTTTCACATACTTATTCCGAATTTCAAACTTATGATGTTTGCCTTGAGGTTGTTGATGAAAATAATGATATCAGTGATTTTATCTGTAAAGAAATTCCTATTCGGGATAATGAGACGCTCAATGCATATTTCGGTTATAAAATTGATAATGAAAATCTTTCAGTTAGCTTTAATAATTTATCAAAAGGTGAAATTAATCGTATCGTTTGGGATTTTGGTGACGGGAATAGTTCCAACAAAGAAAATCCTTCACATACTTATCAAAACCCCGGAATCTACAAAATTTGCCTTTCTATATTTGATGTAAACGGGAATGAAAGTTTTTCATGCAGAAAGATTGAACTGCGCGAACCCGGGATACTTACGGCCAACTTTAATGCATTTATTGATAACAATATCCTGGAAGTAAAATTTAATGATGCGTCAATCGGGAATATAACTGACTGGAGTTGGGATTATGGAGATGGAACAGGAACTGATAGTCAAAATGCTGAGCATACTTATACAAAACCAGGTAAATACCGTGTTTGCTTGTATGTAGCAAATGAAAAGACGAATGACGAATCATTTTATTGTCAACCTGTTATCGTTGGAAATGCAAACCAATTATCCCCGGAATTTGAGTATATTGCAGATCATTCAACCCTCGAAATAAAATTCAATGATCTGTCAAAAGGAAATATAACGGATTGGCAATGGGATTTTGGTGATGGTAGCAACTCCCCCGAGCCTAATCCCTCTCACAGCTATGCAACTGCCGGTAAATACAGGGTATGTTTAAAGATTTTGAACAATGAATCAGGAAATGAAAATATTTATTGTGAACCGGTTATACTTACAAAACCCGGCAGATTGACTGCTGATTTTGACTTTTTTATCAATCATGATGAATCGGAAGTGAAATTCACAGATAAATCATCCGGAAACCCAACCCACTGGCAATGGGAATATGGTGACGGAAATTCGGAAACCGGCCCCGGCCCGATGACACATAAATATAAAAAACCCGGAAAATACAAGGTCTGTCTGAGGATTAAAAACGAAGATAATGGTACCTTTGATGAGACATGTTATGAGATGAACATATTAGCGCCAAATCAAACACTTTTCGTCCCGGATTTTGATTATTTTGTAGATAATTCAGATAAGACGGTAAAATTTATTAACACCACCACCGGTTCTGTAACTGACTGTTTTTGGAGGTTTGGCGACGGGCAATTCAGCAAAGAATGTGAAACAAACAACCAATACGAAAAAGAGGGTATTTATGAGGCTTGTCTTTCTGTAAAAGACCAAAATACCGGGGAATCCGGAAATGTTTGCAAAAAGGTTGAGGTTTTTGGAACCAATGTGTTGCCCTTATCTGCAGATTTTTCATATTACATTGAACCAGGAACGAATTCGGTCATTTTCAGGGATAAGTCAAACGGCGTTATTGATGAATGGTACTGGAAATTTGGAGATGGAAATTTTTCATCCGACCAACATCCGGAAAATCAGTTTGATAGACCCGGCGTTTATATTGTGTGCTTATCTGTCAGAAACAGAAGTACCGGCCAGACAGATAAAATATGCCGGGAAATATTTATCAAAAGTGGAGATTTAAGAGCCGGGTTTACTTTTTTTGTTGATAATCAAAACAAAACGGTTGAATTTAAGGATAAATCTCTCGGGGATGTGTCTAAATGGTATTGGGAATTTGGAGACGGGGATTTTGGATCAGGTAAAACACCCACTCATGGATATGACAGACCGGGCCTGTATCCGGTAACGCTCACTGTTTTTAATGAATTGACGGAAGAACAAGCTTCTGTGACGAAGAAAGTCGCTATCACAGAAGGTCAAAATAAACTCTTTGATGCAGATTTTTCATTTTTCGTCGATCCTGTATTACGGGAAGTACAGTTTACGGACAAGTCAACGGGAGATATTAGCGCCTGGTACTGGATATTTGGCGATGGCGATATTGCTGAAATACCCGAACCAACGCATGTGTTTGATAAACCTGGCATTTATGAAGTTTGTCTCATTGTGAGTAATGAAACAGGACAAAAATCACGGACCTGCCAAAAATTACAGGTTGGCGAACAGGAATGCCGTATTCAAGCTGATTTTTCATATTTTGTTGATTCAGAAACAAATACAATTTCACTTCAGGATAATTCTTACGGACCTGTTGTTGACTGGTACTGGAATTTTGGTGATGGCAACACTGATAGTGGTGAGAAAAAAACCGAACATATCTTTGAATCACCAGGATTATATAAAATAGGGTTATCAGTCATTGATGAAACAGGAAATTGTTCGGACAGGGAAGTGAAAAAAATACAGGTTGGAACACTTGATTGCAAAGCAGAATTTGAATACTCTGTTGATATGAGCCAGGGCATCAATACAGTAAATTTTGATAATACATCCTCTGGTGACAATTTGCATTATTTTTGGCAATTTGGTGACGGAACCACCTTTAAGGATGTTTCTCCTACACATGATTACAAAAAAGGAGGCATGTATGTCGTAAAACTTACAGTAAGTAACAGGCAAACCCAGTGCTTTGATGTCTATACAGATGAAATTCAGGTTGGAAGCATTCTTTGTAAAGCGAAATTTTCTGTTTTTGTTGAAAAAGGGTCTTACAAGGCCACATTTAAAAATGAAGAATTAGGTGAATCGACAAATCTTTATTGGGAATTTGGAGATGGTTCTTTCTCCTCAGAATCGAATCCTGTGCATGTGTATAAAGCGCCCGGAGTATACAATGTCAGTTTGTCTACACTGAATGAAGACCAAAATTGCATGGATTATTTTGAAGAAAATGTTATCGTTGGAGAAATAGGAAGAGATTGCGAAGCAGATTTTGCCTATCAGATTGATGAATATACAGTTAACTTTTTCGATAATTCTTCAGGAAGTAATCTGACATATGTCTGGAATTTTAATGACAGAACAAAATCAGAAGATAAAAATCCTGTTCATACTTTTGATAAACCTGGAGTTTACAATGTTTGCCTGACAGTTGCCAATCAATTTGGTGTTTCCAATACAACTTGTAAAAGAATATTAATTAATAAAGAGTGTAAGGCTGATTTTACATTTACAACGAATTTGCAGGAGAGAACCGTTATTTTTGAAGATGTCTCAATTGGTGAACCGGATACATGGGAATGGAATTTCGGAAACGGTAGTCGTTCATCAGAGCAAAATCCTACAATTGAATACTCAGAAGCAGGATTTTATAAAGTGGGCCTTCGTATTTCTAATTCCGAAACGAGCTGCAGGGATAAACATATTAAGATTGTAAATGTGAGTTCAACAGAGAAACTTTTTGCTGATTTTGAAGTTTCGTTTGAAACAACACAAACAAAAAGTGGCGGATATCCTGCTGATTTTCTAAGTTCTGCTTTTGGTAAGCCAGGGCGGGCGGTCTGGGATTTTGGTGATAGCGAAATAGATACATCTTCTTTTTCCCCCTCACATGTTTTTAGCGAACCAGGTATATATGATGTCTGTCTGACGGTATCTGATCCCAATACCGGGGAAACGAGTGAAATAACCTGCAAACCCATTGAAGTTGGCGAACCGTTAATCGTTACAGGATCAATTGGTGAAATAAATGTTTATGAAGATGCCGAACAAAAAACACTTGAGTTGGACACTGTTTTTGCTGGTTATCAGGAATATGAAATTTTGGTAACTTCAAATACAAACGATAAACTGGTAAAAACAACGATTGATGAAACGCGCTTATTGCTTGATTTTACACCTGATGCATCGGGTGAGTCAACCATCATTATTGAGGCAAAAACCACAGAAGAATCAGTAACTGACGAATTCACTGTCAATGTTATTCCTGTTGATGATCCTCCGGTCGTTGCGAAAGAATTAGCAGATATTATTGTGATGCAAAATACAGAAACTTCAACGCGAGATTTGACCGGATTGTTTACTGATATTGACAATGATGATAATGAGATTGAACTCATAGTACAAAATAATTCCAATCCGGCGTTATTAACGGCCGCAATTGAGGATAATTCATTGGAAATTATTTATTTATTGAATCAATACGGGTCCGCTGAGATTACCATAACCGGCATTTCCGTTGATCAGTCTGTTAGTCAGGTCTTAAACGTGACTGTTGAAAAATCAGGTACTTTTGTGAGTGATGTTGAAAATAATACATGTAATATTTATCCAAATCCCTTTAAAGACCAATTGATTATTCAGTCCAATCTGGAAACAAATTATCGAATCGATGTTTATGTTTTGGATATGCATGGAAAAAAACACATACATGAGTTTTATACCGGTGGAAAAAATGCAGAAAGAAAAATCCATACAACATATCTCCGTCCGGGTATATACTTTCTGAAGGTTGTATTCAGTGAAGGAAATAATATATATAAGTTTGTCAAATATTAAAAAAAATAGTTGTAAAATACATCCATTTTTTCGAAAACATTTGATTTTATAGAAACATTAACTGCAAAAGATCGTATAAAGCATTATAAAAATTTTTGGGTTTAATATTTCAGGCATTGATTAGTCAACTTCTAAGAAACGCTATAACTCTTTCGGAGATTATTTCGATAATCTATAAGTATACTCCTAAAAGGATGTTTTTTGTTAATCCCCCGCACATAAAATTTCGGGGGCTTATCTGAGTAGAGATTGAACCGTTTCTACCAGGTAGATATACTTAGTAGAGATGAGGATACATCACAAACGATGATATAATAAGCTTGGCATTTTTAATGTCAAATGACATTATCTGTGTCGAGATAAATAATGCAGAGTTTGGCGATAAATGGTCTTTTAGGTCTGGACATATAAATGAATTAAAAATATGACATTATGACAAAAGTTTACACTTTTTTAATGGTTTCTTTGATAATATGTATTCCATCATCTTTGAAATCGGAGGTTATTGCAGCTTTTCTATACGAAGAAGGGAATAGTCAATACGAAGTATTTTTTGATGACTATTCAAGAGGAGATGTCGCCTCATGGTATTGGGAATTTGGAGACGGGACAAATTCCACAGACCAGCATCCAACC
>CAZVTW010000307.1:0-7112 GCA_964629805.1 uncultured Bacteroidales bacterium | reverse complement strand
CCCCATATCCTTATGAGTTGAAGCATTTCAAATCCCTTCATCACTTTAATTTCAGCAATATATTGATCAGCCAGACCCGGGTTCTTCGCATTTTCTTTATATTTCAGTATCTCATCTATTGCAGCATTAAAAGAAAACATATCCCCATAAAGGTTTAACCAGACTGAATTTAAAATCCAGAAATTTTCGTCATACCTGTATTCATCTATTTCGAAAAGCGGGAACTGGTCACCGGCTGCATTTACATCATCGCCTCTTACGCCTATAGTGGGGAATGTTTCCCATTGAAGAAAATATAAATTACCGTAAGCTCCCAACAAAACCAAATCCATGTCTTCGGTATTACTATAGTCCACATCTTCAACCAGGAATTCCTGGTCTAAGGGTTCATTTAGATATTCATCGCATGAAAAAAGTATTGTTATCACCAGTGAAATGGTAAGTATTTTGGATAATAAATTTTTTGCTTTCATATATCGAGATTTTTAAGTGTTTAAAATTTAAGATTAAGTCCAACAGTATAAACAGCAGGAATAGGATATGTTTGTCTGTCTACGCCATTGGCTACTTCCGGGTTAAAACCATTGTAACTGAAAACTGTAACCGGACGTTCTGCAGTGACAAAAAAGGTCGTTTCAGGCGTTTTAATTCCTCTAAGTTCCCTGCTACCCAGTTTATATGACAATTGAACATTTTGTATCCTGAAATATGAGCCGTCTTCAAGATAGTATTCGCTCATTACCTGGTTATACCCTTTTCTTAATCCGGCAGCAGAGGGATATTTATCAGATGTACCGTCTCCTCTCCATAAATTGGTGGACAAATCTGCATCAATATTCGGGTCTGTTGTCCAAATGATTTCGCCCCTTTTCCGGTTAAGTATTTTATGACCGGCTTGTCCCTGTAGATTGGCAGATAATGTAAAGTTTTGATAACTTACGTTCATATTCATACCATAAGTAATTTCAGGAAGATATGACCCTAACACCACTCTGTCTTCGGAATCAACAACACCATCATTGTTTTGGTCTTTAAAATGAAAGTCTCCCGGTTCTATTTGAAAATCTGTAATATATTGTTCGGTATATCCACTGTTTTCAATTTCTTCTGTATTCTGGAAAACACCTTCCACTTCATATCCAAAAAAAGCTTCAATAGGATGTCCCTCAATTGATCTTTGGCGGAATTCACCGGAGCCCGCATCGAGATATCCCGGCCCGGGTCCCAAATCAAGCACTTCATTATGAAGGGTCGCAAAATTTCCCCCTATGGAAAAAGACAGGTAACTGTTAATTTGCCTTGTGTAGTTCAGGGCCATTTCAACTCCGCTGTTCCTGATACTTGCGACACTTCTTCTGATAATTGCTCTTTGCCCCGGAACAAGTAATAATGTTACTGCATCTTTGGTGTCCCTGCGATAAACATCAGCTTCCAATGAAAGGCTTCCGTCCAGAAACCGGCCGGTTAAACCAATATTAGTTTCCTCAACAGTTTCCCATTTAGTTACCAGATCAAAGGCATTATCCAGTGTTATACCTTGAGTTCTTGTATCATCCAGGGCAAAATAAATAGCATCTCTGGTTGGCTGACCTTCGGCAGGGTTAACAGCATCATTACCTAACTCACCCCAGCTACCTCTCAATTTCAGGTAATTAACAAAGTCCAGATCAAAAAAGTTTTCTTCAGAGATGACCCATCCAGCGCCAACTGTAAAGAAATTACCCCATTTTGCCTGGAATTTGTTAGTACCGTCTCTTCTGAAAGTACCATATAGTAAATATCTGTCATCAAAATTATAAGCAATCCTGCTCAAGTATGAAGCGCCATATATGCTTCCCCCAATATCACCCGTATTATCCTGATTGATTTCACCTACTGCAACCCTGTCAGATCCGCTTATGAACCAAAGTTCTTCATTGTCTTTTTCTAATCCCTGAATCTCTGATGCGCTGGTAAATACACCTTCTTGTTTTTCAGACCTAAATGAATAACCTCCCATGACAGTAAGGTTGTGTCGTCCGAAAGATTCCTGATATGTAAGAATGTTATCCCAAATCTGATTGAATGTTGTCTTGCTTTCTCTGAATAAAGAATTATTGACTTCTGCCTGACCTGTATTGTGGGCAAAATTTACATTCCTTTTATTAACAGTACCATAAGACATATTATAAGTCATTTTGAAGGATAACTTTTGAGGAATAATATCATAATCAAAATAAAAATTACTGTAAATATTCCCGATTTTACTCCTGTCGTCATTATAATGCATGGTAAAGAATGGGTTTTGTGTTCCACGGTAGCCCAAATTCTGGGCATTGGCAATAGGTTCAGGGGATGCATTTGCTGTTTCTTCATCATCATATACCGGAAGTATAGGCACTGCACGATATGCGTTGAACCAAATTGAATTCGGAGCAATATATTTTGTGGCATTGCTGACATTTATATTAGCTCCCGCTTCAAGTCTGTCTGAAGCTCTAAAATCAATTTTGGACCTGAAATTGAACCGTTCGTACTCATTCCTGATAACATTGATAAGTCCTTCCTGTTTGAGGTAATTCGCCCCGACTGAATATTTTATACGATTTGCACCACCATTAATAGTTAGCGAATGGTTTGTTATCGGCCCGTTTTGCATGACTTCATCATACCAGTCTGTATTAACAGCAGGAACATTTGGATTTTTTCTGCTCCGTCCATACCTTCGCATGGCATTCTCAATAAATGAGATCTCAGCCTTGTTACCTGTTTCTTTAACATATTTGGCAAATTGTTCGGCATTTGACATTTTCAAGACATTTTGAGGGACCTGAAGTCCATAGTAGCCATTATATACAATTTCAGGGTCCTGATTATAATTACCTGTTTTTGTTTCAATAAGAATCACGCCATTTGCTGCCCTTACACCATAAATAGCTGCGGCAGAAGCATCCTTTAAAACAGAGATCGATTTAATATCAGATGAATTTAAAAAATCAATGTTTTCAAAAAACATCCCGTCAACAACATATAAGGGATCAGAATTTCCAAAGCCGGGTAATGAACCTAAGCCACGAACCCGAACAGTTGGTCCTGAGCCGGGAGCTCCACTGTTAATAATTTGCACTCCTGCAACTTTGCCCTGCAACGATTGCATAGCCTGAGAGGTTGGCGTTTTTGTAATGTCTTCATTATCAATGGTTACAATTGCTGAAGTCAGGTCTTTTTCTCTCTGTGTACCATAACCGACAACCACAACTTCTTCAATACCTGTTGCTGAAACCTGTAATTCAACATTTAGTGTTGTACGGTTTCCAACTACAACCTCCTGAGATTCGTAACCAACAAATGAAAACATTAGAACAGTATTCTCATTCGGGACTTCAATTGCGTATTTCCCGTCCAAATCAGTTATTGTCCCCTCAGTAGTTCCCTGAATGACAACATTTACACCAGGAATTTCATAATCCGTCTCAGCGTCTGTAACGGAGCCTGTTACCTGAATTGGATCAGTCTGTCCGGGAGAACTTTTAGTGCTGGCATTCGCTATACCGGAAAGAAGTACCAGCATAGCAATCAAATTAATAGCAAAGTGTTTTTTCATATAATTTCAGTTTTAGATTAGTACATTAATAATAAAATATTTGGAAATATTGATACTTAAAAACAAAAAGCGTTTTGTTTATTAAAATTACAGGTTAAACTGCTGAAATACAAACTTTTTTATACAATTTAACTACTTTGGGTAAGACAAAGTCAATTTTTGCAATACGCTTTTACTACACCAGAAGATTTTTTTTGTTCGTAATATATTGTAAGTAAGATTTTTATTTGAGTATTGGTTTTAGATTTCCGAATACTGTTGTTTCAAAAATGAAAACCTGAAAGTAGTATTTTTTCTAAAAATTAAGTATGAATTCAATCAGATTGTCGTCAGAGGCAAGATGCAATTTTTTTCTCAGTCTGTATCTATGAGATTCAACACCTCTAACAGAAATATTTAACAAAGGGGCTATTTCTTTAGATGTTAAATTCATTTGCAAATAAGCACACAATCTTAGATCGGACGGTGTAAGCTCAGGATAGTCAGATTTAAGGCGTTTGAAAAAATTATCATGTGCCCTGTCAAAATGTTCTTCAAAAATATTCCAATCATCTTCGTTAGAAATATTTTTATCAATGGTTTTTAAAAGTTTTTCGTAATTTCTGTTTGGAAGTCTGTCACCTAAAACTTTCTTTTGGTGTTCAACAGTTTCTTTTATTTCAAGTAAAGCTTCTTTTTTTCTAATCAAAGCCATTGTCATATTCGCTAATTCGTTGCTTTTGTGTTCTATTTCATTTTGCAGGTTAATGTTTTTTAAACGTGTGATTTTTTGTTCTGCACGTAAACGCTCACGTCTTTTTAATAATTTTTTCTGCCGTTTGAGATGGAAATGATATCCAACCGGGACGGAAATCAGGATAATTACATACAATGCAATTGCCAAATTAGAAGCATACCAGGGTGGTAAGACTTCAAACTGGAAAGATGCTTGGGATATTTCTTTCCCTAATTCATCCATACCTTTTACCCTGAAAACATATTCTCCCCAGGGTAATCTTGAATAACTCACCCGATTTTTTGCTGAATAGCTGCTCCAATTATCTTCAAGTCCTTCGAGCCTGTGATTATATTTGATGCCAGTACCGGGATATTTAAGAGCGCTATAATTGAAATTTATATAGTTATTTCTGTACTTTAACGTAAGCTTCTCCTTCTCCTTATCATTTGCTAATGGAACTCTATTTTGATCGTCCCCGGCTAAAATTTCCCTGAAATAAATACGGTGCGATATTGTATCTTTTGTATTGTCTTGTTTTGTGTTATATAAAGCAAATCCATTTTCAAGACATATTAAATGCAAATCTTGAGTTAATGAACTAATGTTTTCAAAGTTTTCAACCATATAAATTTCAGGGCGATTAAAATTGAACTGAATTATCTTTTGTGCATTATCATTCATGATTTTGAAGAGTCCTGATTTATCTTTTAAGATGAACCAATATAATTTGTTTCCTGCGTTTATTACTCTTAATGAATTGGCAAATTCACCAAGCTGATCATTTATTTGATAATAGCTAATTATTTGTTTGTCAAGTTCATCATAAGTATATATTCCCTTTTCAGTTGTAAATACTATTCTCCCGTCAAGTTTGCCAACATTTGCATTCACGCCGGGTGGTAAATTGTTTTCCGAATCAAAATATTTCATGGTTGAAACAGAATCAAAATCTTCAGTGAGACGAATTTTATAAATCCCATCTTTTCTGTCGTGATTTAACCATATATTTCCACGGTGATCAACTTCGCAATGCTTAGCAGGTTCTGAAAAATTCCGTACCCTGGTAGAAAAATTCCAATTTCCATACTTATCTTTTGTATATCTTAGAATTGCTGAAAAAGTACTTTGAATAAGATATTCATTTTTATTATTTGTAAATTTTACAAAATTTTGCCCTCCCGGAATATCGCAGATTTTTTTAAATTGATTGGTATTTTCAATTCTGTACGAACCTGTAATATGTCCACAAAGCAACTGCTGATCAATCACTTTTAAAGCGTATGTCTGCCCAAGGCTACCTTCTACATATTTAAAATCATCAAGTACAATATTTGATATTTTGCTTTCATCAAATGTTTGATAATAAACACCCTGGTTGGTTCCCAGGTATAAATATCCATTATATAATGAAGCAGAATAAACCGATCCAATCTTGCTATTTTCATTAATAACAGGTTTATAGGGTGTGTTAAAAGTTATTAAAGATAATCCCTTGTTAAGTGCAAGCCATAAATATTTGTATCTGTCAAAATAAATTCCTAAGACTGTATTATTGGATAAATAATTTTTTGTGCTAAAATGATCGATTACTTTGCCATCCTTATCTATAATATATAATCCGTCAAGTATTGTTCCTATGTAAAAATACTTACCATCTGATATGCCAGTATTAATTTGTTTGTCCTTTAAAATCAGATGTGCTTCAGTATTCCAGGGCTGAATTTTATTACCCTCCAGGATAAATAACCCTTTTGTTGCTGATCCCAGCACATATTTGTTATCCTTAAGATGCAAGGCTGTTTTAAATTCTGCATCAATTATCTCTTTGTTATTATTGATGACTTTGAATGAGAGGTCATCATTCAATTCAACTATCCCTCTGTATACATCCTGTGCAATTATCCTGTCTCCGGTATTCAGGAGAAAAAGTATAAAGTAATTGGTTTTATCTGAAGCGTATATTTCTTCTCCACAATATTTAAATACATCTGTAAATGATTGGAAATAAATACAATCTTTCCATTTTAGTATTTTCCATATCTCCTGGTTGTGAAAAGTGAAATTCTTTAACTGGCTACTCAGAGAAATATAATGCAATATACCGGTTTCATCAGGTTCCCAGTATCCAAATTCTTCGTATGTTCCGGTATAAATACGAGTATCATCGACAAAAACAGAGCGTACAACTCCTCCTGCCGGCATACGATATAAATTCCAGTTGTGTCCATCGTATTGTAACAATCCTTCCTGGTTACCAACATAAATGATTCCCCGGTTATCTGATGCTATTGACCAGTTTTTACTGGAAGCTTCATAATCATTTTTATCGAAATTGAAAACCTGCGGATGGTTTTGAGAAAAAAGAAACACAGATGCAATATTGCATAAAAACAGAAGTAGTATTTTATACCTTTTCCTCATTTTTAATACGATTATCTCATAACAAATATAGAAAATTTAAATTGAAATGTTACAAAAAGGAATATTCTACTTAATTTTTATCAAAATGGAAGGAAAAAAGTGTTTGAAAATCTAAAAATTGTATGTCGTTAATTAATTGTTATTCAAATTTTTATATTTTTATTTTATGTAGCGACGTACTAAAAGCGTATTGTAAAAATATCTTTTTTCTTTTTAAAGTAGTAGTGCTGTATTTAAATAGCTCACGGAGTTTGTTTTAAGCCTTGTTTTTTATTATTTTTATTATGATTTTTGAATTATATTAAAAATGACTCTAATATATTTTATATCTCTATAATTAAATTCTTTATTATTAATAACTAAAAAATTGTGATTTATGAAACATTTAAA
>CAZVTW010000306.1:0-7124 GCA_964629805.1 uncultured Bacteroidales bacterium | reverse complement strand
ATAAAATTTTTGTTTTCAACCCGGTACTGGAATTGGAAATGAATATTACAAGGTTTTTCAAACTGGCTGTTGGTGGTAATTATCGATTTGTTCTCGGTGTACGTGACAAGTATGGATTTAATGAACAGTCTTTTTCAGGTCCTGGAGTCTTTTGGTCATTCAAGTTTGGCTGGTTTTAAATTTTTTTTTTGCAGCTCATTGATAATTCCACTCCTAAAAATCCCTCTATTACCAAATTATTCGTTGATTGTCTCGACTCAGTCGAAAATTTTGACAAAAATCATCCTGTCAGTAGTGGATTCATTGATGTGATTTGTTGCTTCAAATGTTTGGAAGTTCAGCATATTTCGTTCCACGCACTAAGCTTATCCCGTATAAGTTATAAAGTAAATTCTCTGTTTTACTCCTGATCATACCTGTTTTTTTGAATAATTTTCAAAACGTTTTTATTTTATTGTTGCTTTTTCTATTTTTAACATTTAAATTTTGTAGTCATCCTATGACTCCATCAGAAAGGCTGTTATCAGCTAAAATTATATTTATTTGTTTCTTGAAAATACCTCTATGACACGACTAAATCTACAGAAGCTTTTATTTCTTGTAGCTGTTTTCATAACGAACCAGGTTTCTGCGCAAAATCTTGTGATAAACGAAGGATATGCTTATTATCCAGAGCAGCCCAAAGACATTCAACTTAATATAGAATGGATTGAATTGTATAATTCGTCAGAGCAGCAAATAAATCTGTTTCAGTATACATTATCATTTACAGATGATACATCACAGTATTGGCCTATCGAATATTTTTCAGTAAACGACAGCCTCTTAGCTTCCAATGAATTCATTGTTATCGATTTCGAAGGCAACAAAAAACAAATCATAACCTCTTCTTTATCAAATATATCAGACACTACTTATGTGTATCTGATGAAAATGAATGACAAAGATGCTGAGATTGCCGATTCATTGCTTATTTATCCGAACAGCTCAAACATAACTACAGGAAAATATCCGGATGGTTATGATAATAATTATTTTTTTCAATATGCAACACCTGGCAGCAAAAATTCCGAAGAACGTTTCCTGGGTGTTCTGCCGGAAGCTGTTTTTAATAAAAATCCCGGTATATATTTTCAGCCTGAGACCCTGATATGGCAACCTGAAAACACAAACGCATCAATGTTTTATACAATTGATGGTTCAAAACCGGATACAAATGCAATATTGTATGAAAATCACATTGTCATTGACAGTACAACAGTACTGAGGACACTGACTTACCTGGAAAATTATATCCCGGGGCCGGTTTCAACATCTTCTTACATCATCCGTGACTCTGCCTGGAAATTGCCGGTTATTTCTATCTCATCTGAAGATAATGATCTGAGCTCCTTATGCATGGCTAATGATTCATTAACTGCAAATATGGAATTGCTTTTTCCGGAGCAGGGGCAAATTTTAAATACAAACACATTGCTGTATCCCACTCATGAGTGCAAAAACGATTTTCCGGTCAAAACGTACATTCAATTTGGACCAAACAACCTGGCAAACATAAGTGGCAATTTCCTCTCTGTTAATAAAAAAAGACATTCAATAAGTAAATTGCTGCTATCATCTGTTCCAAACACCCCGGGCATTGAAATCGCCAAAACAATGTTAACCAGGAAAATATTATCTCCTGTAAAACATGTAGATATTCCCGGCAGGCAACCGGCTTTCCTTTACTTAAATGGGAAAACTGCCGGTCTTGTCTTTTTAGAAGACACCATCCGGAGAAGTTTTATAGCGGATTTTTATCAAATCAGGGAAGAAAACATTACAATTTACAGTGATTTAAATACAGATTATCCTGAACTGCAAAAAATGAAAGACCTTGTAAAATTTGCCAATTTTTCTCAAGAAAGCACATACACATATTTTCAGAAAAAAATTGATATTCACTCATTTATTGATTTTATAATCCTGTCAGCTTTTTTTCACAACAAAAATCAGGCTCTGCCTGAAAAAGCCTGGTATGATACTCATCATCAAACAAAACTGAAATATGTTCTTCCTGCAAAATCAATCACATTATCCGGGCATGAGGACAATCCGGAAAATACTTTCATGTATTTATCAGAACAGTTCGGAAGTGAAGACAACAGGTTTTCGTATGCGTTATTTGAAAAATTAATGGATAATCAAGTTTTTCGACAGGATTTCAGCTCCCGATTTTTCACACAAATGGAACTGATTTATCATCCTGACAGGATTAACAGGCTTGCTGATTCCGTTTGCAACAAACTTGTTTTTGATACATTACAAATTGCCGGCTCTGAGAGTTTTTTGATGTCCAGTGAGACAGAATCAACTCTTGACAGTCTTTCACATATGCTTATCTCCCGGAAAGATATGCTTGTTTCAGACTACCTGGAGTATATCAATGCAAATGATTCAGTGTATGTTCGATTTGTGCTGAATGACACCTCGCAAGGTGAAATGTACCTGGAAAAAATATTACTGAGAGATTCGGTGACAGAAATAGTAATTCCCGGTAATACACCATTATCGTTTGAAACACAGCATAAAAACGGATTCCAGTTTAATCACTGGACTGGAATTCAACATGAAGACAGCATAAAATCCTCTATGAAACTGACATTTACGGAAAATGCAACTGTTTCTCCAGTTTTTATTCCTCCTCCGGATGTTATAATCAATGAAATACATTACAATGCAGCACAGGGTAAACGATATGACTTCCTGGAATTATATAATCCACAGCAGGATGATACAACCAACCTGTCCGGATTTTATTTTGAAGAGGGATTTATTGGGTTTGAATTCCCTGACTCTGCTTTAATTCCCCCAAAAGGGTTCGTTCTTATTGTCAAAGATTCTTCTTTATTTGCAGATGCAGACTGTCAGATTTTTCAGCTTCAACAGGATGGCCTTTCGGATTTTGGAGAGTCTTTTATGCTTATGTCCTCCACCGGAGATACCGTTGACAGGGTTGATTTCACCACAAACCCGCCCTGGCCACAATTGTCTGCCGGACAAGGACCATCAATGACGCTCAAAAATCCGGCTTCTGATAATTCTGTTCCCCAAAACTGGATTTCAAGCCCCTTCAACGGAGGTTCTCCCGGAAAACCAAATATTAACCCTGACTTCAAACATATCAGATTTAATGAATTGGCTTTGAATGACACTATTTTTGACACTAGCGATACATTAAGCACATCTTGGGTTGAGCTGTATAATCCGGCAAAATCATCTATATCTTTAAACAACCTCGTCATGAAAAATATTTCTGCCGGAGGAAAGGGATATTCATTAAAAAATCATCAGGATACAACGATATTACCGGGAGACTTTCTGACAATAATTGTTTCCGGAGAAAATGATAAGGGCTACCCTGAATTCCCCATTCATCAGGGCGACACAATCATTTTGTCATACCAGGATGCAGAGACGATAGACAGCATTGTGGCAGAAGTTTCTGCAGGATGCCGCTCAACCGGTTATTACCGGGAAAACCCGAGCGAGTTAGCCTGTTTTAAAGTTCCCACACAGGGAAGTACAAATACAATACCTTTATTGTTTTCCTCTGTGCCGCGGGACACTATAACAGAAGGATATACATATGAATACGAGGTAAAAGTCCTGCATTATGGCGAAAGTGAAATTCAGTTGTTTCCTGTACAATTACCCGGTTGGCTCTCATCAGACAATGATTCGATATTCAACTCTCTGTTAACTGCTACTCCTGCGAGTTCAGATACAGGAGCACATAAAGTCAGCCTGATGGCCTGGGATGGACTCACGGAACCTGTTTACCAAAACTTTACAATTACCGTATTTAAAAAACCAGAACCGCCTGAACCCCCGGATTCGACCAATGTGTCAACAAACAAAAAACTATCAGCCGGTTTCAGGCTATATCCTGTTCCCGCTTCGGAACATTTACATTTATCATTTGACAGTTGGGTGACAGATAAACTCAATATCGAAATATTTGATATAAACGGTAAATCTGTCAGCCATTTTATTGTTAAAAACCCAAAGAGACATATAATTCTCTCTGTCAATAACATACCAAATGGATTATATGTATTAAAAGCTTACAATAAACAATTTTTGTATCAAAATACGTTTGTAAAACAATAATGAATCACTTATAAAAAAATATATCACGATGAACAAATTTGGATTATCAATTCTCATGACCACACTCTTTATATCGACCTGTTTATTTGCAGGTCCGGTATATAAAGTCAAAAAACAAACTGACAAAAATGGCTATGAATATGAAACAGTTGAGGGGGATCCCCTGGAAACACGTATTTATAGACTTGAAAACGGACTGAAAATATATCTGAGAGTTAACAAAGATGCTCCCCGGATTCAGACCCTCATTGCCGTAAAAGCAGGTTCAACCTATGATCCTCCAGAGACAACAGGACTGGCACATTACCTGGAACACATGATGTTTAAAGGAACTGATGAAATAGGTACACTGAACTGGGAAAAGGAAAAAGTTTTGCTCAGGGAGATTTCCGATCTCTATGAAAAACACAGGGCAACTGATGATACTTTGCAAAAAAAACTTATTTATGCAAAGATTGACAGCGTTTCGGCTGAGGCTGCGAAATATGCTGTCCCTAATGAATATGACAAAATGGTTTCTTCACTGGGAGCTAAAGGAACAAATGCCTACACAAGTCATGAAAGAACAGTTTATATGAATGATATTCCTGTAAATGAATTTGAGAAATGGCTGAAGATGGAAAACGAACGATTCAGCAAACTGGTATTGAGGCTATTCCACACAGAATTGGAGACCGTTTACGAAGAGTTTAATATGAGTCAGGATGATGATTCGCAAAGGGCATATTATGCCATGCTCGGGGGACTGTTCCCAAACCATCCCTACGGAACACAAACAACACTCGGAAAAGCAGAACACCTAAAAAATCCCTCTATGGTAAACATTCATAAGTATTGGAATACCTACTATGTGCCAAACAATATGGCTATGTGTCTCTCTGGTGATATCAACCCGGAGAAAACGGTTCAAATGATAGACAGCTATTTTGGCACCTACAAACCAGGCGAATTACCTGAATTGAATCTTTCGGAGGGAAAACCAATTGATGACCCGGTCGTAAAAGAAGTATACGGGCCAAACTACGAACGTGTATCTTTAGCTTACAGGTTTGACGGGGTGAATTCGCGTGATCAGATTCTTGTCACCCTTGTTGATATGATTCTGAACAACGCAGCTGCCGGACTCATTGATCTTGATCTGGTGCAAAAACAAAAAGTGATAAAAGCAGGTTGCTCTCCTACTTTTATGAAAGATTACGGCTACCACCGGTTTTACGGTATCCCCAGGCAGGGACAAACACTTGATGATGTCAGGGACCTGATCCTCGAAGAAATAGATAAAGTGAAAGAAGGCGAATTTGATGACTGGCTTGTACAGGCAGTTATTAATGATTTGAAACTCTCACGTATCCGTTCTCTCGAATCAAACTACGGGGCTGCAAGCGCTTTCGTGCATTCTTTCACCAATGACATAGACTGGATTGACTACCTTCAGTTCCATGACAGGCTTGAGGAAATTACGAAAGAAGAAATCATGGAGTTTGCAGAAAAGCGCTACCAGGATAATTATGTCATCGTTTATAAAAAAACCGGGAAAGATACCAGCATTGTGAAGGTTAAAAAACCTGAAATCACGCCTGTACCACTCAACAGGGAGTCACATTCGGAATATTTTAAACAATTTACCGACATACCTTCAGGTAAAATAGAACCCGTTTTTGTTAATTTCAAAGAAGATATTTCGAACATTAATTTCCGCGACAAAGTCGATTTTCGTTATATCAAAAATCCGGCCAACGGAATTTTTAGCCTCTACTATATCATTGACCTGGGAAAAAACCATAACATAAAACTCCCGCTTGCAGTAGAATACCTGAAATACATCGGTACAGAAAAATATAGCGCCGAAGAATTACAAAAAGAATTGTACAAATACGGCATTGATTTTAATGTGTTTACCGGTGAAAAAAGATCGTATGTTTATATTACAGGATTAAAAAAATCCTTTGAGAAAGGAGTGGAACTTCTGGAGCATATTCTTTCCGCCGCAAAACCTGATCAACAGGCTTATGATAATATGATTGCCGGTATACTGAAAAAAAGAGAGGATGCCAAAAAAGATAAAAATGTCATTATGTGGCAGGCAATGCTAAACTATGGGAAATATGGCTCTCACTCACCATTTACAAATATTCTCAGTGAGGAAAAACTAACGAATACCAAACCTGCTGAACTTATTGATATTATTAATGGTCTATTCTCATGGCAGCATAAAATTTTTTATTATGGCCAGCATTCTGAAAAAGAGGTAAAAGAAATTCTGCATCAAAAGCATCAGACACCAGCAGAACTGAAAGAATATCCTGAGCCAACAATTTTCAACGAGTCAGAAAACACAGAAAACAAAGTCTATGTTGTGGATTATGACATGGTTCAGGCACAAATACTGCTCGTATCAAAAGATGAACAATTAAATCCTGAAATCATCCCCTATGCCCGGTTATACCAGGAATACTTCGGGGCCGGACTCTCTTCGGTGTTCTTCCAGGAGATACGTGAATCACGAGCGCTTGCCTATACAGCTATGTCCGTATTTTCCATTCCCCGCGAAAAGAAGAAGCCTCATTTTGTTTATGCCTATGCAGCAACACAAGCAGATAAGATGATAG
This sequence comes from uncultured Bacteroidales bacterium, assembly GCA_964629805.1. Taxonomy (GTDB): domain Bacteria; phylum Bacteroidota; class Bacteroidia; order Bacteroidales; family CAZVTW01; genus CAZVTW01. The sequence goes on along the minus strand of CAZVTW010000306.1, from coordinate 363 downwards.
AGGCAACAGATGCCATGCTGGAGCTGCTCAATGAAATGCCAAAGGCAGAAATTCAATTTAATGCAGCCAGGGAGGCTATCCGGAAAAAAATTGAAACCGAACGTATCATCAAAAAAGGAATTTACTGGACCTGGCTAAGCAACCGGGATATGGGGATTGATTATGATTACAGAGAAGACATTTACCAAAAGGTTGAAAAGATTGACCTCAACAAAATGGATACATTTTTCAACAAGCACATCAAAGGTAAAAAGTATAATTTTTTAGTGCTCGGAAACAAAAAAACCCTGGACATGGAAGGTCTCACCAAACTTGGCGAAGTAAAAGTTTTGGAGCTGGAGGATATATTTAGTTATTAGGCTT
>CAZVTW010000305.1:0-7127 GCA_964629805.1 uncultured Bacteroidales bacterium | reverse complement strand
CGCTTCCTCTACAGAGGCATTATAATCAACTGTTTGTTTGCCTGTATGTTTTTTACAATACACCAGCCATCATGCTGATTCTTTACCGTGATTTTCAGGTAACCATGCTCGCCATTCTTTATTGGTTTTGAAATGTTGTTGTTTCACAATCTGAAAATATATATTTTTATTGATTATTATGTTTTATATAATGAAACATCCATGATAATGGTTTTTAATTATACAGCCCTTTGGTCGAATATCCTCGAAATCGACGATTTCGGGATATACCGACCTTTGGTCGGGCATCCTCGAATTCGAAGATTTCGGGACATCTGTCTGCTACAAACAGGCACGCGGATGATAAAAAAATTAACTGAAAGTTAATTAATTCGTTTACCCCGATAAATATCTAAATGTGAAATAACTCTTCCGATTACAACATATTTCACAGGGTGAAATCCGTTTACCCCGTGAAATAACTTTAATGATTAAAACAATTTCACGGGGCGTAATTCGCGGACAAAAAAATTATCGCGGATAAAATTTAAACATATGACAGGAAGAAAATCATCGTTTATAATTTGAAAGCCGCGAATACATAATTGCCATAAAGTGGCAACACATCGATAGAAAACATTTCAGGACGTAATTGTTGCGCTCGGGAAAGTGCGCTATGAAAAAAAGCAACCCCATTCAAGATGAATTTTTCTTTTCACATTGCGAATTTTTTTTGTTGTGCTCCTGCATAAAAGTAATAATTTTATGGATTTCTTCCAGCCAGTCAAGCTTTTCTTCCATGCTCAGATCCATTTGTTCAAGAAGCTGGCGTTTTTCATTTAATGCGCCAAAATCTTGTTTTACCTCTTTATTATCTCTTGTCTCTTCTTTCATGATTCAGTTTCATTATTTCCATTAGTTTTTCAAGGTCTAATGTATCTTTTTCCCTGCCTGATTCCTTTTTCATTTGAATTAACTGTTCTATTCTTACGAAAGGTGCTTTTAGTCCTTCTCCCAACTTTATCCATTCAGCATGTTCTAATTCTTCTTCAAAATTAAAAGGCTCTCTTATAAAAATATCTATTGGGATCAACTTATATTGTTCACTGATAAGTGAAAAAACAACCATATTTTTCTCTTCTATCCACTCTTGCCTTTTTTCATCAACCAGCATATCAGAAATTTGAACAGGTAAACGTGGCTGGTATCCCAGCTTATCCATCACTTGTATTAAACGGTCAATATTATCAGTATCAATGGCAATGACAATATCCAAATCAGCAGTATACCTGACATATCCATGAGCAATAACAGCGAATCCCCCGACAATCAAATATTTTAAACCTGATTTGTTCAAAGAATGAATAATGTGCTTAATGTTTTCTTTACTCATGTATTGTCATAATTACATGTACTGGAGATAATGTTTGTCAACATCCTTCACTCACAAATATACGATGATTTATCTATTTCGGCAAGGAAACGGGACGGACGGGTAAACACCACATCCCATGAGCTGAAATAAGAGGGCATGGTCAGATATAACTGCTCTTTGGCACGGGTTGTGGCCACATAAAACAATCTGCGTTCTTCCTCAAGCTCCTCAAGGTTGCCCATTGACCGTGATGAAGGGAATAATCCGTCCAGCAGGTGGGGGATAAATACTGCATACCATTCCAAACCCTTGGCTGAATGGACCGTAGTCAGGGTCAAAGGGTTTTCCTCCTGCTCATCAATCAGTGGGGTAGTTTTGTCCTGGAATCTGTTGGATGGCGGGTCCAGGGCAAAGTCAGACAGAAATTTTTCCAAATCAGCGTATTTGGCCGATAATTCTTTCAGCACATTAATATCAAGCAGTCTTGATTCGTAATCACTTTCCAGTTTTTTCAGCAGTGGTGTGTAATACTCCCTGAACTTCATCACCATTTCACCAGGTGCAACAGAATCATCTTTACACTGATTAAGTGTTTTATCAAGGTATTGTAAATCATCAAAATATTTTTTGTTTTTATATTTATCCAAAGGCATGCCACCCTGGTTTTTCCTGACATCAAGGATAATATTTTTGGCGCCTGCATTGCCAATCCCAGGTATAAGTTTAAGGATTCTGTTCCAGGAAGATGCATCAAGCGGGTTTACAATAATCCTGAGATAAGCGATAATATCCCGTACATGCCGTCGCTCCGTAAATTTTATCCCTCCAACCACCACATAGGGGATGCCACGTTTGAGCAATTCGGCCTGAACAAAGTTACCATGATGACTGGCACGATATATCACTGCCATCGAATCAAGGGGAATATCCTTTTCCCGCAGTTCCAGAATCTTTGAAACGATGTATCCGGCTTCTTCTTCCTGGTCATAAAAAATTTTGGCAACAGGCACAAAATCACCTTCATTCACTGTGAACAGCTTTTTTTTGTAACCGAGTTTTGAATGATGTATAACAGAATTTGCAAAGTTCAGAACTGGCTGATTGCTTCGGTAGTTTTGCTCCAGCTTAACGACAATACCATCCGGGTATGTCTCGGGAAAACGAAGTATATTTTCATAATTTGCGCCTCTGAAAGAATAAATGCTCTGTGAATCATCGCCAACCATCATCACTTGTCTGTGTTTTTCAGCCAGGAAGTCCACAATTTCTTTTTGAATCTTGTTTGTATCCTGGTATTCGTCCACAAGGATATAATCAAAGGCTTTTTGAAGCATTCCCCTGAATTTCAGGTTTTTTTCAAGCGTATCCCTCAAAAAAACCAGCAAATCATCATAATCAAAAATATAATGTGCTTTTTTGTATTGATGATAGGTATTTGCAATGAGTTGGATTTGTTTGGTAAATTTTTCGAGGCCGGTATATTCTTTTTCTATCAATGCAGGAATATCAATTTCTATGTTGCGCGATTTGGAAATAATCTCAAATAACCTTCCTTTCTTAGGAAAAGCAGCCTTTTTTCCTTTTACCACCTCATCCCTGATAAGGGAAATGATATCTTCGGAGTCAACAGCATCAATAATGGTAAATTTAGGCGGAAGTCTGAGGAAATTACAATATTTGCGTAACACAAGATTTGCAAAAGCATGAAATGTTCCGCCAACCACTCTTTCGGCCTCATAAGTGCCCATCAGCTTGATGGTCCTTGTGATCATTTCGCGGGCTGCTTTCCTGGTAAAAGTCAGCAGGAGGATTTTTTGAGGGTCCACATTATTTTCAAGTAAAAAACCAACCCTGTAGACTATCGTGCGGGTTTTTCCGCTACCAGCGCCTGCAATGATCAGCATTGGTTTATCGACCCTGGTTGCAGCAAACAGTTGCGGCGGATTCAGTTCGTGCCGGTAATCAATCTTGTAATTTGAAGAAATCTGTTCTGAAAGTTTTTTATAATCAATGGAAGACTTTTTCTCAATATCTGTGGATAGCTGTTGCAGATATTCAATTTTTTTTGTGGTTTCATCCTGTATTTTCACCGGCAGATAATCATCAGGAGATAGCCGGGCAAGATCAGTAGCAGTAGAAGTTTTATTTTCACCAGGTGTGGCCATAAAATCCTTCAGAAAGTCTTTCATGATTTGTTCTTCCTGTGACTCATTGGCAGCGTCCGAAAGGGAACCAAATAGTTCATCGTCTTTTTTTGGTGTATTTTTATCCTTATCTTCCATTTATCAAGCATCAAATTGTTACATGAGTCCAATTCTAAAATGATATTTTTTGTTGAAATTGAGGGGTTTGTCAAAAAAGAATTTTTAGGAATTGACTCATACATTCAAAGGACGAAGTTATGAATGAAAAAGGAAAAAACAATAGTTTGGGATGTAAATTAAGGGTTTGATGCGAAATATACTGCGCCCGGCTACAAATTGCGTTTTTGATTGTGATTAATCACTTGAATATACTTCGACTGGGCATAACTTGCGTTTTTTAAAAATCCATAACAAACTGCAAATAAGTAATTTATTTAGTTTTAAAAAGTTATTTTATGCCCACTCAGCATATATCAATTACATTTTCAAATTTTCAAATTCCTTAAATCCGCAGATTTATTTTTTGATCCACGAATTTTCACGAATTTTTATTCACCCAAAAGGATGAATAAAATTTGCATAATTCGCCTAATTAGCGGTTAAATATAAAGATGACTTGCGGATTTTAGGAATTTAATAATTGACCAATTGAAGTATAAACTGTACAGGTTATTTCGTTTCAAACACCCTACATGACAGTGTAAAACAAAAAAGGAGGGTATAATAAACCCTCCTTTATGTATTTGGATTAAAAATCCTTAAAATCTAACCTTTACGCCGGCATTAAAAGTACGTGGTAATCCAAGAAAAACCTCTGCTGAATTCACAGTATGTGAGAGATTTTCACCATTGATACCTTCATAAACGCCATTGTATCGACTGTTATCTGTCGCATCCTGAATATATATTTCATCAAGTAAGTTAAATACATGACCAAAAACTTCAAATTTCATATTATTCTGTAAATGAAACTCATAAGAAGCATGAAGGTCAAAAAGATAATAAGACGGCGCTTCCCAAACCTGTTCGTCATCGTCTTCGTTGGTTCTTGAAAATGGGTCCCAGGCAGCATAATGAGCGCTGTTATGTTTAAAATCCACCTGCAAACGCAATCCTTTTACAGGAAAAGCAGCAGCCAATAACCCAAATTGTGTTTGAGGCGCATCGCCAACTTTTAAATCTTTCACATAGTAATTAAACTCTTCATCAATTTCTAGGCCTGCATCATCATAATCTTTGTAAGTGCCTGTAACATCATCAGTATACATCCAGTTACCAATGGATGCAAAACCCCCAATAGCCAAAGCGTTAATAGGTTTATAAAATACTTCAATTTCAACACCCTGATGGAGTTGGTCCATTCCCTGCAGGAAAACATATCCCTCTGAACCATCAGTATGGGTAATTCTTTGCAGTTTTGCACGGTCAGTCCATTTGGTATTATAGTAATTAATTTTCACTTCAACGTCTTTTGAAGGGGTAGCATAAGTAGCGCCAATTTCAAATGCATTGAATATCTCATTTTGCGGGTCTTCTGTTACTACTGCATTATAATCGTTAATAACATTATCAAAAATTGGTGATTTGGAAATCCATCCGTAATTAGCAAAAATACTGGTTCCTTCTATTGGCCGATAACTGATGCCACCTTTGATTTGATAACCAGGAATATTGTCTGATTCTGCGGTAAGTTCGTCGTCTGAATTATCAGCTTTCATAAAATGGTTGGTATATCCATATTTGATAAATGAATTCCCAAATGTACCATAAGCAGTAAACTTTTCAGTGCTGTATTCTAATTGCGCAAAATAACCAAACCAGTCAACTGTGTTAGTAAAATTGTAGGCAATTTTGTCACCAAGACTTTTTTTATAATCCGCTTCAGAATCAAATTCATTGCCGGTGTAGATAAAATAGTCTCCTCCGAGTAAATCCCTGACTTCCCTGAAGTGTTTAATTTCAGCTGTTCTCCAATCAATACCTACTGAGCCTTTTAAGTTTTCATTGAATAATATTTTAAACCTTGAAATAGCGCCGATAGTCCATTGTTGATTTACACTGTTTCTAAGAATGCCAAAAGCTGTATCGACATTGGCAGCGATATTTGCATTCCAGTCTGCAATTCTGGTTGGTTCAGCATCATAATCCCACTTAAACTTGCCATATGTGCCAGTTCCACCACCTTTTCCACCGGAATAGTAAATTGTGCTGTACTGACTGATTTTATCGGTCCAGCGGGCATACCAGTTTAGGTTCACAAGCGGCTTATGATAAAAGTTTTCTCTTTCGTTGATAAAATCTTCATCATACCTGTCATGTTCTTTACCATTCCAATATTGCTTACCATTATAATCAGAATTAACAGTATTCCAGTTTTCATTGTATAATCGCCCTGATTCAGACTCGGGAAATTTATCTAAAGTAGCCTGGTTAACATCCAAATCTCTGGCAAAATCGTGATCATAAGCAGCTACGTTTTGTTTATACAAATTCTGTCCATGTCTTTGCGGAGCGCCCAAACCAAACAATTCAAGTTTATGTTTATCACTTACCTGGTATGAAGCGCCAAAATAATAAGCCCATGCATCGGTCCAGGTTTTATCAACCACACCATCTCCAATCTTTCTAACTACTGTTGCGCTTAAAGCTAATTTATCATTTATCAAACCAGAATGTCCGGAAATAGTCCCTTTAAGGAAATTTCCCGAACCATATTCAATTTTAGCTGAACCACCTGCAACATGTTCTGCAGGGCTGGTAATAATGTTCATTGTTCCGCCAATGGATGGTGTGGCGAGGTTTACAGCGCTTAAACCTCTCTGAAGCTGAATGGAAGAAGTTGCGTCTGCTAATCCATCCCAGTTTGACCAGTATACCCAGCCATTTTCCATATCATTAACTGGTACGCCATTAATCATGATTGCAACGTTACGTTGGTCAAAGCCTCTGACATTGATCCTGGCATCACCAGCACCACCACCTTGCTGTGTCGCATAAACGCCTGGTGTGATGTTCAAAATCATTGGAATATCCCTTGAACCTAAATTCTCTTCAATTTCCTTTCGGGAAATACTTGAAAAAGCAACAGGAGTTTTTCTTTCCTTAGCACGATCAGCAATAATATTAATACCCTCTACGCCAAAAGATTCAGTTTCAAGAGAAATCGTCCCCAGATTCATTGACTTACCAGATGGATTGACAGGTATAGTTTTGTTTTTATACCCAACAAAACTAATGAATAAATTAACCTTTTTTCCTGACTCAAGTTCCAGTTCAAATCGTCCGTCAAGGTTAGCAACAGTACCGTTAGAAGACTTTTCAATCATAATATTGGCACCAATAAGCGGATCTCCATATTCTTTATCTTCAATTGTACCCCTGACAATCGTTTGAGAAAATGAACCGCTCATAAAAAATAAACCAAAAAATGTAAATAATCCTGTGTAAATAAGACATTTTTTCATAATCTAAAAAGTTTTGATTAATACTTATTATTATCTTTTAATAAAATGTCAAATGTCAAAAATTATCTTTACCTGAATCTTTTATTTTCTTTATAGGAATGTTAATTATTGTGGCTCTATTCTAATTTAAGGTTGATTTGTTTAAACATCAATAAAATCAATAAT
>CAZVTW010000304.1:0-7160 GCA_964629805.1 uncultured Bacteroidales bacterium | reverse complement strand
TTAGCCTATTTCAGGCAAGCAGAGCCGGAAGGTCCGATATTTGGCGGTGTTTCAACCTTTGGAGCAGCTGGTCCGGGACGCTATTCTTATGATATTACCCCGGGTACCGGAGAAATTTTCGATGAAACTTTAGACACTGTACGACAGGTAAATGCAAGCATACGCGAATTAAACCAGTTTAATGTGAAAGCAGCTTATACTTTTAATGATAAAATTGAAATTGGTTTTTCAGGCCAGGTAGGGGGAATCTATAACAGCGTGCTGGACGAAGCTGAGGTATCATATGCTGTTGCCGGACACGTATTAGCTAATGTCGGAAATCTCAACTTCAAAGGTGAACTGATATCATATGATTATGCATCCATGTCTGATGACGGCGATGAACTTGACGTTATTCAGATGGGCGCTTACGGAACGCCTTACAATGTTGCAACCAAAGCAAATATGTATGTTGCAGGCCTTGCATATTCCTTTAATGTTAATCTGGGACCAATATCAAGCATACAGGCCTACCTCGACTATTCAATGGTTGACAAAGCAAACGAAAACTTTGAGCCTACACATCACTTTGTACCTGGTTTCCTGATTTCAGCAGGTGGTATTTATACTTATGTAGATTATGCAATGGGACAAAATCAACCCTGGCTTACCGATAGTTTTGGTAAAGGTCTGGGCGCAGGCGTTGAAGATGCTGACTGGTATTCAAGATTTAATATCAATATAGGATATTATTTCTAAATTACTGGTATTGATAAATAATAATAATTTTTTGTATGACAAAACTTGATGTAAAAAATTTAACGCTCATTTTTGGGAATCGTAAAAAACAAGCATTTGAAATGCTTGAACAAGGGGTTTCGAAAAAAAATATTTTAAAAAAGACACATTGTATAGTAGCAGTCAATGATGCTACATTCTCGGTCCAGGAGGGCGAAATTTTTGTTATAATGGGACTCTCCGGAAGCGGAAAATCTTCGCTCATCCGATGTTTTAATAAACTCAACAAACCTATTTCAGGGAGCATCACATTGGATGATAAAGAGATTTTGAAAATGGATGAAAAAGAGCTTCTGGAATTGAGAAGACATGGTATGTCTATGGTTTTCCAACATTTTGGTCTCCTGCCGCACCGTTCAGTCATCTCAAATGTTGCTTTTGGCCTTGAAATCCATGGTGTTGATAAAGAGACACGCGAAAACAAAGCTTTGGAAACAATTAAGGTTGTTGGTCTGGAAGGGTATGAATATAAAATGTGTGGTGAATTAAGCGGCGGTATGCAGCAACGTGTTGGCCTGGCACGTGCTCTTGCTACAGACCCTGAAATATTATTGATGGACGAGGCATTTAGCGCTCTGGACCCGCTTATTCGTAATCAAATGCAGGATGAGTTAATTGAACTTCAAAAAAAGGTACATAAAACAATCCTCTTTATCACACATGACCTCGATGAAGCTCTTAAGCTCGGGGACCGCATTGCTATCATGAAAGATGGGAAGATTGTACAGATAGGAACACCTGAGGACATTATTGTTGAACCAGCAGATGACTATGTGAGCGCTTTTGTTGAAAATGTTGACAGAAGTAATTTTATTACTGTTTCATCAGTCATGTTCACAAAAATAACAAAAATTAACATCGATCGTGACGGCCCGCATATAGCCCTTAAAAGAATGACAGAAAAAGGGCTCAACCGGTTACCCGTTGTCGACAAAAATAACATTTTCCAGGGATTTGTACTTGATAATGAAGTTGGGGAGCTCGTCAAAAAAGATGAAAAATCTGTTCGTGACATCATTATCAAAGATGTACCAATGGTCTTACCAGATACTTATGTGTCTGATGTGTTGCCCCTCTATATCGAATATGATCTGCCTGTTGCTGTAGTCAATGAAGACAGAAAGCTTCTGGGTTTGGCTGTTCATTCAACCATCATATCTGAAATAATCGGTATAGAACGTGAGGAAATATTAAAAATTAAAAAAGAAGGAGGGAATGTAAATGGATAAAATCATTGATCTTGGTAAATATATTGAACGATTTATTGACTGGCTGTCAATTGCCGCTGGTGGATTTTTCGATACTGTTTCTGATGTTATAGAATCAATCGTTGAAGGGTTTCAGGCAGGACTTTTATATCCGCCATTCTGGATCGTTATTATTATTATCTCCGGCTTAGCCTACTTTGCTCAGGCTGGCAGAACAGGATTCTTAAAAAAATGGGGATTTAAAAAAGGAATTGGCCTGGCCATTTTTACATTTTTAGGTTTAAATCTCCTGTATCTCATGGGATTTTGGAAAGAAACAATGCAAACCCTGGCTTTGGTGATATCTTCTGCAATTATAGCCCTGTTCATTGGCATTCCGCTCGGTGTATGGGCTGCTAAAAAAAATAAAGTTGATGTCGTTGTCAGACCTGTACTTGATTTTATGCAAACCATGCCTGCTTTTGTCTATCTCATCCCGGCAATATTATTCTTTTCTGTAGGAAATGTACCCGGAGTTGTGGCAACAGTCATCTTTTCCTTGCCACCTGCTGTTCGTTTAACTAATTTGGGTATCAGGGGTGTGCCGGCTGATGTAGTAGAGGCATCTTATGCTTTTGGCGCTACAGGCAGGCAAATACTCTATAAAGTGCAAATTCCTCTCGCCATGCCCACTATACTGGCCGGTGTTAACCAGGTTATTATGTTAGCCCTTTCAATGGTTGTTATTGCATCCATGGTTGGCGCTGCAGGACTTGGGGAAAAAGTATATACCGGAATTCTGAAAGCTGATATAGGACTCGGTTTTGAAGCTGGTCTTGGAATCGTTGTCCTCGCAATATTATTGGACCGAATAACACAATCATTTGGTGTTAAAAAACGTAATACTAATCTTTAAATTAAAAAACTTGTATGTTATGAAAAAGTTAATTATTTCAATTCTGACAATTGTGACCCTGGCTGTTATTTTAAACGCTTGCGGGGGTGGCGCTCAAAAAGGAGAAGAAGAAAAAGAAGCCAAAAAAGATTTGCTGATACTCTATCCCAACTGGGCAGAAGGTATCGCGTTTACTAATTTGGCTAAAGCTGTGCTTGATAATCATGGTTATGACGTGACTATCAAACCTATCGAACCCGGGCCAATCTATGCTTCATTGGCCAAAGGTGATGCTGATTTATTCCTGGATGCATGGCTACCAAACACCCATGCTGACTATTGGGAAAAATACGGAGATAAAATTGATAAACTCGGCGAATCTTTCAGTGGAGGAACAACCGGTCTCGTTGTTCCTGAATATGTTACTATTGACAGCATTTCTCAGTTGAATGAACACAAAGAAAAATTCGAAGGAAAAATTATTGGAATCGGTAGCGGTGCCGGTATTCATGGAAACACTGAAAAAGCAATTGAGGCCTACAACCTGGATTTTGAGCAGATAACTTCATCAGGTCCTGCAATGATAGCGAGTCTTAAAAGAGCCTATAATAAAGATGAATGGATTGTCATTACCGGATGGAAACCTCATTTTAAATGGGCTCAGTATGACCTGAAATATCTTGAAGACTCAAAAGGAATCTATCCGGCTGATGTTTGCGCTATCCTTGCCAGAAAAGGATTCAAAAAAGATTTTCCAAAACTGGCAGAATTTTTCGGTAATTTCAATCTCAGTGAACCCCAACTCTATAGCTTAATGGGGAAAATTGAAGATAGCGATGACCCTTTGCAGGCTGCTAAGAAATGGTATGAAAGCCATAAAAGCTTCGTAAAAAACTGGATGCCTAAACAACAATAATTTAATCTTTTGTGGTTCTACTGCAAATTTAGTGGAAGAAAACATATAATTGTTGATTATGTATCACAATATCAATATGATAAATAGAAGATGGCTATTAAGCAAGCAAAAATAAATTAACTTGCAGATATTAAATTAGATATGACGATATATGTCGAATTTACCCACGAAAATTGCAGTAGAACCTCTTTTGTATTATACTTTAATAGCTGTCCCTGACATGGGACAGCTTTTTATTTTTTCTCTAACAGAACATTGTCATTTATCTACTTGCTTTGCACATGAACTAAATATTGACTCCTTCAGGTAAATAATTTTCTCTTCATTAATAGCTCTAAACCACGAGTCAAAAGAAATCTCAAATACCATAAGCGCCGGATTATTAACATATCATAAAACATTTTTCTACTCATTATTTAAATATTTTCATTTTTTTCTGATAAATATGATAATAAATTTGGTTTATAAATATATATGTATATCTTTGCAAACCGTAAAACAAAAATATAATAAATTGATTTTTAATTTTTTAAGATAAAAGTGACGTTAAATTAATGTATTCTTTAACTTAGTTATATACATTTGAACCTGTTAACTAAAACTTTTTGATTATGTTTTCATATCTACAATTTAATTTTAAATACTCGAGACACTTTGCAAGGGATTGCTTCTATTTCGTCTTCTTTTGATGACGCTAATACTATTCTTCTATTCATTATCTGTTAGGATTACCCCAATCCGACCCATATTTGTTCCCGACTCTCTCATTTTTTAATTTTTCATTATCTAATATTTGTTGATATCATCATAAATTCTGTTGATATGGAATATATTTCTGTCTCAGAAGCAAGAAAAAAGAAGAAAAATATCCGTTATAATCCTGTTACTCCAAAATATATAGAAACAAGAGTTATTGATCATTGTCCTGTTAAAAAGCTAACAGAATATATTGACTGGACGCCTTTTTTAAACGGATGGGGTTTAAAAGGAAGATTTCCAGATATTTTGAATAAAGAAAATGTTGGCAGGGAGGCTAAAAGAGTACTCTCCGAAGGGAAAACAATTTTAAACGCCATCACTAAAAATGAAATGATCAGGCCTAAAGGTATTTTTGGCCTTTTTCCTGCCAATTCTAAAGGAGATGACATTATTGTCTATGACCAGCAAAACCATAACAAAGTAATTGCAAAATTTCCTATGTTACGGCAACAGGCCCATTACAAGAACGAAAATCATTCATGGTCGCTCAGTGATTATATAGCGCCTGTTGAGACAGGATTAAAAGACTACATTGGTTTATTTGCTGTTACGTCAGGGCATGAAGCAGAATACCACTCCGAACGGTACAAAAAAGAAAATGATGTGTATAACAGCCTCATGTTTAGATTCATTGCAGACAGGATTACAGAAGCGTTTGCAGAAAAACTTCATGAATCCGTGCGAAAAAAATATTGGGGTTATCAACCGGATGAAAATCTGACAAACGAACAACTCATCCGCGAAGAATATGCAGGAACCCGTCCTGCGCCCGGCTACCCGGCATGCCCCGACCATACACTAAAGAAAACGATTTTTAATACACTCGGAGTTGAATCTGAAATTGGAATACAACTGACACCGGATTATGTCATGAAACCTGTCAGTTCAATAACCGGATTCTATATTTCACATCCTGAATCAAAATACTTCAGAATAGGGAAAATTACCAGGGAACAAGTGGAAGATTATGCAAAAAGAAGCCAGGTACCTTACACAAATGCTGAAAAAAGACTTCGGGCTATTGTAAATTACAAGCCAAATGAAATAACACAAGAAAGGCAAAACCATGATAATTAATTATTTTTTTATACGAATATAAAACAAAACATTATGAGTACTGATTTAGGAAAAATATCGGAAACATTGATTCAGGGAAAAATCGATGAATTAAAAACCCTGACACAGACGGCAATTGATGACAAAGCATCGCCGGGCTCTGTTTTAAACGAAGGACTGCTTGCAGGCATGGAAATCGTAGGTAAGCGATGGAAAAACGGAGACATGTTTATGCCTGAAGTATTACGTTGTGCTAAAGCAATGAGTCAGGCCATGGATATCCTCAGACCGCATCTGGCTGAAGGTGAAGTCGGGAATGCAGGTAAAATGGTTATCGGAACCGTTGCCGGCGACCTTCACGATATTGGAAAAGACCTGGCTGCAATGATGTTTGAAGGAGCTGGTTATCAGGTTGTTAATCTGGGAATAGACCAGCCAAATGAAAGTTTTATTGAGGCTGTAAAAGAACATAAACCTAAAGTATTGGGTCTCTCAGCCCTGCTGACAACGACAATGCCGAGAATGGGTGAAATCATCAATTCTCTCAAAGAAGCCGGAATAAGGGAAAAAGTAGCTGTTATCATAGGCGGAGCTCCTGTAACTGAAGAGTTTGCCGAAGAAATAGGCGCTGATTTATACGCACCTAATGCTGGTAGCGCTGTTGATATTGTAAGTGAGTATTTTGTAAACAAAAAGAACTAACAAACCATGAAAATGAACCAAAACATTCAGGGCACACCACAATTCAGGGTGCTCTCGAATGACCAGATTGAACAGATTTTTTACTCAGCCCTTGAAGTGCTTGAACAAACTGGCGGAGATATCTACCACGATGGCGCACTGGAATTATTTAAAAACAGCAATGCGGTTGTTCGTGGTAATAGGGTGCGAATACCCACAACAATGGTTGAAGAAGCCTTAAATTTCTATCCTCGTAAAATCACACTCAAAGGAAGGAATGGAAAACGCTCATGTAACCTTCAGAAAGATACGGTAACATTTGGTACCGGTTCTGATTTACCTTTCACATATGACAGACAAACAGGTGAGAGGAGAAGGACCACTTACAAAGATATTGTAAATGCAGCCAAACTGGTTGATGCACTGCCAAATTATGATTTTTTTATGTCTCACGGGATTGTGAGTGATGCACCTAATCCGCAGACATACGACCGTCACCAATTCATGGCCATGCTCGAACAATGTACCAAACCTATGGTATTAACCAGCGTAAACGGCGAAGGCCTCGAAGACCTTTGGAAAATGGGCTGTGTTATACAGGGTGGCGAAGAAGAATTTCGCCTGAATCCACTTTTTGTGGCATATATTGAACCCATTTCTCCTTTGAAAAATGATCAAACAGCCGTTGAAAAGCTGCTTTTTGCTGCTGAAAAGAAAATTCCTGCCATGTATACTCCCTGTCCGAGTTCAGGGGCCACAGCGCCGGCCACAATAGCAGGTATGCTGGTTCAGTCCCTGGCAGAAACGCTGCTGGCTACTGTCCTGTGCCACCTAAAAAACCCGGGTATGCCCCTAATCATGGGCGGTGTGACAACATTACTGGATATGA
>CAZVTW010000303.1:0-7203 GCA_964629805.1 uncultured Bacteroidales bacterium | reverse complement strand
CCTAAGTAAAGCGCTTTTTCACTTCGTTCAAACCGCTCAACTTAGGTTTTAATTACACAACAAAGATAGGGTGTGAAATGTACTTACTCGTCATAGTGATGTTAAACACGGTCATCATATGTCACATTTTTGTCATGTTTTTCTTAATTTAGAGGTCATGTTTGCATTTACATTTGACAGAGAGTTCATTATTAGGATTTTCAGGATATTTATCATTCCTTATGTCTTTTTTTTGAACCTTGTGCCTCTTTATAGCCAGACGGACACAGAGTTTTGGTTTGCTGCTCCTGATGTTGCCGAAGCTCATGGAGATGAGCCCATTCTGCTGAGATTTTCTACATTTAACACACCAGCTGAGGTGACTGTGAGTATTCCTGCTAATCAATTTTTTAAATCCATAACCATAAATATACCTTCTAATGATACCCGCTCTGTTGATTTAACCCGGTGGATTCATTTAGTAGAAAATACTTCTGCTGGTTCTGTTGCTAATAAAGGACTTTTAGTAAAGTCCTCAGCGCCAATAACTGCATATTACGAAATAGCGAATAATGTCAATCCCGAAATTTTTTCACTCAAAGGCAAAAACGCGCTGGGAAAAGACTTTTATATCCCTTCTCAGTTTCATTTTTATAATCATAATGGCGCTGAATCTATTGAAATAGTTGCAATTGAAGATAACACAGAAATAACTGTCCATGTAGCGGATGATGTATTTGGACATGCAAAAAACAGTACAAGTACCATCATGCTAAACAAAGGACAGACGTACTCGCTCAGAGCAACAAAAACAGGTGAGAATATTAGTCTGGCCGGTACACATATTCAATCAAACAAACCAATAGCTGTAACCATTAGCGATGATTCAATTTATCTCGGAGGCTGGGACCTTGTCGGTGATCAGTTGGTGCCTGTAAGCCAGTTAGGAACAACCTATATTGTCATTAAAGGGGATGCGAACCAGAATGACGAACGGATTTATATCATGGCCGTGGAGGATAACACGGAAATAGATTACAATGGCGACGGAATAATTGAAACAACCCTGGATGCCGGAGAAACATACTGGAATATCCTTTATTCAGGAGCTCAGTATATTGAAACTTCAAAACCCGTTTATGTCTACCACTTAACCGGACATCCAGCCGAAGCTGCGGCTGCAATATTGCCACCGATTATTTGTACGGGCTCGAAACAGGTTGGCTTTATTCGAACCACTGAGGGTACATTTACTATTATGTTGTTAACCCAGGAAGGAAATGAAAATTCATTTATACTTAATGCCGAACCTTTAGACGGAAGTATTTTTCAGCCTGTTCCTGACCTGCCTCCCGGAAAAGATAACTGGTTGTATGCACGATATACTTTCAGCACAACAAAAATTTCTCCCGGGACAGCGAATATTATTGAAAATACAGCAGGCGTCTTTCACCTTGGCATCCTGAATCAGGTTGGTCCCAGCTCAGAATATGGTTTTTATTCAGGCTACAGTTCTCTCAATATCGGCGCTGACACAAAAATTTGCCCGGGAACAACATACACACTCGATGCTGGAGAAGCACAGGATACATACATGTGGAATACCGGGAGTAATGAGCAGACTATCCAAATCAAGGATACAGGATATTATTGGGTGGAGGTCGTCAAAGATGAATGTCGGTTATCCGATACCATACATATAGGGTATTATCCTGAAAATATCATTGACATTGGCCGGGATACAATTATTTGCTACGGGGAGGAATATATGTTAGACGCCACAAAAAGTAAAAATCAATATTTTTGGCAGGATGGAAGTACTGAACCAACATATACAGTAACAACACCCGGGTTCTATTATGTTTTTGCTATTGATATCAATTCATGTGTGGGCACTGATGCCGCTTTTGTTGACTACTACCCGGAAATTATTTTTGAACCCGTGGAAATATCCCATGTTTCGTGCACCGGATATAATGACGGTCAATTATCCTCTACCGCAAGCGGTGGAACAGGTGAAATAAGGTATTCATTAGACGGAATCCATTTTCAGGACTCAGCTGTTTTTACTGACCTTGCTCCCGGAGGCTACGTTATTGAAGCTATGGATGAAAATAATTGTTCTGCTTTTACTGACTCTGTTTTTATCCTGGGTCCTGATTCAATTCACATAGAATCAGTGACAGTTACCCGGGTTTTATGCCATGATTCTGCGGATGGTGGAATCATTGTCCATGCAGAGGGTGGTACTGGTAACCTGGAATATATACTTAATGATACACTGGCTCAAAATAATCCGGAATATATCGACTTATTGCCAGGAGACTATGACCTCAAAGTGAAGGATTCAAAAGGCTGTATGATGGATTATCATGAAACAATTCAAATTTCCAATCCTCCTGAGTTAACCATAGATTCAATTGACTTTGAGGATATCACCTGTCACAACATAAATGATGGCAGGGCTGAAATTTTTGCCTCCGGGGGTACAGGAAATTTACAATTTATATTGAATGACTCCATCGTTCAGGACACTTCGGTATTTGATAATCTACAGGGCGGAATTTATTCTATTGTGACAAGTGATGCGAATAATTGCATTTCTTCCTCAAGCATTTTTTCCATTCAAAATCCATCGAAAGTTCGAATTCTTTCTATTGATACAATTAGAAACAGGAATTGTTGGTATGACAGTACTGCTGTGCTAAAAATAAACGCTATAGGAGGAACAGGCCGGCTTCAGTATTCCATCGACAATGGCGAAAACTTTACCCCTGATTCAATTTTCAATAAATTACCTGGTGGTAAATATCATGTGGTTGTGAAGGATTCGAATGATTGTGAAGATGATGCCGGCATTATCATCCTTGAACCATTGCCTTTATCCATTGATTCTGTTTCGTTCAGTGATCCCTTGTGTTATCGTGCTGCCGATGGCAGAATAGAGGTGTTTTCAGATGGCGGAACCGGCCAGAGAGACCATATTCTCAATGATTCAGCTATTGAACCCTCCGGTATTTTCAGACATTTGACTGCTGGTGAATATTCTCTTTCCTTAAGGGATGAAAAAGGATGTGTGCTTAACCATGATAAAATCATTCAGTTGACTGATCCGCCTGAAATTCTCATAGATTCTTTCCAAACCTCTGATATGAGCTGTTTTGACCGACAGGATGGCAGCATTGATATCGAGGCTACAGGCGGAACAGGCGATTTGAGCTACATGTTAATGGATACCCTTACCCAAAGCCAGGGGCATTTTGAAAATTTGACTTATGGTAACTGGCAGATGACGGTCATTGATGATAATGCCTGTACAGTTGAGAAACATGCAGTCATAAGCAGGCCAATGCCAATAGGCATAGACTCATTGCATACAAAAGATATTACCTGTCCCGGGGATACCAATGGCCTTATTCATCTCTTTCCATCAGGAGGTACAGGCGAATTGCGAATCAAAATAAATGATACGCTCTTTTCATTGCGTGATTCTTTTCCTCATCTCCATACGGGTGAATATACTTTTACGATTCAGGATGAAAATGAATGTGTATACATTTACGGACCTGTCAATATTGAAGGACCTGATCCTGTCAGGTTTACAGGAGAAACAGTTGAGGATATTACCTGCCATGACATGAATGACGGATATATTAAAGTTAGTACAATGGGTGGCAGACTGGAAAAGGAATATTTACTCAGTGACACCCTGGTCAGCAAAGAGCCTGTATTCGAAGGATTACCGGGCGGTATTTACACTGTTTCAACAAAAGATTCGTACGGCTGCATTGCCACTTCAACAATGGATTACATTGTGCATAATCCACCGGAACTTCATTTTGATACGCTTTATTATCATAATATCACCTGTCACAATTTCGATAATGGTGAAATTATCTACTCAGTAGAAGGTGGACGCGGGTCAATCGATATCTTTTTAAATGACCGTCGCATTCATAATACCGATACCATAAATTCACTCAGAGAAGGAGATTATACATTGGCAGCAGTTGATTCAATGAAATGCCGGGCCGAATCAGAAGAAACTCATATTATTAATCCTCCCTTGGTAAAAATTGATTCCATTGAAGTAACGCACAACATCTGTCCTGCTGATTCTGCCGGAAAAATTCAGGTACTTGCAAGCGGAGGAACAGACAGTCTTTTTTTCAGCCTTTACCCAGGGGAGTCAGTCCGGACTTCATCATATTTTGAACATCTTACTTCCGGGCAGTATACAGTTCAGGTAAAAGATGTGAATGAGTGTAAAAGCAATCAAAAAACAGTACAAATTTTGCCGCCTGCATTTTCACTTGATACGATGATAAGTCAGGATGTAAGTTGCTATGGGGGCGGGGACGGTTCTGTTTCTGTCTCTGTCTCTGGCTCATACCCCCCTTATATTTATTATTTAGATGATACCATAGTCTCAGATGATGGCATGTTCAGGGAATTAGATGCAGGAAATCATGCTATAACAGTAATAGACTCAAATCATTGTTATTTCAATACGGATTCATTTCAAATACATCAACCTGATTCTCTCAGATTAGTTCCATTGGATATTCAACATATTGCCTGTTTTGGAGAAAACACAGGAAAAATCATTATTGATCCGGTTGGCGGAACATCTCCCTGCTCTTTTCATTGGTTTGACGACACAACCGCAGTTTCAGGCGAACGAACCGGTTTGACCGGCAATACAACTTATACTGTAGAAGTCACTGATTCCCTGGGTTGTTTAGCCCATGACGAGTTTTATCTGACAGAACCACCTTCTTTAAAGACTGAATTACATGTTTTATCAGGAATAACCTGTTATGGACAGCCGGATGGAAAGGTTGTAGCCCGGTCACAGGGCGGAACAAAGCCATATAAATATTCTTGGTCAGGTTTCCCGGAAGAAACCGATTCAATAGTTGAGTCACTTCCTGCAAATCAAAATGTATCTGTGATTGTGACAGATGACAATTCTTGCACTGCTGTAGATAGCATAACCCTTGAACAACCGTCTCAGCTTATTGTCTATTCTGAAATCCTTAACCAGATTTCATGTACAGGTTATCAAAATGGCAGAGTCAAAATTTCAGCAGCAGGCGGAACAGGTCCAACAACATTATTGTTTAACGGTCAGGCCGGTACTACCGATACTGTTATAACCGGTCTTAAGGCCGATACAGTTTATGTTTTCGGGGTGATTGACTCACTGGGTTGTAAAGCAGAAGATAGTGTCCGGTTATCCGAGCCGGAGAAATTAACCATTAAAATTGACACATTGGAGCACATTATGTGTTTTGGGGATACAACAGGAAAGGTCGAAACAATTGCCTCCGGCGGTACGAAGCCATACTCATATCAGTGGACGGATCAAAACCAAACAAAAGAACCTGTATTGGAACATATGTCTGCAGAACAAAAATATATTATTAATGTCACTGATAAAAATAAATGCCTGGTGAGTGACAGCATTACTCTTGACCAACCCGAAGAACTGCGGATTGAATCAGTTGATATAACTCCTTTGCAATGCAATGGTTATGAAAACGGTGTTATCAGGGTAGAAGAAAACGGGGGAAGCCCTCCATATTTATATGCTCTCAATAATGAATCCATGCAGGAGATACCGGTATTTGAAGGACTGCCTGCCGGAGAATATGTCATAACAGTTACAGACGATCATAATTGTGAGACTCAGTCAGCTAAGGAGTATCAAATAAAGTCTCCTCCTGAACTGATTATTGATTCATTACATATTAATGAACCACACTGTTATGGAGATTCAACAGGTCAAATTCATGTATTCGCTTCCGGAGGACGGGGTGATTTCATGTACTGGCTCAATGAAGAATATTTATCCCGTACCGGAATATTTGATACTCTCGCAGCCGGTCAATTTCATATTTTAGTGGAAGATTCTTCTGATTGCTCTGTAACAACAGACGCTGACATCATTCAGCCGGAAAAAATTTCTATTGACCTGGAAACACAGGCCAGTTGTTTCAATAAAAACACAGGGTCAATAAAATTCTCAATTTCCGGCGGAACAGGAGAACTTGCCATTAAATGGCTTTATGACGATAACCAACAAATTGAATCCTTAGAAAATTTGCCTCCCGGAACATACCTTTATGAGCTCATCGATGAAAACGGATGTATAAAAACAGGTGAAGCATGTATTGACAGCATTGACTGCAGCAGTTTTTTTGCTTTTCCCAATATTATTAAACTAAGCAGTAACTCAGGGAATCATGTTTTTAAGTTTACACGTTCACAGAAATTGGACCACTTTCAGCTTACCATTTTCAATCAATGGGGGCGTATTGTTCATGACCCGGGAAAATTAAACTATACAGGTACAGACCAGGTCCTTTGGAATGGGAGGGTTATGGAGTCTGACAGGTACGCATCTCCGGGTATTTATTTTTATTTTATTCAAATAACAGATATTGAAGGATACAGTTACCAGGATCAGGGATTTTTTCATTTATTCCGGTGATTCAGAATATTCACCAATGATCTTGATAATTAAACTTTTTCATCCAGTATTCAAATCGTTCAACATTTTCCTCTCCATGTTTTGCAAGAGATTTTATAACTTTTTTTAGTTTCTTCTCCTGGCCAGCTCCTTTACTTTTAGAATAAAACTTATCTGCAAAACAAATAATCTCCTCCTCAATGGAAACAGGTCTCATGTCACGATGCGGGATTGGTAATCCCCGCCGAATAATATCTTCAACAGAGAAACCTGTTCCTACGTGCCTTTCACAAACAAGGGCATGCTTAGGGAGTCCCTCTTTTTCAATCAGTTCCCTGCCCAGGTATCCATGACAAACGTAAGGCTTTTCACCGAGACATCCAATTTTTGGGGAAAATGTCAGGAAAATGCCAATATCATGAAGCATTGATGCTTCTTCAATAAATTGATTATCAGTTTTAAACTGGGGATTCCTTTCCGCGATTTCAAGCGCTTTTCTGGCAACAGCAGCGCTATGATCAATCAAAAGCGCCCTTAAATTGGAATTGTCCGGGTAATACTTATTTATTATTTTTAACCAATTCATACATTACAATTCTAAATAATCAATGTCTAAAATGAAATTCCTCAATTATTTTGGTTTTTTCTAAATCCGGTATTATCTTTGTACCGTAAAAATATAATAGAAATTTATTAATTAGTGTCCATCCATATAGTAAGTGTCTCGGCCAGAAAGTTCGAGGTCGAGG
>CAZVTW010000302.1:0-7257 GCA_964629805.1 uncultured Bacteroidales bacterium | reverse complement strand
ATGCATCCCTTATTGCAATGGTCATACTTGGTACTATTATCTATGGCGTTATCCCGGGAATTGTGAAGATTGCTTCAAAGTTTGAACTGATTTTTATTAATGGATTCGGATTACCTTATAAAACAGGTGTAATCATTTACGCATTGATGCTCATCGGACTGATTGTTATCGGTTTATATTACACGACAAAAAAGCATTCTGTTGTTTTAAATACCATTATCCTGTCATTTCTTTTCATTGTAATCGGTTATTCATCTTTTACAATGATTGTCATCCGCTCACATGCTAATCCTCCTATGGATGAAAACAATCCTGAACATGTGTTCTCTTTACTTTCTTACCTCAACAGGGAACAATACGGCGACAGACCTTTATTATACGGGCAATACTACAATGCCCCGGTCATAGACCAGGAAAACAGGGAATCATATATTCAGAAGAACGGAAAATATAAAAAAATAACACTGACAAATCCTGAATATAAATACGATCCGGATTTTATGACTTTTTTTCCCAGGATGTATAGTTTTCAGGACAGGCATATCAGTCAGTACAAATCCTGGGCAAATATTAAAGGCACCCCCATCAGGGTGCCTGGCAGAAGTGGAGAATCTGAAGTACGATACAAACCGACGTTTTTTGAAAATCTCAAATTTTTCTTCAGGTACCAGGTATGGCATATGTATTTTAGGTATTTTTTATGGAATTTTGCCGGAAGACAAAATGATATTCAGGGGCATGGTGAACCCATTAAAGGTAATTGGCTGTCAGGAATACCATTTTGGGATAATTACAGATTGGGTAACCAGGATGATCTGCCTTTAAAATTCTCAGGAAAATCAACAAATAAATACTACTTACTACCTCTGATACTTGGAATTATCGGATTGATATATAACTACAGGAATGAGCGCAAAACATTCTGGATCGTATTAATGCTCTTTTTCTTTACCGGCATTGCCATTGTCATCTATCTTAATCAGACGCCTTTACAACCGCGGGAACGAGATTATGCATATGCCGGTTCTTTTTACGCCTTTGCCATTTGGATAGGTATGGGTGTGCCTGGTATTTTTAATTATGTGAAAAAATATATCCAGGCGAAAGTTGCAGCTATTCTCGCTATTGTTATTAGTTTATCCATTCCTGCTATACTTGTTGCTGAAAACTGGGACGATCATGACCGTTCAGGAAGATACACAGCCCGCGACTGGGCGATTAATTACCTGAATTCGTGCGTTCCAAATGCCATTTTGTTTACTTATGGTGATAATGACACATTCCCGCTTTGGTATGTGCAGGAAGTTGAAGGAATCCGGACTGATGTCAGGGTCGTTAATCTTAGCCTCCTGAGCACCGATTGGTATATTGACCAGATGAAACGCAAGGCTTATGAATCTGACCCTGTTCCGTTTTCTTTGGAGGAGGAACAATTCAGACAAGGAATCAGGGATATCGTTCCGATAAGAGAACGAATCAAAAAATACGTTGACATCGAAAGAGTCATGAGGTTTGTTGCTTCTGATTCGCCGGATACCAGATTAGGTACTATGATGGGAGAACAGCTTGATTACCTTCCAACCCGCAAGTTATTGATCCCGGTTGACAGTTCGAAAGTAATCACAAACGGAACTGTCCCGAAAGGCTATGAGGATAAAATATTGCCGGCTTTGGAAATGAACTTGTCGAAAAGTTACCTGATGAAAAGTGATTTGATGATCCTTGATCTGCTTGCAACAAATAAATGGGAAAGACCGGTTTATTTTGCAACAAGCATAGGAACCGAAAATTACTTAGGTCTTCAGAAATATTTCCAGTTTGAAGGTTTTGCTTACAGACTCGTACCATACGAAACACCAGTGAAAGACGGAGAGTACGGGAATATCATCAGCGATATTATGTATGATAATGTAATGAACAAGTTTACCTGGGGACGAATGGGTGAACCTGATGTATATATTGACGAACAAAACAAGCGTACATCAAAGATTATGGATATCAGGGGTATGTTTGCCAGGTTATCAACGAAACTGGTAAATGAAAATAAATTAGATTCTGCAAAATTAGTCCTTGACAAAAGTATTGAACTGATGCCTAACGAAAAATTCCCTTATGATTACACTGTCCTGCCAATGATAGAGAATTATTATAAAGCAGGCTTTTTTGAAAAAGGAGACAGTGTTGCAAATGTGCTTGCTGATGTCACCATTGATGAAGTTGAATACTTCATGTCACTGCGTCCTGAAAAGGCCAAAGCAAATGA
This sequence comes from uncultured Bacteroidales bacterium, assembly GCA_964629805.1. Lineage (GTDB taxonomy): Bacteria > Bacteroidota > Bacteroidia > Bacteroidales > CAZVTW01 > CAZVTW01. Next base: position 4,994 of record CAZVTW010000302.1, on the reverse strand, counting down.
GTACGAAAGGAATATTTCAATGCACTCTGTTCAGAGACTAGCCAACATTACAGGTATTTACAACCGGACTGAACTGAATCAGAGATTGACTAAAAAGTTGGATGATATCATGAAAAATATGTCACTAGGGAAATAATTCATTCTTTCTCTTTCAAAGTGAGACCACTCCGGGCAGTAAGATTTTCGCCTCGACTCAGTCGAGACTCTACAACGCAGAGTTTGGCAACAAATGGACTTCTCGGTGTAGACTCATTAGTCTTATCATCTCCTGGCTTTCAGTACCTCTAAAGGCTTAAAAATAAATAATCTGAACTTTTTTTCTTTTATTATCTACAGTCTATTTCGCATCAAGACTTAAGTTATAGGATATTTAAGATAATTGCATTAAGTCAAAATAGGATAGTATAGAGGTTTATAACTTTTTCATAGTTACACCTTCCTTCATTTTATTTTATTAAAACCCGGGGAAGAGTAAAACCATCTGCCACAATTAATAGAAAACTTAAATAATCGGGCATTTTTCATTACCAAGTTAACATTTTATCGTAAGGAAAGAAATATAAGGTTCTTGAAAAGTGTCGATTATTTTTTGTTGAGAATGAAAGATTGACAATAAGTGATTTTTTTTATAATTGTTATAAATAAAAACTTTATATCTATAAATATATACAAGTTTGGATATTTTATTTATTTTTGGTTAGTTAAAATTTTCTATGAGCATGATAAATAAAGTTCTGATAGTTTTTCGAAATCTGTTTTACTTTTATTACGACGGCTTTCGATCTATGACAGTGGGGAAAAAATTATGGCTGATCATAATCATCAAGTTATTTGTCATGTTTGCTATTTTCAGGTTGTTTTTTTTCAAAGATTATCTCCGGGAACATTTTGACACTGACAAAGAACGCGGAGAGCATGTTATCAGGGAATTAACCAATTAATGAATGAAAATTTTATCTGTTTTTAGAATTAATTTAATTTTATAAGTATCTTTAAGCAATATGGAATCAATTGACATGGCTCTTGTTGATTGGTCAAGAGGCCAATTTGCACTTACTGCTATTTATCACTGGTTGTTTGTCCCTTTAACACTGGGTATAACATTCATCATCGCCATTATGGAAACCATCTATGTTAAGACCGGGAATCCTGAGTGGAAAAAAATCACCAAATTCTGGATGACACTATTCGGAATAAATTTTGCCATTGGTGTAGCAACAGGAATCATTCTTGAATTTGAATTTGGTACCAACTGGTCAAATTATTCCTGGTTTGTTGGTGACATATTTGGCGCCCCCCTGGCAATAGAAGGTATAATGGCCTTTTTCATGGAATCAACTTTTATTGCTGTGATGTTTTTTGGATGGAACAAGGTCAGTAAAAAGTTTCACCTGTTATCAACCTGGCTTGTTGCTTTTGGCGCTAATCTTTCTGCTTTATGGATTCTTGTTGCTAATGCCTGGATGCAAAACCCTGTTGGTATGGTGTTTAATCCTGATACGGCGAGAAATGAAATGGCAAATTTCTGGGATGTGCTGTTCTCTCCTACAGCTATTAACAAATTTCTTCATACCATATCATCAGGGTATGTTTTAGCCTCTGTGTTCGTCATAGGTGTTAGCGCATGGTTTATCCTGAAAAAACGCGATCTTATTTTTGCTAAAAAGAGCATTATTGTAGCAGGAGTGTTTGGCGTTTTTTCTACCATATTTCTTATTGTAACCGGAGATGAATCTGCCAGGGAAATGGCAAGGGTGCAACCAATGAAATTCGCTGCGATGGAAGCATTATATGATGGGCAAAAGAACGCACCCCTTGTGGCAATTGGTTTTTTTGGACAACCTGTGGAAGTAAACGGACAGGAGCGTGAAGAGTTCGCTTTCAAGATTGAAATTCCAAATATGCTATCTTACATGGGATTTTTATCTCCTAATGCTTTCGTCCCGGGAATTGCCGATTTAGTAAACGGGAATGAGGAACAGAAAATTATGTCATCCTATGAAAAAATTGATAAAGGGAAGCTGGCTATCAATGCTCTGGCCGATTATAAGAAAGCAAAAGAAAATAACAATGAGACAGCTGCTCAAGAAGCTCTGGAGGTTTTCCGATCAAATTACCAATATTTTGGCTATGGTTATTTTGAAGACCCTCATGATCTCATCCCAAATGTACCTGTTGCATTCTACTCCTTCCATATTATGGTAATATTGGGAGGACATTTTTTTCTGCTTATTTTGGTCATTCTCTATCTCACTTTCAAAAACAGAATTGAAAATAAAAAAATAGTTTTATTGACAGCCCTTTTTACCATACCTTTAGCTTATCTGGCAACAATTTTAGGGTGGCTGGTGGCAGAAATGGGCAGACAGCCCTGGATCATTCAGGATATTATGCCCACCATGAAAGCCGTTTCACGAATAAGCGCCGGATCAGTACAGGTTACATTTTGGCTGTTTGCAGTGACTTTCACAATACTTTTGATAGCTGAAATTCGTATAATGGTCAGTCAAATTAAAAAAGGGCCGGAAAAACAAACAATATTAAAAAACTAATAATATAAATTTGACACGCTATGTTTGAGTCATTATCGCATCTTGCACTCCAACAATATTGGTGGTTTATCATTTCTCTGCTTGCAGGAATTCTTGTTTTTTTAATGTTTGTTCAGGGAGGGCAGACACTTATTTACACATTGGGGAAAACTGAAGATGAACGCTCCCTGCTTGTGAATTCTCTCGGCAGAAAATGGGAATTTACATTTACAACTCTGGTTACTTTTGGAGGTGCATTCTTTGCTTCCTTCCCCTTGTTTTATTCAACCAGCTTTGGTGGCGCTTACTGGGTATGGATGCTGATTCTTTTTGCTTTTGTTATTCAGGCTGTTTCTTACGAATACAGAAGCAAGCCAAAAAATCTTCTCGGATCCCGCACCTTCGAAACCTTTCTTTTTATCAACGGAGCGCTTGGAACCATCCTTATTGGTACAGCAGTTGGAACATTTTTTAATGGCGCTAATTTTTCTGTCAACGAATATAATTTCTCGCAGTGGGAAAGTGCTTCTCACGGGCTTGAGGCTGTCCTGAATTTTCATAATATAGCCCTGGGATTAACCGTATTTTTCCTGGCAAGGGTACTTGGTATATTATATTTTAAAAATAACATCTTTGATGAAGCTTTGATAAAACGCTCTAATAAGCATCTTATATATAATGCCATCCCGTTTGTTATATTTTTTCTTGTTTTCACTATTTGGTTACTACTCAAAGAAGGATTTGCCGTTAATCCCCAAACACAGGAAGGTTATCTTCAGAAAAATAAATATCTCAATAATTTTCTTGAAATGCCTATTGCGCTTGTCCTCTTTCTAATTGGTGTGGTTTCCGTGTTAATTGGTATAGCAGGTTCTCTTTTGAAGGATATAAAAAATGGGATATATATTTCAGGATTTGGAACAGTTTTAACGGTTCTGTGCTTATTTCTCATTGCGGGTTATAACAACACAGCTTTTTATCCTGCTTATCCCTTCGACAATGAAATTATCAATAATCCGGAGATGTTAAAAGAGTTCATGCAAAGCTCATTAACCATAAGAAATAGTTCATCAAGTCATTATACCTTAACTGCTATGAGCTATGCTTCTCTTTTAGTTCCGTTTGTAGCTACATATATTATTATTACATGGCGCGCTATCAATAAAAAACAAATTGATAAACAAGAATTATCAGGGGAAGATCATAAATATTAATTAATTTGCTAATTATGAATTATTTACCACAAATCATATGGCTATTAACCTGGCCTGCTCTTATTATACTGACTTACTATGTTACCAGGTATGTGATAAAAAAATTCGAAAAAACCATCCGGGAATCAGATCACCAATAGGCTCTTTGGGTTTGAAACGAAATAAACATTGCTGGTGATTTCGTTTCAAATCATTAATCTGAAAACAAGTGGTAAAACAATTTTTCGACCAGCTTTAAAGTCATAAAAATTATATACCTGTATAGTTTTCAGGAGAAATCTTTTTCAATTCTGATTTTACTGAATCACTGACACTTAAAGAATCAATAAATTCATGAATGGAGTCCTTATTCATTTTTTTGTGCGAGCGGGTCAGTGATTTCAGGGTTTCAAATGGTTCCGGGTAATTCTCGCGTCTGAGAATAGATTGAATAGCCTCGCTGACAATACTCCAGTTTTTTTCAAGATCAGAGGCTATTTTTTCAGGATTGACAATAAGTTTGTTAAGTCCTTTTTGAATTGATTTGAGGGAAATGATAGTGTGAGCAAGGGGAATACCAATTGTACGTAACACTGTTGAATCTGTCAGGTCTCGCTGTAGCCTGGAAATTGGTAGTTTAGCTGAAAGATGTTCTAACAATGCATTTGCAATACCCAGATTCCCTTCTGCATTTTCAAAATCAATCGGATTTACTTTATGCGGCATTGTTGATGATCCTACCTCATCTTCAATGATTTTCTGTTTAAAATAATCCATGGAAATATATAACCAGACATCCCTTGAAAAATCTATCAGAATTGTATTGATTCTTTTGAGGTTGTCAAAAATAGCTCCAAAATTATCGTAATGTTCTATCTGGGTCGTTGTCTGGGCTCGTTCCAGTTTTAATGTATCGTTGACAAACTCATTGGCAAATTTAATCCATTCTATGTTTGGATAGGCAACATAATGAGCATTGAAGTTGCCAGTTGCTCCGCCAAATTTTGCCGAGTTCTGTATTTTTTTTAATAACTCAAGCTGTACCGAAAGCCGTTCATAAAAAACCATGATTTCTTTACCCAAACGTGTCGGTGATGCCGGCTGACCATGTGTGCGGGCAAGCATTGCAATATCAGACCAGGAAGAAGACATAGAATTCAGCCTGCCCAGAATATCTTCCAAAAGAGGATAATATATATTATGTATTGCATCTCTGAATAAAAGTGGAAATGCAGTATTATTTATGTCCTGGGAAGTTAGTCCGAAGTGA
>CAZVTW010000301.1:0-7273 GCA_964629805.1 uncultured Bacteroidales bacterium | reverse complement strand
TCATACATAAAACAATTACCCATGAAACTTGTTTGGTATTGAAAAAGAAAAAATCTGAAATAAGAATTATGTTGCAAATCTCATCAAAAACAAAACAGAATGACAGAAATGAAAAAATCAGGGAACAACAACCGTCCAATGAACAAATTAGGACGTGAAACAAGTCCCTATCTGCAACAACATGCATACAATCCTGTAAATTGGTATCCCTGGGGAGAAGAGGCGCTTGATAAAGCCCGAAAAGAAAATAAAATGATTCTCATAAGTATCGGGTATTCAGCCTGTCACTGGTGTCATGTGATGGAACGTGAATCATTTGAAGACGAAGGGATTGCATCGATTATGAATAAACATTATGTCTGCATAAAGGTTGACAGGGAAGAACGACCGGATGTCGACCAGGTTTATATGACAGCAGTACAAATACTCACCGGTGGTGGCGGATGGCCCCTGAATTGTTTTGCGCTTCCGAACGGACAACCGGTTTTCGGCGGTACATATTTCCCAAAAAATCAATGGAAGAGTATTATTTCCAATCTCGCTTCCGAATATGAAAAAAATCCCGGGAAGCTCCGTACCATAGCAGAAGACCTTACCAAGGGGGTTACTTATTATGAGCATATTGTTAAAAAAGATAGCAAGACTGAACTTGATGTAAATTTACTCAGCAGTGGCGTTGAAAAATGGAAAACTAAATTTGACATCCAAAATGGTGGATCAAAAGGCGCTCCAAAGTTCCCTATGCCTTCATCATACATCTTCCTGTTGGAATATTATTACCACACAAAGGACCTCCAGGTGTTGGACCATGTCAGGAAGACCCTTAAACGTATTTCACAGGGCGGTATTTATGATCATGTAGGAGGCGGATTTGCAAGATACGCTGTTGATATGGAATGGAAAGTTCCTCATTTTGAAAAAATGCTCTATGATAATGCCCAGTTAGTCAGTTTATATGCCAGACTCTATCAACTTACAAAAGATACGCGTTGTCAGGATACTGTTTATGAAACCCTGCAATTTGTTCAGCGGGAGATGATGTCGCCCGAACATGGCTTTTATTCAGCGCTGGATGCTGACAGTGAAGGGATTGAAGGTAAATTTTATGTTTGGGAGAAAAAAGAAATTGATTCCCTGCTTAGAGATAAATCCACGTTATTCTCAGCCTGTTATAATGTCAAAGAAAAAGGAAACTGGGAAGGATATGGTAACATTTTATATGTTGACAAAACCATTGAAGAAATATCCAGGTCTTTTGATATTGAGCCAACAGATTTTGTAAATCAAATGGCTGAATGCCGGGTAATTCTATTAGAAGCCCGAAACAAGCGAATAAGGCCGGGGCTGGATGATAAAATCCTGACCTCCTGGAATGGATTGATGTTAAAAGCATTTGTGGAGGCTTACAGAATATTTGACGATCAACATTTTCTAAAAATTGCAGAAAACAATGCTCTTTTCATCGTTAACAATCTTTTAAGAGATAATTTTCAGCTTTACAGGACATACAAAAACGGCAAAGCGCATATCAATGCCTTCCTCGACGATTATGCCATTGTTGCAAGAGCTTTTACAGAACTCTACCAGGCAACACTAGATGAAAAATGGCTTGTTTATGCCCGAAAACTAACAGATTATGCTATTACACATTTCTATGATGAAAAGTCAGGTATGTTTTTTTACACATCAGACCTGGATGATGTTGTGGTGGCAAGAAAAATGGAAGTAAACGATAATGTCATACCATCATCAAACTCAATCATGGCCATGAATCTGGCCATTCTCGGCAAACTTTTTTATGATGAAAAATATTTGGATATCTCAATTCAAATGGTTCAAAATATCAGTGAAAACATATCAAATTACCTGAACTTTTTCGCACATTGGGGCAGTGTTTGCTTGTTTCATGGCAAAAATCCTTATCAAATTGCCTTCACGGGTAAAGATGCTCATATCATCAGAAAGCAATTTGACTCGGAATATAATCCGGGAATTGTTATAGCCGGATCAACTGAACCATCGGATATTCCAATTTTAAAAGACAGGTATGTGGAAGATGAAACGTATATTTATGTTTGTAAAGATAAAACCTGTCAAATGCCTGTCAAAACCTATGATAAGGCTCTGAAACAGATTAGCTGATGTTTTTTTGTTTTGATGCTTTCAGGGTATTCATCATCAGGGCAGCAATAGTCATTGGTCCAACACCACCCGGTACCGGTGTAATGTAACGACACTTTTTCGACACCTCGTCAAATTTGACATCTCCCCTGAGTTTCCAACCCGATTTTGTTACTGTCGATTTTTCCCTGTGTATTCCTACATCAATAACAACAGCGCCTTCTTTCACCATATCAGCAGTCACAAATTCTTTTTTGCCAATTGCAGCAATGAGGATATCTGCCTGTGAGGTTATTTCCTTCAGGTTTTGTGTTCTGCTGTGGCAAACAGTTACGGTAGAGTTTCCAGGGTATGATTTTCTTGACATCAGGATGCTTACCGGGGTTCCCACTATATTACTTCGTCCGAGAACAACACAATGTTTTCCTTCTGTTTGTATTTCATACCGTTTAAGGAGTTCCAGAATACCTGCGGGAGTTGCTGAGACAAAGGCTGGCATACCGGCAACCATTTTCCCGATATTCACAGGATGGAATCCGTCAACATCCTTCCGGTAATCTATATGTTCTATCACTCTTTGTTCGGAAATATGCCCGGGAAGTGGTAATTGTACCAAAATACCATCAATATCATCATCTGCATTGCAAGTATCAATGATATCGAGCAGTTCCTGTTCGGTGATTGCGTCTTCACGGCGTATTTGCGTTGATTTGAAACCTATCTGCTCACATGTTTTTACTTTGCTTGCAACATAGGTTTCACTTGCAGGATTATGACCGATAAGAACTGCGGCAAGATGTGGTATTTTTCCGCCTTCCTGTTTTATCTTTTCTACCTCTTGCTTAATTTCCTCTTTAATGGTTTTTGATACTGTTTTCCCGTCAATCAGTTCCATATGATATTATTTTTTTTCCTGTCTGTTTTAGTCAGGTTCTATAAAAACAAAAATATTTCTAATATGATTATCAAAATAATGATAAAAAAACGCTTGCTATCTTCTTTTCATATTGCCCATCATTTTAGCCAGGTTTTTCCCTCCTGACATCATTTTCATCATTTTTCTTGTCTCGTCAAACTGTTTAATGAGTCTGTTAACTTCCTGGATGTCATTTCCGCTGCCATTTGCAATTCTTCGCCGTCTGCTGCCATTGAGTATTTTTGGGTTTTCCCGTTCACCAGGTGTCATTGAGCGGATAATTGCTTCGATACTCTTAAAAGCGTCATCATCAATATCCATATTCTTCATTGCTTTACCAACCCCGGGAATCATGGCTGCCAGGTCTTTGATGTTGCCCATTTTTTTGATCTGTCCTATTTGGGTCAGAAAATCATTAAAATTGAACTGATTTTTAGCAATCTTTTTCTGTAATTTCCTGGCTTCATCAACATCAAATTGTTCCTGTGCTTTTTCAACCAGAGAAACAACATCGCCCATACCAAGAATCCTGTCGGCCATACGTTGGGGATAGAAAATATCCAGGGCATCAAGTTTTTCACCGGTACCGACAAATTTGATGGGCTTATTGACAACTGTCCGGATAGAAAGCGCCGCGCCACCACGGGTATCCCCATCAAGCTTAGTCAAAACCACGCCGTCAAAGTCAAGCCTGTCGTTGAACTCTTTGGCCGTATTCACAGCATCCTGGCCTGTCATGGAGTCTACAACAAAAAGCGTTTCGTGAGGTGTAACCGCTTTTTTGATATTAGAAATCTCGTCCATCATCTGCTCATCAATAGCAAGTCGTCCGGCTGTGTCAATGATAACTAAATCATGACCTTTCAGTTTTGCTTCTTTAATGGCAGCTTTGGCTATTTTAACAGGATTTTTATTTCCTTCTTCCGTATAAACCGGGATGTTAATCTGTTCGCCAAGAATCTGTAACTGCTCTATCGCAGCAGGTCTGTATACGTCGCCGGCAACGAGAAGTGGTGATTTCCCACGTTTCTGTTTTAAAAATCCCGCCAGTTTACCTGAAAACGTTGTTTTACCTGAACCCTGTAAACCGGCAATGAGAATGACAGCAGGATTACCTTTGATATTCACGTCTACTTTGTCCCCCCCCATCAGATTGGCAAGTTCGTCATGCACAATCTTCACAATCATCTGTCCCGGCTTGATAGACTTCAGAACGTCACGACCTAAAGCTTCTTCTTTGACCTTGGTGGTGAAATTCTTTGCTATTTTAAAATTAACGTCAGCATCAAGTAAAGCACGCCTGACATCCTTTAACGTTTCTGCTATATTTATCTCACTTATTCTGCCTTCTCCTTTTAATAATTTAAAGGAACTTTCAAGACGATCTGATAAACTTTCGAACATACACTTACTGGATTTAGTTTATTTACCGGATGCAAAAGTAATAAAATTTAAAAATGTGTGAAACAATATTTTGTGACAAATGACATTCTCATTAATATTGCTTTTTTTTTCAGACAATAATGAGGAGGATAGCGTATGTCAAAAGTGGTTGTAGGTTTATCCGGTGGCGTTGATTCAAGTGTTGCAGCTTACATGTTGAAGAAAGAAGGACATGATGTGAAAGCCATGTTCATGAAAAACTGGCACGACAGGACAGGTCTGCTTTCCAGTGAATGTAATGAGGACGAAGACCGGTTTATCGCCGGGCTGGCCGCAAAAAAGCTGGATATCCCGTTTCATGAAGTTGATTTGAGCGAACAGTACCGAAAAAGAGTTGTTGACTACATGTTTGCCGAATATTCTTTTGGCCGGACTCCAAATCCTGATGTCTTATGCAACAGAGAAATAAAATTTGACATCTTTATGGATAAGGCGCTTGAATTAGGCGCTGATTTTGTTGCAACAGGACATTATTGCCGGAAAGAGACTTTAAAAAAAGACCAAAAAACAATATACCGGCTGTTTGCAGGGATTGACAGGAACAAAGACCAAAGTTACTTTTTATGCCAGCTCAATCAGAAACAATTAGAAAAAGCGCTGTTTCCAATCGGCCATCTCACTAAACCGGAGGTCAGGAAAATTGCTACTGAACAACAGTTGCCAACTGCAGAAAGAAAAGATTCCCAGGGAATTTGTTTTGTAGGAAAAGTAAATCTTCCTGAGTTTTTACAGCAACAACTGCAAGCGAAAAAAGGAGATATTATTCGAATTGAAGCTTCACACACGGTTTATTCCCAAAAAAATACCAAAAAAAACAATATGGATGAAAAAAGTCTCCATGCACTGGCATGTCCCCATGTTTATGAACCGGGATTCGGACGTAAAGTCGGCATACATAACGGAGCACATTTTTACACGGTCGGTCAGCGCAAAGGACTGGATGTTGGCGGCACAAAAGAGCCATTGTATGTCATTGCCACAGATATTAGCCGGAATATTGTCTATGTTGGAGAAGGGCAACATCATCCCGGTTTATACAGGAAAGCTTTATCTTTAAAACATGAAGATATTCACTGGATTCGTCCTGATCTTTGCATGAAACCGGGCAATGGTGAATCATTCCTGGTCAGGATACGTTACAGACAGCCGCTTCAGAAAGCCAGGCTTTATATTTTTGAATCTGCTGCTTATATCGTTTTTGATGAATTGCAACGGGGAATAACACCAGGGCAGTTTGCTGCCTGGTATGATGGCGATGAACTAATCGGGTCGGGTGTTATTGAATAATTGAGCTGGATAAGTTGTTCCTGCGCCGGGTTGATAAAAATTTTGTACCTTTAACTACGTTTTTGTTTTAGCGATTGAAACCACATTCAGATATGAAAAAATTACCTATCAACAGACAGGAATTCCGTTCACTCATGGAAGAGAATTGTATTTATGTTGATAAAACCCGGCATATCTACCGGCTTATCAACGATGCGACACAATATTTCTTTTCAAGGCCACGGCGATTCGGAAAGTCATTACTAGTAAATACACTTAAAGAACTCTTTCATGGCAACAAAGAACTATTCAAAGGTCTTTGGATATATGACAGAATTGACTGGAAACAATATCCGGTCATTCATTTGTCATTTTCAAACATCAATCATCAGGACAAGGGATTGGCAAACGCCATTAATGATGAGCTTGATTTGATTGCTCAAAAAAATAGCATTGAACTTATTGAACAATTTCCCGGTTCAAAATTCAGAGAAATGCTCCAAAACCTTGGAAAAGATAATAAAGTTGTTATCCTAATTGATGAATATGATAAACCAATTATCGATTATATTGATGAACCGGAAATGGCAGAGAAAAACAGGGTTATTCTAAAAAACTTCTATTCCGTCATTAAAGATAGCGAACAGTATATCAGATTTTTATTTATAACAGGAGTATCAAAATTCTCCAAAGTATCAATTTTCTCTGACCTGAACCATTTGGAAGATATAACAATACACCAGGATTATAATGATCTTATCGGCATCACAAAGCATGAGCTAAAAATCCACTTTTCTGATTATATCGAAAGACTGGCTGAGGATTTTAAAGACTATTACAAAAATATTTTAAAAGCTGTTGAAGATGAATACTTCGGGTATTCCTGGGACGGAAAGAATTTCCTATACAACCCTTATACCCTCATACACCTGTTCAGTAAACGCAGGTTTTCGCCGCATTGGTTTATGACCGGGACTCCGACATTCTTAATCAAAATGATCAAAGAAAAACAATATACTTCCTTTGATTTTGATAATATTGTTGTTTCTGAAACACTTCTTGAAAAATACCACGTCACCAATATAACTTTAATACCCCTGCTCTTTCAAACCGGCTATTTAACGATCAAAAACATTGATCTGAGATCAGGACTGTTTACACTTGGTTTCCCGAATAAAGAAATTGAAAGAGCGTTTTCAATTCACCTGATAGCAGAATTTAACGGGGGAAGGACTGATAAAACTGACACACTTCTCAATCAATTGACTGACAAGCTGAAACAGGGAGATATTGAAAAATTTGTATTCCTTTTACAAGTGTTGTTCAAAGACATTGTTTATTCTCATATTGAAGACAAAGAACGATACTATCATTCCATCTTTTACCTTGTAGTTAAAATGATTGGTTTTTATATTGATTCCGAAGTTCTTGACTCGACGGGCAGGATTGATGCCGTGATAAAAACAACCAAGCAAATCATCGTCACAGAGTTTAAAACAACGACTGCCGAAGAGGCCATGAAACAGT
>CAZVTW010000300.1:5353-7306 GCA_964629805.1 uncultured Bacteroidales bacterium | reverse complement strand
AAGATACCGAAAAATTGTATGATGTATTAAAACCCTATGGGATTTTACAATTTGTGCGTTCGGGACGTATCTCTGTTTCAAAACAGAAAAAAGAACTTTCGGCATTTTTAAAAGAATTGCCAATTAACGAGTATGTTAAAGAATAAAAAAAGTGATGAATAACAAATATGAATTAGTAGTTATTGGCGGAGGCCCTGCAGAAAATATTATCGGACAACTTGAAAATTAATATGTATTATGGAATTGTTATACATTATATAAGAAAATGGAATATCCGAAAGTTGCTCCCGAATTATGCACGGGTTGTGGGGCATGTATAGAAGTATGCCCTGCAGACGCTATTATTATTGAAAATGGTGTGGCAAAAATAGTTGAAGATAAATGCAGGGGCTGTTATGCCTGTCAAAATGTTTGTCCGGCAGGGGCTATTTCTTAATATATAAAACAATGAATAAAATATTTGCGTTCGCGGTTAGCCGCACAGGTAACTTTGAAGCCAAACATTTTGGGGATGCTGATAAATACCTGTTGTACGAATATGACGGGCATGATTTTACTGTACATAAGGAACTTTTAAATAGTTTTAAAAACTATGATGAAGAACAAGAGCATGTCTCAAGAAAAAAGGGCGAGGCGATTATTCAATTGTTGCAGGAAAATTCGGTTCAGGTATTGGTGTCAAAGCAATTTGGCAAAAATATAAAAATGGTTAACCGTTTTTTTATCCCTGTTATTATTGGTGATGAAACGATACCCGAAGCAATTACCAAACTAAGAAACAACATGAAGTGGATTGAAGAAGAACTTAGTCAAAATACTCAGAATTTTAAACTTTTTACTTTAAAAACAGGCATTTTAAAATCGGTAATAAAAAATGATGAACCTGACCGATAACATATCAAAACATAATTTCAGGGCTTTTCTCTGGCATGCAGGTTTTTTGGCTTTTGCGCAAAACTTTATGGATGTAGACACGGTTGTCCCTGCAATGGTGGCCGAAGCCGGAGGAAATTCATTGCATATCGGGTTCATGTCGGCGATAATGATGGGCGGGTCAAGTTTTACACAATTATTGTTTGCCCCCATGGTCAACCATTTCCCGTTTAAGAAAAAATTTTTGCTAACGGGAATTAACCTGCGAATTATGTCGTTGTTTGCCCTGTCGATAATTTTATATGTAATGGCAACAAGTCATTCATCAAATGCTTTATGGTATATTTTTTTATTTATATCTGTATTTTCTTTCAGCGGGGCATTTACCAATATCAGTTTTGTCGATATTTTAGGAAAATCGATTAATAGCGAAAAAAGAAAAGCCTTTTTTTCCGCGAAGCAAATTGTCGGGGGAATTATTGTACTGTTAACAGCGGTTGCGGCAAAAAAAATCCTTTCAGCTTTTGCATACCCTCTTAATTTTTCGCTGATGTTCCTCTTCGGCGGTGGCGCGTTGCTTATAGCTTCGCTGGGGTTCTGGAATATCAAAGAAGTTGTGCCATCGGGTTCTAAGATTACCGGTATCCGGAATTTTATAGGTACGCTGGCATCAGAATGGAAAAATAACCCGAAACTTAAATATTATCTCGGTTTTATCAATACCTAGGGAATAGCTATGTCGGTGTTGCCTTTTGTGATATTATATGCAAAAGAAACATTTCATACAGGCAGCGCACAAACAGGCTCGTTCCTTTTATTTAAAATGATTGGGGTTGTAAGCGTAAGTATGTTGGTGTTGATAATCAATAAAAAAGTAAGATTTAATACATTGTTATACGCCAATGTATTGTTGTCAATCTTGTTTTCTTTTTCCATACTAATGGCAGGAAATGTATTATTTATACCATTTTTATTCATGCTGGGCGGGGTTATTGTTTCTGTTTATATAATTACGATGAACGGGGTGCTGCTCGAAATATCGGGGAACGAAAACAGGGCTTTATACACAGGTTTCGCAGG
>CAZVTW010000300.1:0-5253 GCA_964629805.1 uncultured Bacteroidales bacterium | reverse complement strand
TGCTGCTCGAAATATCGGGGAACGAAAACAGGGCTTTATACACAGGTTTCGCAGGTGCAGGGAATATTTTTCCCATGATATTTCCGTTAATTGCCGGCGGCATTATCGAAAAGTGGGGTTATAGCATATTTTTTACTGCATTTGCCGCATTTGTGGCTTTGTCGGCATATTTTATTTTTAAAATTAATTGCAAAAAATAATACTATGAGTACTGAAAAATTTTACCCCGATTCGGGGGTTGAGCTTAGGCCTTTTATAGCTAAACATTACGATGCGGTAATGGATATGGCATCAGTGGGGTTTTATAAATTTTTTATACATAAGGCCATAAAAAATATCGGAATAAATGCGGAAGACTCGATACTCGATTTGGGATGCGGCACAGGACGTAACGCTTTGTTAATGGCTTCCTATTTAAACAGTCATGGCACAATAACCGGGTTGGATATTTCCACGAATATGGAACACCAATTTAGGGATAAATTCAAAAGTGACCAGAGAATAAATTTTGTAAACCAACGCATTGATACAGAATTCGATTTAAACCAAAAGTTCGATATTGTTTTTATAAGTTTTGTAATACACGGGTTCCCCCATGAGGTTAGAAAAACGGTTATTGATAATGCATACAGGCATTTGAAAGAAGGCGGACGTTTTGTTATTCTCGATTTTGCCGAGTTTGATATGCGAAAAATGCCATTCACTGACCGATGGATATTTAAAACCATTGAGTGTAAATATGCTTTCGATTTTATTGAACGCGACTGGAAATCGATTCTTTCTGAAAGTGGATTTTATGCTTTTAAAGAATTGTTCTATTTTAAAAAATACGTAAGGCTATTAACTGCAATGAAACAATGAAAAAATGAAAAAACCCCTAATCATTTTCTTATTTATATTTCTGATTATCAAAATAAAAATGAACGCGCAAAACAACGATACCATCAAATATACCCCAATAGGCATATTTCATACAGAATATACCACCGAAACCGGTGCGCCCCGGCAAGGGATATTAATGCCTGATGCCAAAGGCAGCATCGAAATTTTTCCTGCATACAGTGAAGCTTTAAAAACCCTTGACCTTTTTGAGTATATAATTGTCTTATTCCATTTCAGCGAAGTAGAAAAATGGGAGCCGGAAGTAAACCCTCCGGCATCTACCCACGAACACAACTTCGGGCTGTTTGCTACGCGTAGCCCCAAAAGGCCAAATCCCATAGGAATTTCAATTGTAAAACTCGAAAAAATCAGCAAAGGGATTCTTTACATATCAGGGGTTGATGCATTCAACAATACCCCTGTCCTTGACATTAAGCCCTACCTGCCTTCGGTGGATTGTGTCAGGAGCATACAAAACGAGTTGATTGAAAAAGAATTGGGCCATCATGATGAACTATTTATCAACGATTCAACATTTTATAAATAATTAATAAACAATAAATTTTAAAGCAATGAAAATGTTACAGACCGCTGTTCATGAAATAGAAACAGCAAAAGAGTTAGAAAAAATTATCAGTGAAAACGCAAATGTAATGGTATGTTGCGGACGAATGGGGCCGATGTGTATCCCTGTTTACGATGTAATGGAAGAATTGGAAAGCGAACGGCCCGATATCCGGTTCTACTCAATGGGCTTTGATACACAGGAAGCCACCCCAATCCGCAATGCCCCAATGTGCAGGGGATTTATGGGGCTGCCATTCACGGTTTATTACAAAAATGGCCAAATGGTACATGCTACCACAAGTATTCAGAACAGGCAACAAATAATTTCTGTTCTTGATAAATATTTAGTTTAAAATATCAGCTTATGGATGAAATATATGATGTAATGATTTTAGGTGCCGGTGCAGCAGGGTTAACTGCCGGCATCTATTCTTCCCGTGCAAAATTAAAAACCCTTATTTTGAACGAGGGGGCTATTGGCGGCCAAATGGTACTCACCAACGAAATTGCCAATTACCCCGGCGTTGAATTAACCAATGGGTACGTGGTGGCCAACATTATGAAAAAACAGGCCAAGGATTTTGGTTGTGTTATAAAATCAAATGTAAGAATAACGGAATATCATTTAAATAAAGAAATAAAATCGGTCGTTTTGGAAGACGGAAGGGTTTATAATTCCCGGTCAGTTATTTTAACCCCGGGCGGTAAACCCCGTCCTTTAAATATCCCCGGCGAAGATGATTTTAAAGGTACCGGCATTTCATATTGTGCTACATGCGATGGCGAGTTTTTTACGGGTAAAGAATTGATTGTAGTGGGGGGTGGTAATTCTGCCCTTGAAGAAGCTGTTGCACTTACGAAATACGCTTCAAAGATTACCATAGTGCACCAGTTTGCAGATTTTCAGGCATTTGAACATGCCATCCAGGAAGCTGAAAGTAACCCGAAAATTGATTTTATTATGGAGTCTGAATTGCGCAGCTTTGTTGGAAATGGTGTTTTGCAAAAGGTTACTATCGAACATTTGCCAACGGGCAAAATTACAGAGAAAGCCATTGAGGGAGTTTTTATTTTTGTTGGCTATTTGCCTAACACAGAAAGCCTTCAAGGTTATGTGACTCTAAACGGGCGAAATGAAATAATTGCAGATGCAGATATGAAAACTAACGTGGATGGCGTTTTTGCCGCCGGCGACTGTATTGCAAAAAAATACCGTCAGATAACAACAGCAGTAGCTGAGGGAACAATTGCAGCCCTTAGCTCTGCCGGGTATTTAAGAACATTGAATAATAAAAATTAATAAGTATGGAAGCTATAATTTCTTATCAACAATTAGTAAGTCATTCGCAGAATAAAGAAAAAATTTACCTGCTTTTGTACAAAAAGGGCAGTGAAAAAAGCGATTGTGCATACAGAAATATAGTGCTGGGTGAAGAAAAAAGTAAAATCGCCAATATTTATTATGCCGATGTCAATACTACCAAAGATATTCATACTCAATATGGAGTTTCTTCTGTCCCTGCATTGCTCGAATTTGAAAACGGTATAATGAAGAACATAATAAAAGGGTGTAACGATGCAAAATTCTACCAGGCGCTTTTTGATGATGCTGTTTATTTTGCCGAAACAAAAAACGATGAAAAACCTCAAAAACGGGTAACAGTTTATTCTACCCCAACTTGTTCGTGGTGTAATACCCTTAAATCGTATTTAAAAATGCACCGGGTAAGGTATACCGACATTGATGTTTCCCGCGACCAACGGGCAGCCGATGAACTGGTGAAGCGAAGCGGGCAAATGGGTGTTCCGCAAACAGATATTAACGGCGAAATCATTGTTGGGTTTAATAAAGCCCGTATTAATGAACTTCTCGACATTAAAGGATAATTATTTTTTGTATTAATATTTAAATTATATGATTATGAAAGAATTGCAACCGGTAAACCAAAACGTGTTATTGGATATCACCGACAGTAAAGATGAACAAAGAACAGCTTCGGGGTTAATTATCCCCGATACAGCTAAAGAAAAGCAAAACACAGCAAAAGTTGTGGCCCTAAGTAATATCGAAAATGCAGAGATTGTAGTTGGCGATATGGTACTTTATAAAGCATACAGCGGCAACGAAACCGAATTTGAAAACAAAAAATTTCTGCTAATCCAGTATTCCGAAATACTGGCGAAAATTATGGAAACCGATGAAATTTAAAACAGAAACAAATGAAAGAAAAATTACAACATTTTCCCATAACTGCCTATGCGGTTGTTATGGGGCTTTCAGGTTTGAGCATTGTATTGGGTAAGTTTTATCACATGCAATGGGCTCCAAAGTTTTTTTACGATAGCATATTGTTTTTCACTTTTGCATTGTTTCTGGTTATAACTTTTTTATATGGGTTAAAAACCATAAGACACCCCGAAGAAGTAAAAGCCGATTTCAGACACCGCATCCGCGTAAATTTCTTTTCGGCTATTTCTATATCATTTATTCTGCTTGCAATCGGGTTTATGACGTATTGGCCTTTTTTGTCGTTAACACTTTGGTGGACAGGGACTATATTGCATACTTATTTTATGCTCCATACCATCCGGTATTGGGTGCAGCATAATTTTGAAATTCAATTTATGAACCCGGCATGGTTCATTCCGGTGGTAGGAAATATTCTGGTGCCTGTTGCCGGTATTGAATATATGCCCAAGGCTTTTTCCTTTATTTATTTTGCCATAGGCTTTTTCCTCTGGATAATATTATTTGCCATTTTCTTAAACAGGGCAATTTTTCACCACCAGTTGCCACAAAAATTTATCCCGACCCTGTTTATCCTGATAGCACCACCGGCAGTTGGTTTCATTGCTTATATACGAATTGCCCAAAGCTGGGATAGTTTTGCCATGTTCATGTTGTTTATTGCTTACTTTTTTTTGGCATTGCTCATTTTCCTGTACAAAAGCTTCAGGAAATTACAGTTTTTCCTGTCCTGGTGGGCATTCACTTTTCCGTTAATGGCAATAACCATTGCTTCCGTGGTGGCATTTCAGGTATCGGCAATGCCTGTTTACAAATATGTTTCGTTTATCCTGCTGGTGTTAGCCATTTTAACGGTAATACTGGTTAGCTGGAAAACAATAAATAAAATATCTAAAGGGGAGGTTTGTATTGAAGAAGAATAATAAATATTAAATGAATAATTTATGAAAACAAAAATATTTGCAACAGTAACTTTGATATTCGGCTTTATAGCAGGAATAATATTTTCGGGAATAGTAATCAGTATTTCTTCGGGCGAAATGATGATAAAAGAATTAAAAAGCCCTTACGATTTCGACAAAACCGTTGAAACAATGGTAAACAATATTAACAACATGCAGGGCTGGCATGTAACCGAAGTAATCGACCAAAACAAGGAAAGTATTGAAAATGGAGGGACACCCATTGGTAATTTTAAAATCATAAAATACTGCTCGGGCCATTATTCTTCGATGATGTTAAAAGCCGATGACCGGAAAAAAATGGGGAACATGATGCCCAAAGCTTTCGCTGTATATGAAAAATCAACAGGCGAAGTATATATTTCAACCATGAACGGGGCTATAATGGGGAAATTATTCGGGGGAGAAACTGAAACCATCATCGAGAAAGTATCGCTCGAAGTGGAAGATATGATGCGTTTTATAAACTTAAAATTTACTTTGTTCTAAATCTAATATTTGAAATATGACAAAAGAAACTGCGGCTATCCCTCAGTCGCAAGCACATTTGCAAGCCCACACAGCCTGCCCCGACCCTTCGGGGAGCCAACGCTC
>CAZVTW010000299.1:0-7307 GCA_964629805.1 uncultured Bacteroidales bacterium | reverse complement strand
ACAATAATACCGAAACTGTTCTTTAAGAGTCTGAATATAAATTTTGCGGTTTCAGAAAACGGGAAACCATAAATTGTAAACAGGTAGATGACCTGAAGGATAAAAAAAACAGAAAAATTTCGAATAAACAAACGCAATGATTTTTTATAGTGGATGTGAAAAAAGATAAAAATTTGCCATGAAAGCAGGATGACCATCGGAAAGATGATTGTTTCAAGCGGTTCTTTCCACCACATATCACCTGACTCGTTGAAAAACCAGTAAATGGCCGGATGTCCGGATTCCATTTGAATTTCCGTACGCACGACAGAGACAACGAGTATAGCATTAATAACCAGATTTAAAAGCCAGGCATAGATCTTCTCAAGTCCAAAAAGCCATAGAAGATACATGATTGTGACAGTCAGTATGATAATGCCGATATTTTTTTTCATTAAAATATGGGGATTATTTAAGTGTAATACTTTTATCTATTTAAGAGCTTTTTAGTCTGTTTTTATTTTTGAGGTTTGCATTTTTTTCATAGATGAATCATTACGCCACATCCAGACTCCGAGAATCATCAGGGCAAACAGTATATTCCAGAAGTAATCATGTATCGAATCAAAACTATCCGGATAATATTGCCCGATAAACCCAAGAATAACAAATCTTAAATTATTGAGGACAAATATGGTTGCCACAAAAATAAGTAAATTAATAATCTTATCTTTGAGAGGCCATCTTGCAAACAAAATAAGGGCTACTGCAAATAAATAATAGTTATATGCTGTACATTCCATAACAACTTCGACATTAAAGTTAAACAACGAGATGAGTTTCGGACCAATAATTTCGGAAGGAATAAAGAAGACTTTTGTGAAAAGAAATAGTGTTTCCGTAGTAAACTCAATCAGAAACGGGCCAAAAAATGAAATAAACTGATGAACAATGCCAACGAGAATCAGCCATAAGGAAAATGTCTTTATCAATGGTAAAAGCGCTTTCCACCTCGACCTGCGTTCTTTTTTTTCGGCTATCTTTTTTGCCCGGAGCTTTTTTTCCTGTTTTTTATTTGTCTTATCTTTTCTCAATTCTACAGCTATATAAAATTAAACAACAAATTTGGCAAAAATAATAAAAACTTAGGGACAATACATCAAAATTCGTCACATTTTATATTCGATTGTAAAATAAAAAACAGAGCCTTTATCCAATTCAGACTCGACCCAAATGTCTCCTCCAAGCATATTTACAAGTTTTTTAGTAATTGTCAGGCCAAGGCCGGTTCCTGAATATAAGACATTATTTTTTGTTTCAACCTTCCTGAACCTGTCAAAAATAATTCCGTGATCGTCTTTGTTTATCCCGATACCAGTATCTTTGACATGAAACTGTAACAAAGCGTGTGTATATCTACTCATGGAGTCCTGTTGGTCTTCAAGAATAGTGAAACCAACCTGTATGGAGCCTTCATTGGTGAATTTGACCGAATTTTCAATTAAGTACGAAAAAATCTGCCTGACTTTCATATAATCTGTAAAAATATAAAAATTTTCATTATCAGGCGCCAAATCCAGTTGAAGGCTAAGGTTATATTTCTTCTTTTTGATTTTTTCAAGTTCAAAAATAGTCTTTACTTCTGTCAGTATTTCATTAATAAGGAATCCGGTTTTGTTAAATTCGACCTCGTCTGTCTCTATCTTTGACAGATCGATAATATCATCAATGAGTTGAAGAAGATTGACGCCTGCATCTTTTATATTTGAGATATATTCATATTTTTGATTGTCTGAAACACCGGGGTGCAGCAGCAGATTAGAGAAACCGATAATGGCATTCATTGGTGTCCGTATTTCGTGTGACATATTGGCAAGAAAAGAAGATTTCAGGCGCTCGGACTGTTCTGCTTTTTCTTTGGCTTCTTTTAAATCGGCAGTACGTTTTATTACCAGGCTTTCGAGATGTTCCCGGTACATTTTTAATTCCTCTTCATTCTTTTTTTGTCGTGATATGTCAGTATGTGTTCCGACCATTCTGACAGCTTTTCCGCCGGAATCCCGGTAGGCAAGTCCCTGGTCAAGTATCCAAATCCAATGTCCTTCTTTATGTTGAAAACGGTAAATGACTTGGTATTTAGGTGATTTACCCTCAATATTTAATCGGAGATTTTCCTCTACCATCTCCTTGTCCTCCGGATGAACCCTGCTTTTCCAGGAAGATAGGGTGTTTTCAAGCTCTACGTCGTCAAAACCAATAATTTTTTTCCATCGTGGGGAGAAATAAACTGTATTATTATTAAGATTCCAATCCCATATTCCGACATCAGAACCTTTCATGGCCAGATGTGAACGTTCATATTTTTGATGTAACTTCTTGTTTTCTGTGTTTTTTTGACCAATGATGGCTACAAATTTATTGACTGATTCTTTTAATCTCTTGTTAGATATAAAAAGCCTCACAATGATGCCAATCATCAATAATATAATGATAAAAAAAACAATACATATGACAGGGTAATTATTCATGTAGTCCTTGCCTCGGTACTTAAATAAGTTGTTTTCTTTTTTTGTTTTGCAATATTATAAAATTCTTTGAGGAAATTACAAATTTTATTCCTTTTGTCTTAAAAAATGGGCAAGTTTATTATTTTTTATTCGTTTTGGCCTGATTTCTTTTAAATCAATTTAACAAAAGTCTTAAACAACTCAGATGCATGAATGTTTATCAAAAGTCGAGATTGAATTTTTTTCTGAGTAAATCGAGGTTCGGATTTTTTTTCATCAGCAATTTATACTTATCTTCTTTTGTAAATGCTTTTTGCTGCTTATTCGATGTAGCGATCTTTGTCTCCAGGGAAATATTGATATTTTTTAACTCCCGCTTTAGAATTGGCAGGATGTCTTTAAGCTTTTCATTAATTTCATCTTGTTGTAAAACATTATTCACATCCAAAATAACAGATTCATCTTCTTTCTGGAAAGGGACAGTTGAATTTATTGTATGATAGAATCTTGGTGAATCCTTAAATGCTTCTGCTACTTTTTTCCAGGCGTTTTCCAGGTCATTTTGGGTGAATGTTTCATGTGGACCGGTTAGTGTTCTTCCGTCGTTATCATTAACAGCATCAATCTCCTTATTTTTAGTTGTTTCTTTTTCAATAGCTTGTTTTATTGAGAACTGAGGGGTATATTTTTTTTGAGTTTTTTTTTCTTTTTGTTTAAGATTAGTCTCTGTTTCCTTACTGACCTGGTTGGATTCCTTGTCTTCATGTTTTTCAGTTGTCTCTATACTTTTTTTTTTATCATTTAAAATGTTACTGAGACGAATCAAAGCGAGTTCTACGTGTAAACGCTTGTTATTACTTGCTTTATACTGGATGTCACAATTATTGCATATATCAAGCGCCGAGAGGAGAAACGCAACACTGCAGGCATCTGCTTGTTCTTTATAGCGATTTTTTATAGAGGTTCCCACTTCAAGCAAATCTATGGTCTTATGGTCTTTACAAACCAGAATATCACGAAGATGGCTGTTTAAGCCGTTAATGAAATGGTGTCCGTCAAATCCTTTTGATAAAATTTCGTCAAAGATAATAAGTGATTCAGGAATATTACTTTGGTTAAAAGCATCAACAAGCCTGAAATAATAATCATAATCTAATACATTCAGGTTTTCGATTGCAGTTTTATAAGTTATATTTTGACCCGAAAAGCTTACCAACTGATCAAAATATGACAATGCATCACGCATTCCCCCTTCCGCTTTTTGTGCAATGACATTAAGCGCTTCCGGCTCAACCTCAGTATGTTCCGATTTGGCCACAAAGGCAAGGTGTTGAACAATATCCTCTATCCTGATACGGTTAAAATCAAAAATTTGGCAACGGCTGAGAATGGTTGGAATAATTTTATGTTTTTCTGTTGTGGCAAGTATGAATATGGCGTGTTTGGGCGGTTCTTCAAGGGTCTTTAGAAAGGCATTGAATGCCTGGGCAGAAAGCATATGCACCTCGTCAATGATATAGACGCTGTGACTACCGACCTGCGGTGGAATCCTGACCTGGTCTATCAGGTTACGGATATCTTCAACCGAATTATTGGATGCAGCATCAAGTTCGTGGATATTATAAGAGCGATGCTCATTAAAAGCTTTACAGGATTTACACTGGTTACATGCTTCAACTTCTGATGACAGGTTATAACAATTAATTGTTTTTGCAAAGATTCTTGCAGCAGTTGTTTTCCCGACGCCCCGTGGTCCACAGAATAAATATGCATGGGCCAGATGTTTAGTGCGGATGGCGTTTTTTAATGTAGAAGTAATTGATTGTTGACCAACAACACTGTCAAATGTGTCAGGGCGGTACTTTCGTGCTGAAACAATATAATTATCCATAAATAAAAAAATTTTTCTCCGGCGTGTGCAAAGTTAAAATATTTTATAAAAATGGAACATTCAGGGAGTACAATATTTCAGTATTGAGCCTATGTCTTGCACAATAAAAGATTTCCCGGGTCTATTTGCAGAGTTACAAAGATATATATATGAGGTTAACTTTAAATAGTACTTATAAGAAACGCAGATAATGGAGTTTGCTTCGTGCCACTATTAAAAGGGAAAAGATGTAGATATACCGGAGCAAATAGAATTTATAGGAAAATATATTTGACAAATTCATAAAAATTTATACTTTTGCGCGCTAATAAAATTTTTAACATAAAAAAAGTTAAAGTACTATGGTAAATCATTATGAAACCGTTTTCATTGTAACTCCCGTTTTGTCTGAAGCCCAGATGAAGGAAGCGGTCGAAAAAATTAAAAATTTTCTTACATCGAATGATACAGAAATTGTTCATGAAGAAAATTGGGGCTTAAAAAAACTTGCATATCCGATCCAAAACAAGTCAACCGGTTTTTATCAGTTGTTTGAGTTTAAAGCAGACAGCACTCTTATTGAAAAGCTGGAAACCCAGTATCGTCGTGATGAGCGAATTATCCGGTTTCTGACTTTTAAACTTGACAAATACGCTATTGCATATAGTGAAAAAAGAAGATCGAAAAATAAAGAACAGAATAAACAAGATAAAAAGGAGGCTTAATTTATGGATGCAGGAACTCAAAATCAATCAGAAATACGTTATCTTACGCCACCTTCGGTGGATGTAAAAAAAAAGAAATATTGCCGTTTCAGAAAAAACAGGATAAAATATGTTGATTATAAGGATCCTGTTTTTCTGAAAAAATTTCTCAATGAACAGGGAAAAATTCTGCCACGCAGAATAACTGGTACTTCACTTAAATATCAGAGGAAAGTCTCCCAGGCTGTTAAAAGAGCCAGGCATCTTGCTTTATTGCCTTATGTGGCTGATTTGCTTAAGTAGCGTAAAACAATTTTTATTATCTGTTAAGATTTGAAATTATGGAAGTAATATTAAAGGAAGATGTACCTAATCTTGGACAAAAGGACGATATCGTTGATGTCAAAAAAGGGTTTGGTAGAAATTATCTGATACCCAAGGGGTATGCAGAAATAGCGACGAAGTCAGCAAAAAAAGTACATGCAGAAAATCTGAAACAAAGAGCACATAAAGAAGCGAAGCAAAAAGAAGAAGCTCTTGAAATTGCTGAAAAGATAAAAGCCAAAAAGATTAAGATTGGCGCTAAAACAAGTTCCACAGGTAAAATTTTTGGTTCTGTGAACAATATTCAGCTTGCTGAGGCGATCGCCAAAAAAGGATTTGATATTGATCGAAAGAAAATATCTATCAGGGAAGAACCTGTGAAAGAAGTTGGAACATATACTGCAGTCATAAAACTTCATAAAGAAGTTGTTGTTGAACTTCCTTTTGAAGTTGTTGCGGAATAGATTTGCATTGTGAGGAAAAAAAGAGCCCTGTTTTCATGCGAAGACAGGGCTTTTTATTTATTTTATAGCGATACATTCAATCTCAATAAACACATCCAGTGGTAGCCGTGCTACTTCGAAAGCAGCCCTTGCAGGGGGTGTTTCCTGAAAGTAGCTGCCATAAACTGCATTCATATCACTAAACTGATTAAGGTCTTTCATCAGGCATGTACATTTTACAACTTGTTGAAATGTATACCCTGCTTCAGTAAGTATAGCCCCGATATTTTCCATGACTTGTTTCGTCTGATTTTCTATGCCCCCCGGAATATCTCCGGTTTTTGGGTTTTTCGGAACCTGACCTGAAACATACAGTGTATTTCCAACTTCAATTGCCTGGCTGTATGGCCCTATCGCTTCAGGTGCATTGCTTGTATGTATGACTTTTTTCATTATATGTTTTTTTTATAGTTCATCTACGACTTTTTTCATCTTGTTAAGCGCTGTTTTAGCAACCTCATATGCATCCTGCTTCCAGTAATCCCTGTTGAAAAGCTCCACGGATAAAACTTTTGTACCTCCCATATGAGATAAATCAGTGAGTATTTGTTTCATTGGTGCAGCGCCGTCGCCGGGATAAACGCGGTCCTTGTCCGAAAGTTCCTGTCTTGGCGGTGAAGCAGGATAGTCATTCATATGAAAAACCTGGATGAAATCGCCCCTGAAAAGTTTTAACCCTTCAAAGCCGGAGCCACCGCGATACAAATGATAAACATCAGGAAGCATGTGGACATCAGGATCATTGGCTGCAACCGCTATCATTGCTGCTTGTCCCAGGTGCCAGAGCGCTGGCGAAGCCCCCCAGAACTCAAGCTGGGGCATCACACCTGTTTCGCGACCAATATCCAGGGTTTGTTTATATCTTTCACCGGCCTGAAACAAATCAAGAGGCTTATCTCCTTTTACCCCTGCAGGAGCGGCAGCAATTCTTTTACAACCGATGCTGCCCATCATCAGCATCTCTTCCCTGAATTGTTTCATGCCTGATTCTCGCTCCTGGTCATTATCAACCAACCAGGGTGCAAATCCAATAGCATTTTCCACGCTAAGTCCGCTGTCGATGATAAATGTTTTCAATTTTTTGGCAGAATTTCCTTCTTCAAGGTAAGCTTTTACATCGCGCACCCAGAGTTCAACCCCATCATAGCCTGCTCTGGAGGCAATCTCGATATATTTTTTCAGCCCGGGTTTTTGCCCTCTGATTGTACTTGTGTTTAGGCAATATTTGAATGTTGCTTTTTTCCCTGATGCTTCCTGGCTTTTAAAACCAAACTGCGGAGCAACACATGCTGTTGCCATGCCTATTCCGGTTGTTTTGATGAGCTGACGTCTGTTCATTATTCTTATTTTTAAAAATTAAATATGACCTAAAATTCTAAAACGAAAATCTACTGCAACACTGAACTGCACATTGCTATTG
>CAZVTW010000298.1:0-7326 GCA_964629805.1 uncultured Bacteroidales bacterium | reverse complement strand
GGAAAATACCGAAGGTGAATTTGTCCAGGTTGGCAACCAGGTGCAGCCCGACAAACCCGGGGGCATGGGAATTGATACAAGCATTTTCACAAGAAAAGGAACCGAACGCATTGCCAGGTATGCTTTTAAACTGGCACAACAAAGAAAAAAGAAAGTCACTGCCATAACCAAATCAAACACACTCATTAACAGCCTTACATTTTGGGACAGGATTATTGCTGAAGTGAGCAGAGAATTTCCTGATATCGAATTTGAAACAATGTATATCGACAATTGCTCTGCAAATTTCGTTTTGCGACCTGAGCGATTTGATGTTGTTTTAACAACTAACCTTTTCGGGGATATTCTGAGTGACCTTGGTGGCGCTATCATGGGCAGTCTTGGTCTGGCAGGAAGCGGAAATATCAATCCGGAAAAGGACTATCCATCAATGTTTGAACCAATCCATGGTTCAGCGCCCGACATTGCAGGCACCGGTATTGCCAATCCGGTGGGAACAATCTGGTCTGTGGCGCTCTTGCTCAGACATATCGGGCAAAATGAAGCTGCTGATCTCCTCATGAATGCTGTTGACAACACCTTAAGCTCAGGTATTCAGACTGTTGATATCGGCGGAAAGGCCTCAACAATGGAATTTGCTGACGCAGTTGTTAAAAACCTTGGTTAACAGGAAACACTATGCCACAATATATCGATCTGACTATTCCGATTAATAATAAATTAAAAGCTGTTCATCTCCGGCAGGTGAAAACAGTTGAAAAAGACGGTTGGAACGCATCTGTGATTGAAACTTATTCACATGCAGGCACTCACATGGATGCACCGGTTCATTTTAATGTGAGTCCACAAACCATAGATGAAATACCATTGGACAGATGTATGGGAGTTGCCTGGCTGGCTGACATCAAAAATGTTGAACCCCAGATGACCATTCATGTTGGTGATTTGGGGGACTTAAAAACTCAAATCAAACCCGGGGAAAACCTTATCATCAGGACCGGCTGGTCTAAATATGTCTATGAAACTGACAAATACCGCAACCAGCTGCCGCGCATCAGCGAAGAACTGGCATTGTGGTGTGTCCGGAAAAAAATCAACATGCTTGGAGTAGAACCGCCTTCCGTCGCAGATGTCAACAATCATAAAGAAATCACTAATATTCACAGGATACTACTTGAAGCCGGGATAATAATCATTGAAGGTCTGACAAACCTGGAAAAGATAAAGCACTCCAGATTTACATTCAGCGCTTTTCCTTTAAAAATTGAACAAGGAGATGGTTCCCCGGTTCGTGCATTCGCAATTGAAAATCTTACACCATAAAAAAATAAATATCATGAAAAAAAATCTACTACTTCATCTCATCATTTGTGTTTCCTGTATGTCCATATGGTCGTGCCAGGAACAACCACAACAGACTAAAAACACCGTTGAAATATCAGGTGAGTTAAAAATCTGGCATAAAGTAACGCTCTCATTCACAGGACCGGAGCTGGCAGAATACGGTAATCCAAATCCTTTCCTGGATTACAGGTTGAACGTTACTTTCTCCAAAGGGAATAAAAAATATCATGTTCCCGGCTATTTCGCAGCCGATGGAAACGCTGCCGAAACAAGCGCTGAGAGCGGAACTGTATGGAAAGTCCATTTTTGTCCTGATGAAGAAGGACAATGGCAATATAAAGTCTCATTCAGACAGGGAAAGGCCATAGCAGTCTCAGATGATGAATCTGCCGGAAAAACAATATCTTTTGACGGATTAGAAGGTGATTTTACAATTACAGAAACTGATAAATCAGGACGGGATTTCAGATCAAAAGGAAGACTTGGATACGTTGGAAAACATTACCTTCAATTTGACGGTACAAAGGAATATTTTATCAAAGGTGGCGCTGACAGCCCGGAAAATTTCCTGGCTTACAAAGAATTTGACAGCACTTATTACGGCGGCACAAAAAACTGGCGTCGTGGTGATAATATCCCCAATGATGCTTTACATTTGTATGAACCGCACATGAAAGACTGGAACGAAGGGGACCCGGCCTGGCAGAACGGAAAAGGAAAAGGAATTATCGGTGCCCTGAATTATCTCGCTTCAAAAAATATGAACTCTGTCTATTTCCTGACAATGAATATTCTTGGTGACGGAGAAGATGTCTGGCCATATACGGACAGGAACGAGCGATACAGGTTTGACTGCAGCAAACTGGACCAATGGGAAATCGTCTTTTCACATATGGACAGTCTGGGAATCATGTTACATGTGGTATTGCAGGAAACTGAAAATGAGTGTGTCCTTGATGCCGGTTATCTTGATGTCCAGCGCAAACTATATTTGAGGGAACTGGTTGCCCGTTTTGCACATCACCTGGCTATCACCTGGAACCTGGGTGAAGAGCACGGCCCGACAAAATGGTCTCCTTATGGTCAAACGGTTAAAGACACAAAAAAAATGGCTGATTTCCTGAGAAAGACAGACCCATACAACAACTTTATTGCAATTCACACACACTCATATCATAAAAAAAGAGAAGAAAATTTAAAAAACTACCTGGGATTTAGAAACATAGAAGGCCCTTCTATCCAGGCCGGTAACATTTACAATGTTCATGAAGATGCCCTCATGTGGCGTTCTTTATCTGTGGATTCATTACATCCCTGGGTCGTTTGCATTGATGAAATAGGTCCTGCTTACAAAGGAGCTTTGCCGGACAAATACAGTCCAATGCACGATACCATCAGGAAAGCTGTTCTCTGGGGTAACTTAATGGCCGGAGGCGCCGGTGTAGAATGGTACATGGGTTATAAATACCCGCATAATGACCTGAATTGTGAAGACTGGAGAAGCAGGGATAAATTATGGGAAATCACATGGCATGCAATAAACTTCTTCCAGGAACATCTTCCTTTCACTGAGATGGAAAACCAGAATGAACTGACCTCTGCAGAAAATGATTACTGTTTTGCCAAACCCGGAGAAGTATATGCCATTTATCTGCCTGAAGGCGGTGAAACATCCCTTGATCTGAAGGAAGTACAAGGGACATTTACGCTTGAGTGGTACAATCCGCGTAGTGGTGGAAATTTAATCACCGGAGATGTCAATGAAATCAATGGTGGCGGAACAGTCAGCATTGGGCTTCCGCCAGGAAATAAAAAAGGTGAAGATTGGGTAGCGCTTCTCGAAAAAATGTAATGAAAAAAGTATAAACAGATAAAAATGAAAATACCCGGAAGATATATATTGGTATTTGGTACGTTTGTCCTTTCTTTGTTTTTGTACATTGACAGGGCCTGTATCTCTGTTGCGAAGAGTGGCATATCAGAATCATTGAGTCTAACCGACAATCAAATGGGCTGGGTATTTGCCATGTTTTCACTTGGTTATGCCCTGCTCCAGACACCGGCAGGACTTTTAGCAGATAAATTTGGCCCCCGTAAGATACTAACAGGTATCATCGCTGCATAGTCAGCCTTAACTGCAATAACCGGCGCTGCCTGGAATTTCATCTCTCTGCTTGTCATTCGTTTCTTATTTGGAGCCGGAGAAGCAGGCGCTTTCCCCGGTACATCCAGAGCTATCTTTTCCTGGATACCGTTAAAGGAACGGGGAATTGTACAGGGTATCAACTTTTCAGGCTCACGGGTTGGCGCTGCTGTTGCACTGCCTGCCGTAGCATGGTTGATCAGTGAAATAGGTTGGCGACTGAGCTTTATTATCCTCGGCTTGCTCGGAATATTCCTGGCGGTTCTTTGGTACAGGCTTTTCCGCGATAATCCGGAAGATCACAAAGGTTTATCCCCTGAAGAAAGAGCTTATATCCTCGAAAATCGTCAAAAATCAGATAATAGCGGGCAAAGATCAAAACTCAGCGGAAGACGCATGTTTTCATCAGCAAATATGTGGCTGGCAATGTTGCAGTATATAAGCAGTAATTTCATCTTTTTCTTTTGCCTCTCCTGGATGTTTATATATCTCCAGGAACGTTTCGAATTGTCTTCTGTCAAAACAGGGCTTTTTGCTTCATTGCCCCTCTTTGCCGGCGCTTTAGGGAATTGGGTATCAGGCATTTTTGTAGACAAAATATACTCATCAGGCAACTGGCCTTTATCACGAAGAATACCTGCCATGATTGGTTTTCTATTGTCTGCCGCAGGAATCATTGCCATCATTTTTGCAAATGACATTTATACTGCTGTTCTTTTCCTCTCACTGGCAGTGTTTGGCGCTGATATGACCCTGAGCCCGTCTTGGTCTTTTTGTATTGACATTGGAAAGCACCATTCAGGAGCAATCTCAGGCACCATGAACATGGCCGGAAACTTTGGCGCATTGGCCACAACCATAGCTTTTCCATATCTCAGGTCATGGACCGGTTCAGACCAGCCGTTTTTTATTATCAGCGCAGCCCTGTGCCTCATAGCTGTATTTGCCTGGTGGTTTATGAATCCTAAAAAAAGTATTGTTGATTGAAAAATAATCTAAATTTTAAAATATGAAAACATTTTATGTTGCCACATTATTCATTTTAAGTATATTATATTCAAAATCTCAAACAGTTATCTCCTTTTCACTCATCAATGCTGAAACAAATGAGGAGATACAGTTATTAAAAGAAAACGACACCATCAAATTATCGGAAACCGGCAATTTCCTGAATATAAAAGCAAACACAGAAGGTGATGTTGCATGTGTTATTTTCGATTTTAACGGGGAAACTGCTTATGCAACGGAAAATGTTACTCCCTATACGCTTGCAGGTGATAATGGTGGTAATTACAATGCAATGTCCTTAACAGAAGGTGAGTATGACATCACTGCTACACCATTTACAGGGAAAGATGGTTCAGGTGACCGTGGGCAGGAGTTAATTGTAAGTTTTTTTGTTGTAAATGATATTCAGACAAAAGACCATGATAATGATTTTCTCGTGTACTTCGAAGAAATTGACGGTCTGGTGGTTGGGCAGTTTGAGTCACTTCCGCCGGCTGATGGCTGGTCTTTTAAAACAGAGAAAAATGATTACACGGGCAGGGGTTATTTCGAATGGCTTGGTGGAGATAAGTTTAATAATCCCGGGAAGGGATTAATGGAGTATAAAATTAAAATTTCAAACCCGGGTATTTATCGGTTTCAGTGGCGTTCGAAAGTGGGCAAAGGCAGCGATCCGACAGAACATAATGACACCTGGCTCAGAATATCTGATGCAAAGGATTTCTATGCACAAAAAAGCAACGGACATATTGTACATCCGCATGGAATCTGCACAAATGACTGTCCTAAAGGCTCAGGATCAAATGGTTGGTTTAAGGTGTACAGCAGTGGTACAACACAATGGACATGGTCGTGCCGAACATCCGATCATGATCCGCATCAAATTTATGCTGATTTTGATACAACAGGCTTTTATACAATACAAATTTCCGGAAGGTCAAATAATCACCTGCTTGACAGATTTGTCCTGTACCTGAAAGATTCTGTCTCTGAATCAGTAGCCACAAATCTAAATAACCCGGAAACATACCGTACTTCAGGTCAGGTTGAAACCTATGAGGTCAAATTTAATATTGTCTCAGAAGACATACCAGTTCAGGATGCCATTATCAGTTTCTTTGGATATGAAAAAAAAACCGGTGAGGGTGGCAGCGTTGTTTTCGATGATGTGCTTCCTTTCCCTGAAATGACTTATACAATCACAAAACACGGATTTTATGATCTTGAGGGACAATTCGATTCTATTTCAGGGAATATAGAAGAAACCATTCATCTGGAAAAAAGACCGGTGTCAGATGTCACATTCATTGTAACAAGTGACAGTGTGCCTGTTGAAGGCGCTAAAATTTCATTTATCGACAGCATTGCATATACAGACCAGAATGGACAGGCTGTTTTCCGGGACATCATGTACCCGGGTTACAGTTTTGTTTATAAAATTACAAAATACGGGTATATGGGAGCTTCCGGACGTGTTGGAACCCAGGAGGACCGTACACTTGATATTAACCTCACAGGAATAGTTGGTATTGAAGCCCCGATGTACAATGATTTCATAAAATTTTTTTCAGATACCAATTCCCTTTTCATAACAGGACAACAGGAAATATCACATCTGGTACTATTCAGTTTATCTGGCAGATTAATATCATCAAAAAACATTGTTCCGGATAAATATTGTCATCTGGATATTTCTTTTCTGCCCAAAGGACTGTATTTCATTCAAATAAGGACTATTAATAACACATGGATGGTTAAAAAATTCATCAAATAAAAATCAATATGTGTTCAAAAATAAAAGGCGTGTGTATAGGCGCAGGGTATTTTAGTCATTTCCAGTATGATGCCTGGAACCGGATTCCGGAAGTGGAAATCACAGCCATGTGCAACAGGGACAAAGCTAAAGCTGAATCTATCATGAGTGAATACAATGTTCCTGCGCACTATACTGACTACCGGGAGATGCTCCATAAAGAGAAACCTGATTTTGTTGACATTATCACTCCACCCGAATCGCATTTTGAGATGTGCCAATTTGCCGCTGATGAAGGTATAAACATCATCTGCCAAAAACCCCTGGCACCAACCTTTGAAGAATCCTGCAAAATTGTTGATTATGTAACTGCCAAACAGGTCAGGTTTATGGTACACGAAAACTGGCGGTTTCAACCCTGGTACAGGGAAATTAAAAAACTCATTCAGAATAGGGTCATCGGAAAAATACACACACTGGTCACCAGGAAAAGAATGGGTGACGGCTGGGGACAGGATGCATATCTTGCACGTCAGCCCTATTTCAGGGAATACCCAAGACTGATTGTTTATGAAAACGGCATCCATTTTATTGATACATACCGCTTCCTTGCCGGCGAAATAAAGGAGGTTTTTGCAAAACTAAGAAAAATCAATCCTGTCATTAGGGGAGAAGACTGGGCCATGGTCACTTTTGATTTTGAAGATGACATCATCGGCCTCTGGGATGCCAGTCGTTACAACGAACCGAACTACCCGAACCCACGCTTAACATTTGGCGAATTATTGATAGATGGTACAGAAGGTTCCGTCAGGTTATGCGGTAACGGACAACTGACAATTCAGAAGCTGGGTGAGAAGGAATCACAGCATGATTATGATTACACAACCTATGGTTTTGCGGGAGACTGTGTGTTCCCAACTCAGAAACATTTCATCAACGGACTTCTCAACAACACAACATTTGAAACCAGCGGCCCTGACTATCTCAGAAGCCTCGCCGTACAGGAAGCTGTTTACCGGTCTGCTGAGGTCAATGAAGTTGTGAAAGTGAAGTATAGGTGAATTGTTGAATAATT
>CAZVTW010000297.1:0-7328 GCA_964629805.1 uncultured Bacteroidales bacterium | reverse complement strand
CTATCGCTTGAAAGTGATTTGAAAAAATATGGAATTGGCTTCCCGTTTTCCATGAAATACGGAAAATCAATAATATCCCGTTTCTCATTATATATCCCTATCCCAAAAGCAGCCGTATCAACCAGTGATACAACATAATCGTATATCATTTTGTTGATATGGTCAAAATCAAAGGTGGCTGTTAATTTCTGACCAAATTCACTGAGGATTTTTATATTATTAAATGCTTTTTCAAGCTGGTCCCGGGAGGACTTTATTTCCTCATTTGCTGCAGTGATTTCATCATTTTGTTGTTGTATTTCTTCTTTTTGTTCTTCTAATGACGTATTTGCCTCTTTGAGCTCGGCTGTCCGTTCGTCTACTTTTTGCTCAAGTTCTCGTTGTCGCGCTTTTAAGGTATTTACCCGCCAGAAATAAAAACTTAATGCAAGGCCAATGATAAAAACAAATGCTGATATCCGAAACCACCACGTTTGCCAAAAGGGAGGAATGATTGTAATGTGAAGCTCCCTCGTTTTAGACCATACTCCGTCATTGTTCGTACCCCTGACCTTAAAAGTGTATTCTCCGGGATTCAAATTGGTATATGTTACAAAACGGCGGTCTGCATCCACTTCCGTCCATTCATCTTTGAAGCCCTCCATAATATATACATATTTGTGTTTTTTGGGGATGTTATAATCAAGGGCTGCAAATTCAACAGAGAATATTTTATCCTTATAAGATAAGGTAATCGCCCGTATTTGGGTTATTGAGGTATCCAAAATTATTCTTCCGTCTTTGTATGCTTTTCCGGGTGCAATTGATTTGTTGAAAATTTTAAAGCCGGTGAATACCATATTCGGGGGGGCTGTATTGGTATGTATTTCGCCTGGGTAAAAGGTATTATATCCTTTTTCCCCGCCAAAAAATAATTTTCCGTCCTGTGCCTTATATATTGAGTTGAGCGTATACCCGCTTTCTATCAGACCATCCTCAGGCAGATATTTGGTAAATTCACCACTTTCTGAATTATACGATGTCAGTCCGTCTTTGGTACTTATCCATAAAGTGCCGGTATCGTCTTCCTCTATTCCGACAATATGATTGTTTGAGAGCCCCTCTGAAGTCGTGTAATTTTTGAACGTTTCATTCGTTCTGTCCATTAGGTTTAACCCATTCTTTGTTCCTATCCAGAAGTTTCCTTTCGAATCTTCGAATAAACAATTAATCGAATTATTGCTAAGCCAATGTTTTTTGCCAGGCACAACAGCATATCTCTTGTAAACAGGCAAGATATTTCCCTGTTTTTTTTGTATCCTTTTTGCCAGCCCCTCGTTGGTTCCGACCCAAAAATCATTGTTTTCGTCTGTAAATATTGCATTAACAATATTGGTACCTATGCTTAAACTATCATTAAAAGGATCATCCCTCCAGATTTTTTCAAGCGTATTTGTTTTTCTGTTATATCTCATTAAGCTCTGCCCATACCAGCACCCCACCCATAGATCCCTGTTTTCATCCTCTTCTATGGCCACAACAGTGCAATTCTCCTTAAAAGGTTCGAAATTGGCTTTCCTGCATTTTAAAAATTTAACCTTCCCGTTTTTTGTGACAATCCGGTATAACCCTTCCTCATACGTACCCAGCCAAATGGTATTGTAGCTGTCTCTGTACAATTTCCACACTCTTTTTGCTTCTAAGCCTTGGTTACCAACACCAGACCGGAAGAGTTGATGTGACCCGTCTTTGTTTAACCTATAAACACCTACCTTCCAGATAGATAACCAAGTGTTTCCTTCCATATCCTGCACTATACCTGTTATATTATTCGAGTCTGTTTCCTGGGTCAACTGGTATGGAACGAATTTTTTTCTCCGGTATTTGTCCAGCCCTCTTATAGTGCCAATCCACAAAACGCCGCTGCGGTCGTGGTATAATACATCTGGGTCAAAACCTCGCCAGCTATTTATGTTATTTTTTTTATAGCTAAATTGAAGTTGTATTTCATCATTTTGTATAAATATCATTTTATATTTTCCGGCCACATATATACCACCATCACCTGTTGGGAGATAGGTATCAAACTCAAAATCAATCAGCGAATCAAATATTTGGTCAAATGTAGATGTTTTTCTATTATACCTGTAAATTGATTTATTTTTGCCTGTCGACATTATAATAATATCGCCGTTTCGATTTTCGCTAAATCTTTTAAAACCTTTATGCGCAAGGCCATCATTCATGTTGTTCTTATGAAAAATTTTAAATTCCGCACTATCGGGAACCAGATTTGCTTTTTTGTTTATATCCAGATAACCCAGTTTAGAATTGTACATTGCAAACCAGATCTTTCCATCAGAGGAGGCAAAAATTTCAGGAATACCATAGTCCGGGAATTTATTCTCTGTGGTGGCAGCATTATAGTGGATAAAGGAATTATCCTGAATGTTTAACCTGGAAAAACCATCATGGGGATAAGCTATCCACAAACGGCCCTGCTTATCCAGGGTAATTGAAGTGATTTGATTATCTGTCAGTGATTCCGGTTTGTCAGGCTCGGAAATAAATCTTTTAAAAATGTTCAAAGAAGGGGTATATTTGTTCAGTCCTCCGCCACTGGTAGCAATCCAGATATTCTTCTCTCCGTCCTCAATTATATCAACAACGACATTATTACTTAGGGAATTTGAATCCGTTTTTGAGTGAAGAAAAGCAGTAAATTCATACCCATTGTAGCGATAAAGGATGTTGGAGGAACCAAACCACATGAATCCCTGGCTATCCTGCAGGATGCAGGTGATACTTGCTTTTGAAAGGCCCTGATATTCAATATGTTCTATCTCAGGGTTGGTTAACTGACCCAGACCGGTCTTTACCAGGAAGGTATTCGCCACCATAAGGCAAATGAAGAAATATTTGTAACATCCTTTTTCAAATCGCATTGTAACCATAATTTATATTTTTTAATTTGTGGTATCCTCCAATTAAATGTATTTCTGATTCAACAGCGCCGAAATAATTTAACTCATTGACTTTCGTCTATTCCTGTAAAATAAATATTAACACTTTTCATCCGCGAAAATTTTTTGTCCGCGAATTTCACCCCGTGAAATTGTTTTAATCGTTAAAGTTATTTCACGGGGTAAACGAATTAATTAACTTTCAGTTAATTTTTTAATCATCGACGTGTGTGTTAAAAACCATTATCATGGATGTTTCATCATGGATAAAACATAGTTAATAATTTTTCTCTCAGCGGCTCGCTGCCCAAAACTTTGAGTTTCTTTTTCGTTAGTAAGTGGCAAATGAGAAATGCCTGTTTTTCAAAGAACTTAGATGTGGGAAACTTTAATTAATTATAGGTTCTTTATATACTTTTAAATTTGAGTAAGCATGCTCTTGATCCTTTTGATCCAGGTTAAATAAATTGCCTCCATATTCAAAATGAAGGGTATTATTGTAAATTAACATGTCCTCGAAGTTACTTTCTACACCAATAAGCTGACTTTGAATATTTTCTATTATGTTATGATGAATTTTAAGCCCTGTTAAGGTATAAGTTGGTGAATAATTTCGAAATGGATTACCAGAGTTGCCAGGCCAAGCAAAATAATTATGGTCAATTTCAAGTTTGTTCCCATTTATTTCTATGGCATAAGTGCCATCAACAAAAATAAAAGGTATTATCATGAACGCGAACAGCATAATCTGCTGTTGAATTGTCCAAATAATAAGCCATCGAAATGTTCCTGTTTGTAAAACAGTTATATATTTGATTATCAACCCATAGCATAGTATTGTCATTTTCATCCCAGTACTCAATTGCAATATTTCCGGCCTTTCCTCCGTTCCATGCAGCATTTTTCTTCAAATCAAGATAACCATCGTACACATCTACATTTACAAGGGAGGTTGTTGCTTTTATGCCATATCCGCTTAAGGCTTCATGTGCGTAAATCAAAAAATCATGAATTAAGCCGTCCTGTGCTTCATTAAGGTAAAGATTTCCTAAACTATAAGCATTAGACTCATAAGCAGCATCTTCAATATAAAAATCGGAAATTTCAAAATCTGTTACTTTATAGATGTGAATCCCTGCCCAGCTAAAATCAGTCACAGATACGTTTTGAATAACAATATTCTCAGAATTTTCAATTGAGATGGCTCCTGAATTTACTCTGGCATTTCCATCAAAATGGATATCTTTTATGGTACAACCATTAGCGTTTTTTACTAAAACAATGTGCCCTTGCCTTACAGTAAAATTTGAAGAGGCAAAGTTGGTACCCACAATTTTGGTTTTGTTTGCTCCTTCTCTGCCAGAGCCTTGTAATGTTACACCCGGCTTAAGCTTAGCCTGGCTGCTTGCAGTATATGTGCCGAGTTGCACAAAAATAATGTCGCCCGAGGCTGTAGCTTGCGTAGCGGCATGTGCTATACTGGCATAAGGATTACCACTTGTTCCATCACCATTGGTGTCGTCACCATCAGTTGCTACGTAGTAGGTGGTAGAAAAACCAAATAAAGAGAAAAGAAAAAGGAAAGAGAAAAGTAAAATGTTTTTTTTTAGTGTACATAAATCTAAAATTAGTGTGAAAAATTTATTGAATTACTTATAAAGCGAATTCACTTGTTTTGCAAAACATAACAAATATACATTAAGAACCGGACAGGTGCATTCGCTATAATCTCAATACTTTTGTTATTGTCTCAATGGTGCGAAATGGTAGTATAAATCTGACAATAAGTTGTTTTTGAGGAGGATTAGTTTTATCTCAAAATCCTTTTAATTTAAAAATCCCACAGGCTAACCCACTTTCAAAATTTTTAAAAGAGTTGTTTTTTCCATCGCACAAAATAATCGTAGTAATAATTTGAGATTAGTAGATTAATTTGATACTTTTGTCGAATATTTACTAAATATGAATGCAAAAGAATATATAAAATATCTGTTATCAATTGAAAACTACTCATTTTCATTGGATGAGATTGCTAAAGAAACAACAGGTAGCAGTAATTCTTTAAAATTCGAACTCCTTAGATTGTCTGAAAAAGGAGAAATTGTAAATCTCAGAAAGGGATTTTATTTAATTATCACACCCAGATATTCTTCAGCAAAAAAACTTCCACTACAACTATATTGTGAAAAGTTATTTAGACATCTGAATAGGAATTACTATGTAGGCTTATTCTCCGCTGCTAAATTTCATGGAGCAAGTCACCAACAAGTTCAGCGAGATTACTTAATAACCGAGAAACCAAAATTTAACGACATATCAAAAAATACTATAGACATTCGCTTTTTCACAACTACGAATTGGTCTGATAAAAATATTCAACAAAAGAAATCTGATGCAGGGATTTTTA
Source organism: uncultured Bacteroidales bacterium (assembly GCA_964629805.1). GTDB lineage: Bacteria > Bacteroidota > Bacteroidia > Bacteroidales > CAZVTW01 > CAZVTW01. Next base: position 1,979 of record CAZVTW010000297.1, on the reverse strand, counting down.
AAATATCTAGTCCTGCTTTGACAATTGTTGATTTATTACATCACCAGACAAAATTGGGCGGAATAAACAGAATGCTTGCGACAATTGAGGAACTCACAGAAGAGTTAACTGAATCCGATTTGTCAGAACTTTTAAGCTGGTATCCCAATAAAAGTACATTGCAAAGATTCGGTTTTTTGCTTGAAAAACTTGGCATGGAAGAAGAATTTCAAGAAATGATTTATTTAGGACTAAAGGCTAAAAACTTCTTCCCTGTTTTATTAAGTCCTAAATCAAATGAGAAACCAGGTGCAGTTGATAATAAGTGGAAAGTAGATGTTAATGTAGAATTAGAAAGCGATTTATGATACCTAAACCATATATAGCAAAGTGGCAGGAACACGCACCATGGAATGAATTTTCACAGGTTGAGCAGGATTTGATTATTTCCAGAACCTTAGTTGAAATATTCACTGATGACTTCCTCAGAGAAAACCTTGCATTCAGAGGAGGAACAGCATTACACAAACTCTACCTTAATCCTGCACCTCGATATTCAGAGGATATTGATTTGGTACAAATTAAAGAAGGACCTATAAAACCCATTATGGAAAGGTTAAATGAGGTTATAACCTTCTTCGAAGAGAAAAGGACAACACAAGTTCGTGGACATGGAGCCAAAGCATTATACCGATTTGCTTCTGAATATGAAGAAATACGGATGCGTTTAAAATTGGAGATAAATTGCAAGGAGCATTTTAATGTATTGGATTGGGTAGATTTTCCTTTTGAAATCGAAAGCGAATGGTTCTCAGGTAAAGCAAATATTAGGACTTACAATATAAACGAACTCTTGGGGACTAAACTTAGAGCACTATATCAACGGAGTAAAGGAAGAGATTTGTTTGATTTAGATTATGCCCGACTGCATTTAGAACTGGACATTGCTCAGATTATTCTGTGTTTTAAAGAATACACAACATTTGCAACTGGAAAAAGACCTCCAAGCAAAAAAGAGTTCCTGTTAAATTTTGAAGAAAAACAAAATAACTCTGATTTTACTGGTGATATGGAAGCGTTGTTAAGAACTGGGATTAAGTATAATCAGAAAGAAGCAAGTAAATGGGTGATTAACGAATTGATTGAACAGATTTAAATGAATAATATAGCATCACCTTTTATACGCAATTACCCACCCGAAGAATACAAAGCTGAAACTCAAAATTGGGCAATTATACAAGATAAGTGTGGTGTCATGTATTTTGGTAACAATAATGGTTGTTGCTCCTGCTGCTAAAAATACCTAATAATTATTCCTTCACATCTACTGACGGACCTTATTGAGACAATAATTACCCAATGCAAATGGAAAATTAAACATCAATTTTATTGAGTTGCTCAATAAAATCCGATGGGGAAATACTAAGCTCTTCCTTAAATTTTACGCTAAAATACGAAGGGGAGCTGAAACCAACTTTATAGGAAACTTCAGTAATGTTATATTTTTCGGTTTGCAATAAAGTCGCTGCATTTTTTATACGAACAGATGTAATAAACTCATTCAATGTTTTGCCTGTTAGTACCTTTATCTTCCTGTATAATGAGGCCCTGCTTAATTTTACTTCTTTTAAGATGTAATCGTTTATGTTTTCGTCGAGCAAATTTCGTTCAATAGATTGAATGATTTTTTCAAGGAATTCTTTATCAGGTGAAGAACTATTATTTAGAAAAGATTCAAAATTCTTTTCTTCACTAAACTTTTGTTTAAGCAATTCACGGGATTTGATCAAATTTGCCGTTTTAATGGTCAAAACTTCCAGGTCAAAAGGTTTGGGAACATAATCATCTGCCCCTGTTTGTAGTCCTTCCAGTTGATTTTTAACAGTTGGGCTGGCGGTGAGTAAAATAATTGGTATATGGCTTGTTTGTATATCTGTTTTTAGTTTTTATGCTGCTTTTTTAAATTTCTGCTTATTCTCCAGCTTTTCCATCAGCATTTC
>CAZVTW010000296.1:0-7348 GCA_964629805.1 uncultured Bacteroidales bacterium | reverse complement strand
TTATACTTCGACTGGGCATAACTTGCGTTTATCAACAACCATAAAAAACTGCAAATAAGAACTTTATTTCGTTTCAAAAAGTTATGTTATGCCCGCTCAGCAAAGATATATATAGCTTTTACATATCGTGTTTAAAGCAGCCAAAATAAATCATATTTAACTAAAAACTTTTTGAATACCCTATTTTTTATGTTTTTTTTTCATATTTGCACAATGCTTATAAAAACACATAAAAACCTAATACATGAACAGAAACGCTTTATTTGCCGATACACACAGCTTTGTTAAATTATTGTTTGTACTCTTTATTTCATTCTCGTCTTTCTTAATCTTTTTTTTCATTGCTAAATTTTTTGCTTATTGGTTTTTTGGGCTCCCACTATTTGATTTTACCAGTTACATTGACATATCAAATAAAGATAATATTGAATTACTCAAATTTTTTCAGGTTGTTGAGCATACGGGCATGTTTATCATTCCAGCAATCATTGCCGGTGTGCTGATGTATTACCAATCACCTGATTATACCGGACTTAGAATCCACAGAATCCCAGGTATTTTGCCAATAATTACTTCTGTTCTGGCAATGATAGCTGTCGTTCCGGTTATCAACACCCTGGCTGAAATTAATTCTTCTTTAGACCTTCCTGATGCTGTTGGTCCGGTAGAAGACTGGATGAAAAAGATGGAAGATCAGGCGGAGAATATAACAACTGCATTTCTAAATGTTGAATCGATACCCGGATTGCTTTTCAATATATTTCTCATTGCCGTCATTCCTGCTATTGGAGAGGAATTTCTGTTCAGGGGTGTCATACAGAGAATTTTTATTGACTGGACAAAAAACATCCATGCCGGTATTCTCATTACATCTATTTGCTTTAGCGCTTTTCATTTTCAATTTTATGGTTTTATTCCCCGAATGGCGCTGGGAATCTTACTGGGCTACTTGTTTGTCTGGAGCCGGTCGATGTGGCTGCCTGTTATTGCACATTTTGCAAATAATGCCTTTGCTGTGTTACTGTATTTTTTCTACAGGGACGAATTTGTAAAAAAAGAGATTGATTCATTTGGTACCAGCGCCGAAACCATACATGTGTTTATCATGAGCCTTGCTTTATCCGGATTGCTTTTTTATGGTGTATTTGTTCAGACAAAAAAATACAGGAAGATTGAAAACCTGCGCAATCATGAATTATGATATCTTTTGCAATAATCTCATTAAATGTTCTTTTTCAGCGTCATCTAATTGGGAAGACATGTGTTCTGAAATACTTAAAACCTTCGACATAAGTTTTTCAACCACTTCTTTACCTTTTTCACTGATAGTAACCCTTTTAAATCGTTTATCAGAGGGATTTGGGAATTCATTCACAAATTCATGCTTTTTCAATCTTTTTAGAATATCTGTTCCGGTGGTGATTTCAAGATGATGTTTCCTGATTAGCTCTGATTTTGTCAGATAAGTGTTTTGAGAGAGTGTTATGAGAAAAAACAAATCGTCTGCTGTATGTAATTCCGCCTCAGCTATCATTGGTTTTAGCTTCTGCTTGAAAATCTCAGCATTAGCATTCATGAGGCTGATGCACATGAATACCGGATGTTGGAATTTCTGATCCGGAACGGATGTGCTGTTTGTTTTTTCCGGTTTTTTGTATTTACCGGATATTATTCTATTATATCCCCATGCAAAAAAATCCATCATTTCAGGATTGCATTCCGGATTCTCCTGTTCATATTTTTCCAAAAGAGATATTATGTCCTGCAAAAAGTTATATTTTATAGGCATTTTCAGATGTTTCGTAATGTTAGTTTAAATTTGCTTTAAATGTATAAAATTTAGAGATGAGTCTGCTCCTGAAAAAAGATTTTCTTCTTTGCTTAGGCATTGAAAAAAATAAACTGAACATTGTCCACTTTATTTTGCATCAATACCTTAGTCCGGATAAATCATAAATAGTCTTGCTAAAGATGGACTATTTGGAGTTGACTCATATATTGAACCCGGTTGAAATAAGTTTTTTTTTACATAAATACACAATATTTTACCCCGTTTCTTCTTTTCATATCATGAAATTCATATTTTTGACTTGTATAAATATCTGGATATGAATTTTTCAATAATGAACCCGGGAAAAAAATGTCACATCATAAAAACAAAAAAAGAACAAACTACAGAAAAAAGAACAAGGCCACATCCCGACAAAAAGTTATGTCCAAAGGCCATTCTTTTCATCTTTTAAATAATCCCTGGTTTTGGGCAGTTGCTATTAGCCTGGTCACATTGATACTGTATGTCCCTGTATTCGATTTCGATTTTGTCAATTGGGATGATGACAGGTATGTTACTGATAATCCCTATATCACAGACCTATCCTGGGAAAACATCAGGTTCTTTTTTACAGATATCTATTTTTCAATGTATCTGCCTGTTACTTTGTTAACATATGCCATTGATTACCATTTTAGCGGCATGGATGCATCTATATACCATATCACAAGCGTTGTATTTCATTTATTTAATACAGCGTTGGTTTTCTGGTTTATTTATAAGTTGATGAAAATGGTTAAAAACAAGTTTGCATTGATGTATGCCATCATTGTAGCAACCTTGTTTGGTATTCACACCATTCATGTTGAATCTGTTGCCTGGATAGCTGAACGAAAGGATGTCACATACACCTTTTTTTATTTCATCTGCTTATTGTTTTATCTGCAATATATCAGGACAGCTCAAATAAAGCACCTGCTTCTGTCACTGTTAATGTTTTTTCTTTCTCTCATTTCAAAAGCCCAGGCAATGCCTTTGGCTGTTGTTCTTATCCTGATAGATTATTTCCTGAAAAGAGATATTCTGTCGAAAAAAGTCATATTTGAAAAAGTTCCGTTTTTTGTGCTTGCAATTATTTTTGGTATTATCGCCATCTTAGCAACACGGCAGGAAGGCGCCTCATCAAATGCAGCGCTTCCCTTTCACGAAAAAATTGTGTATGGCGCTTACAGCCTGACAACTTATGTTATAAAGATGATTGTTCCTTATAAACTTTCAGCCATTTATCCTTACCCGGAGAAACCCGGAGGGAACATCCAACTGATTTATTATTTTTACCTGTTGCCTGCTTCTGCTTTGCTGGCCTCTATTGTTTTGTTCTGGAAAAAACTCAGGCCGGTTGTTTTTGGAATAGGTTTTTATGTGGTTAATATTTTTATTGTATTGCAGATATTCGCCTACCACAATTTTATAATTGCTGACAGGTACACATACGTTTCTTCAGTGGGTATATACCTTCTGTTTGGATTTATATATGAAAAACTGGCAAAGAAAAAGTATCTCAAATATGGTTTTTTGTTTATTTTCAGCCTTTCGGTCGCTGTTTTATTTGCAGTCACAAGAAACAGGCAGCAAGTCTGGGAAAACAGCCTGACTTTATGGGAAGATGTTCGTTCCAAACATCCAAATGTAATTATTTCTTACTACAATGCTGCCAACCATAAAATGAAAACCGGAAAACTAAAGGAAGCCATAAAAGATTATAATATCGCTATTGAAAAAAATCCTGAATATATTGGTGCTTTGTCAAACAGGGGCATTTGTCATGCCAGGTTGAACAATGTCAGGAAAGCCATTGCCGATTTTAACAGGGTAATTGAGTTAGACAGCACTTTCAGGGATGTTTACTCAAACCGGGGTAATGCCAGGGTCATGTTGGGTGACTTGAAGGGGGCTGTGAAGGATTATTCTAAAGCGATTAAACTCAAACCCGGTTTTACAGATGCCTATTTCAACAGGGGCCTGGCTTACAACAAACTCCAAAAATGGAAACTTGCAATAAATGATTTTAGTAATGTCCTTAGCCAGCAGCCGGAATACAAAAATGCTCATTATTCCCGTGGCCTGGCATATTCAAATATGAATGAAAATGATTTGGCAATTCGTGATTTTACAAAAGCAATTTCACTGAACAATAAAAATATTGATGCATACTATAACCGGGGAGTCATTTTTGAACGCAACGGAAGAATTGAACAAGCCATAAAGGATTACTCAGCAGTTATATCAATAAATCCGAAAATTGCTTTGCCCTATTTCAGGAGAGCGCTTGGATATCAAAGACTGGGCCAAATAGATGAAGCTTGTCAGGATTTTAATATGGCATCCCAACTTGGAATGAAAGCCGCAAATGAATATATCAATAAAATATGCAAATAATGTAATTACAATACAATGGCAAAAAAGAGGAAAAATAATTACAAAAAGAGTTACAGAAAATATTCCGGGAAAAATTCTAATAAGGTCCAAAATCTGGAAATGACTAAAAAACCTGGAAAAATTGTTGCAAATGAAAATCAGGCCCAAAACACTGCTACTACTGAAAAATCCGGAGCAGATGAAAATCAGCCGGCAGGCCGGAAACAGAAGTATATTTGGATATCAATTATAGCAGTCTTTACATTTTTACTGTATATTCCGGCCTTGGATAATGAATTAACAAACTGGGATGACGACAAATATGTAAATGAACGCGAGGTCATTCGTGAATTATCCATGGAAAATCTCTATCAACTCTTTTTCAGGAATACATCCATCATGGGTAATTATCATCCTTTAACCATGGTCTCTCTTGCTATTGATTACCAATTCAGCGATATTACTCCCGGTAACAAAGACAATCCCATTGATAAAGTTGAGCCTTTTTGGTTTCATTTCACCAATAATCTTTTGCATACCTTCAATACTGTCCTGGCTTTTTTTATTGCCCTGGGATTATTTCGTAAGATAACTCCGAAATACGCACTATACGGCGCTGTCATAACTGCATTTTTGTTTGGGGTGCATACCCTTCATGTTGAGTCTGTTGCCTGGGTGTCAGAACGAAAGGATGTTTTGTATACTTTTTTCTTTTTCATTGCACTTTTGTTATATATGAAATACCTTGACACACGAAAAATATTTTTTCTTGGTTTATGCCTTCTTTCATTTGTCTTATCGTGTTTTTCCAAAGGTCAGGCAGTGACAATGGCTGTAACACTTTTTGCTTTTGATTACGTATGGAAACGTCAATTCCTGAACTGGAAATTATGGGTTGAAAAAGTACCGTTTCTTGCTATTGCTCTTGGCTTCGGTGTTATGGCTATTGTTGCCCAACATAAAGGCAGCGCCATTCATTCAATGGAGGAATATACAAAGCTTGAAAGACTGATGATAGCCTCTTATGGTGTGACGCAATATTTCTGGAGACTGATAATTCCGGTTAAACTTTCGGCGATTTACCCGTATGAATATGTGTCACGCATGTTCCCCTGGTATTATTATCTGTCATTTATCCCTGTTGCACTTCTCATAGCACTCTTTTTCTATCTGGTAAAAAGAAGCCGGGCTATTGTATTTGGCATGCTGTTTTTTGCTTTCAATATCGTTTTATTGTTGCAATTAATACCGGTCGGAAGCGCTATTATTGCAGACAGGTATGTGTATATTCCCAGTTTTGGATTTTTCTTTATTATGGCTTTTGGCGCTGTTTATTTAATTAAGCATAAGAAGAAATTAATGCCGGTAGTCGGCGCTGTGTTGGCAGCTTACCTTATTTTATTATCTGTACTGACTGTTCAGCGCATTGAAGTATGGAGAAACAGTATTACACTCTGGAACGATGTCATTGAAAAATACCCCATTGCTGTTGTGGCGCTTAATAACAGGGGAAGCGCTAAAAAAGCCGTGGAAGATTTTCATGGGGCCATTGAGGATTTTTCAAGGGCAATCGAGCTGAAACCTGACTACAAACATGCGATCTATAACAGGGGTACAGCAAAAAAAGATATTGATGACCTTAAAGGCGCCCTGGAAGATTTTAACCTGGCCCTGCTTCTTGATCCGAATTTTTCACAGGCATATCATAACAGGGGCATTGTACATGATAACCTGGGGCATCTTGAAAAAGCAATTGATGATTACACCAAGGCAATTGAATTAAAAATCACGGATATCAAACCTTATATTAACAGGGGAGTGGCCTATGGCAAAACCGGTAAGTTTAACAGGGCAATTGAAGATTTCAATAAAGCCCTCGAACTGGAACAAAATAATCCGGATGCTTATTCTAACAGAGGGCTTGCTAATAATCATCTCGGTAATCACAAAGAGGCAATTATTGATTTTAATATAGCAATAAAACTCAGGCCGGATTTTACAGATGCTTATTTTAACAGGGCGCTTACAAAGTCCAATATGGGTGATACTGTCGGAGCTATTGAGGATTATTCCATAGTCATACAGCAGGAACCGAATTTTTACGTTGCTTATTATAACCGGGCCTTATTGCTTTTTAATTCCGGTAATAAAGAAAAAGCCTGCCAGGATTTGTTAACATCAGCCAGGTTAGGGTATCAGCCGGCACAGACTCAGTATGGAAAGATGTGCAATTAAAAAAATCCTTGCTTAATCTTTATTTATTTGCTCCAATAAAAAATCCATGATATCCATATCCCTGGAATGCAAATAAGCATGTAATCCGCATTTGACGGCTGCTTCTGTGTTTCCTGGTGTGTCATCAATAAAGAGTGTTTCTGCCGGATCAAGGTTGTTTGATTTGATGACATACTCAAAACTTTCAATCTTGGGTTTTCTTATACCTATTCTATGGGATAAATAAACCCGGTTGAAAAAGTATTCAAAATGTTCACCTAATTCAGCTTTTGCAAACTTTTCCCTGAAATATTGTTCATGGATTTCATTCGTATTACTTAAAACAAACGTGTTATATTGTTCTTTTAATTGTGGCAAATACTTAAATGCAGACTGGCGGAAATTGATTATCATTGTATTCCATATTTTGTCAATGTCATTGCCGGATACAGATAGTCCCAACTTTTCGGATATTGTAGTTCGGAATAATTCTCTATTTATCTTTCCTTCTTCAAAATTCTCAAAGAACTGTTCTTTTTTAAGGGTTTGATAGGCATTATCAAAAATTGTGTTTGATGCTGCGGTATCCCGAAACATGCGGTAGGTATACTCCGGGTCTATATCCAGCAAAACACCACCCAGGTCGAAAATAATATTCTTTATGTGTTTATTGTTATAAATCATATAAACTTAATTTATATACCCCGGTTTTTAATTAGGAGATAAAGTAAGGCATTGATGAAAAATAAATGTTCAGTTTATTTTTTTCAATGCCTAAATATCAGCAGCATCAAAAATAATGAAATATATCATTGAACAATAAAAATTGCAATGAAATTTTGAGATTAAAAAGGATTTGATTAATTTTGCAACCGCTTTTTTGGAAAGCCGGGTCCATAGCTCAGTTGGTTAGAGCACCTGACTCATAATCAGGGGGTCCCAGGT
>CAZVTW010000295.1:0-7360 GCA_964629805.1 uncultured Bacteroidales bacterium | reverse complement strand
GAAAAATTCATCAGGCTGAAAAATAAATACGATGATGAAAAAAAACCTTCAGTCTACATTTTCTTTGCTATGGAAGGCTTCACCAAAGATGCTGAAAAAAAACTGGGAGATAACGGAATATTTTTTGGCGATACCGTGAAATATCCGGTGATATAGCTGCTCCCTGATAACTGTTTTTATCTTAACCCAAAAGAATATCTATACATGAGTCTACTCCGGGAAGTCCATTTGTCGCCAAACTCTTCCATGTTGAGAATTTTACTATTAGGAGCTGACTCATACATCATTTCTACAAAAAAAAAGGAAAGAGTTGATATTGAAATATAAAAAGGTATAGCATTCATTTAATATTATCTATGGTCTCACATTTATATCAGGATTTCCTGAAAAAGGAAGAAGTATACAATAAGAATATTGATTTCTGGAAAACAATCGTATACACTTTGCTGTCAGTTGAAAATATTTCATTCAGTGAATATGTATCGACAAAGAAAGAGGATCATTCATTGTATTTGGATGGAAATCCAATTATTAATTTTAAGGACAATCATTCAGACCGTGCTGTAAGGATTATTCAGGAAGAAATTTAGGTAACAATAATTGTCAGAATGTCAATGGTCAAAACATCAGTTTAACGAAGTCAAATTCGTGTCTGGAGATTAACCATTGTAAGTGATATTTCCATGACAACGGCACAACGCCAAAAATTTCATATCTCCTGATGCTATTATTGGATTTTGTTCTGTACATTTGTAAACCTTATATTATTAATAATTATTTGACAAAAATTATACATTAATTTAACAAACATGAGTAAAAAGGTTTATTCTGTTTTTCTAATTGTTATATGTCAATTCTTTGTGATATCCCTTTTCGCACAGGATTCGTTTAAAGAAATGGATAACTATCATGGTATCGATATTTCTTATATTTTCGGCGGACAGCTCTTTAATGATAACTTCATCTATAATCCCGGTTTCACTGTTGAAACAAGTTACGGAAAAAAAATCGACAAAAGGGTTGGACTGGGCATCGGTACAGGTTATATGTCTCTGACTCATGAGCAGTTTATACCTTTTTTCATGGAAGTGAACGGGTATTTTAAAGACAAAAAAAGCACCCCTCTCATCAAAATGAAAATGGGGTATGCATATGGATGGAGCCATAGTACTGATAATATCCCGGGTTATGATTTTGAAGGCGGATTTTTCTTTGATGCAGGATTTGGACGGAAAATTGAGATCAATAAAAAGTATTCGGTTATGTTCCACTGGTCTTACCGCCATCAGTTTGGAGAAATCCGTTATTCTGCTTATGCAGGAAAAGAATATAATGAAGCTCTTAATTTTGATATGTTTGTTCTTTCTTTGGGAATTATCAGGGAAACTGATAAAGATTAAAACCGGTTTTCATTTTTTCACGGAGATATTATGAAACGCTCTATATTTTTTCTATACATTATTACCTTTCTGATATCTAAACAAATTATTGCTCAACCCCTTGTCATCAATGAAGTTGTTTATACCAATAAAGAAATCATTTATGACCGGTTTGGTGACACACCAGATTACATCGAGATATACAATAACAGCAATTATGTCATCAATCTCAAAGGATATCAACTGACTGATGACACAACAGAATCAACATTGTGGAAGTTTCCTGATATCTCGCTTAAACCGGATTCATTCCTTGTTGTATTTGCCTCAGACAGAGACACGCTTATAGAAAATGAGCTCCATACGGATTTTAAATTGGCCATGATGCATGATCCTGTTTATCTGATGGATGAAAACAGACAAGTTGTAGATAAAACAGATGTGGAATGTGTCCCTGCTGATAAATCTCTTGGTTGCTATCCGGACGGATCGTCACACAGGATTGTACAAAGTCCGTCTCCCGGAAAATCAAATAATCAGGCTGATACGATGACCATACATTATGTTCCGGATACACTGACAGTAAATCACAAAAGTGGTTTTTATTCAAATCCTGTTCCTCTTCATTTCGAAAACAAACATCCTGAAAACATCATCTATTACACACTGGATGCTGATGAACCTGACAGTGAATCAGATACTTTCCTGTATGATATCACGCTTAAAGATATTTCAGAAGAAAAAAACAGGTTTGCAGATGAGGTTGATAATGGTCATATACCCGGGCGTCATATTTTCAAAGCCAATGTTGTCCGGGCCATTGTTTACAGCGACGGATGCCCGGCAAGCAATGAAATTAGTAATACCTATTTCATTCATAAAAATGTAAAAAAACGATTTGAACATGTTCCGGTGGTGTCATTGATTACCGATGAAAATAATTTGTTTGATCCTGATGAAGGAATATACACAACAGGAAACTTTACGAATTATGACCAACGGGGTAAAGCCTGGGAACGCGATATCCATTTTGAATATTTTGATACCCTGGGACATCAACTTATTAACCAAAATGCGGGATTCAGAATACATGGCAGGGGATCACGCGGGACGGCCCAAAAATCATTACGTCTCTATGCCCGGCACGAATATGGTAATCCTGTCTTTCAGAATTCATTTTTTTCGGATAAACCCCGGCTTTCAGAATTTAAAACCCTCCTTTTACGTGCCACACGCGACTGGTCAGGCACTGTTTTCAAAGATGAGCTGACCCAAAAAATTGTCAGGGGCATGGATGTTGACTATTCGGCCTCACAAACCACAATTGTCTATCTAAACGGGGAATACTGGGGAATCTATAGCCTGAGAGAACGCAATGACGAACATTATGTTGAGAATAATTTTCAACTTGATTCTTGCCTGCTCGACCTTATTAGCTATGATCCTCATCATGGTGAAGTGCTGGAGGAAGGAACAAAAGACAGCTATGAAAGACTTCTTCAATTCCTGGAACGTGCTGATCCATCCGCCGAAACATTTTATGATGACATTTCGCAGATGGTTGATATTTCAGCGATTATAGATTTTTATTGTGCTCAGTTATTCCTGGCCAATACAGACTTTCCGAATAATAATGTCAAATACTGGAAAACACAGTCTGATACAAGCAGATGGCGAATATTTTTCTTCGACTGTGATGGTTGTATGATACGTGCAAACTATGACCACTTGTCTGAATACAATAATACATCAGACCGTTATCAGCGATACGACGACTGGGCCACTTTTATTTTCCGGACATTGTTGAAAAATGCCACCTTTAGACAGAGATTCACAGACCGTTTTTATGAATTACTATCAACAAATTTCTCTGCTCAACAAGTAACAGACCTTATTCAATATTATGAAAAACTATACACGCCCCTGATTCCGGAACACACCTACAGGTGGAGACAGCCGCGGGATTTCCGTAAATGGCAGGATAACCTGACAGGTATAAAAGCATTTGCTTTACAAAGACCATTATACATGTATCAACAACTGTCCAACAATTTTTCCAATCCATTTATGATTTATCCGAATCCTTCCGGTGGAGCTTTTACAATACAATTTAACGGAACGGAAAATAAAGCGCTTGTAAAAATCTTTCGTACAGATGGTGTTTTGACTGAAAAGCAAAGCCTGGCAGGCTCAACACGCTTACAAACATCACTAAAACCCGGCTTATACCTGGTTCAGGTGGAATATCACGGTATGATTTTTACAGATAAAATAATAATACAATAGTATAATATGCCGAAAAAATCTATCATAACCTGCATTTTATTTTTATTGACTGTCCTGGTTCACTCTCAGGAGTTCAGAAGTGGTATTGAAATACAATTCCCTGTGATGGTATTTGATGTGAAAACAAAAATTGAACCCCGATGGTTCTATGCTGACAAGACAGAAAAAGCGGTTATTGCCCAAATTGGCATTGAATATGATTTGTTCAAAAATTTGGAATTATCAGCAGGTTACAGGCATTTTTCCATGATAGATTTTCATGCAGGTGAAATTGAAAGGATTGATGACGAGGATAAAACCCGGTTTACAATAGATGCAGGATGGGAAACTAACCGGTTTGATAGTGATATAAAACTGGATAACAGATTACGGTGGCAGAAAATTTTGTCAAATGACGGGGAGCATCAAATGTATATCAGAGAACGGCTTGGTCTTGATTACAAGATATCAAAGGAATTTGCACCAACACTGGCAACCGAAGTGTATTATCATCTGAAGAAAAACAAAATCACAACCTACAGGCTCTACCTCGGGAATGATATTGAGCTGGGTCGCTCCGGTCTGGAATTTTCATACATTTTTGAATTTAATCCTGGCAAAACAGATAAAAAATCGTATTATATTTTGGGGATAACATATAAGAGAGATTTTTGAATGAAAAATTTTAGCAGATGAAACACCTAAATAGTGCCTCTAAGAAAACGTCAAGATCAAGGCTTTTTGAAATTTTAAATCGGAGTTTACTGACTGTAAATGAGGATTTAAAATTTCAAAGTAACGCAGAGATTGGCGTTTTCTTAGAGGCACTAAATAGCGCTAATAAGAAAACACACGTTTTTTGAACGTGGTGCTAAGAAATAAATACGCATTTCATCCCCGTTCTGTATTCGAAACTTACGTTGGATGTAATATTAGTGACACAATACAATACTGTTGATTTTCATAAATAAAGAAAAAATTTTGTATATTTGAATCCTTTAATTTAATTCGAAAAACAAATGCACCGCTTGCTAATAATATCTGAGGATATGAAAAAACAGGATGAGGGATTTTAGATACTTGCGGGATAAAAACTGTTTTTTATTACATCTTTTCTTTAATAACGAAAGTAGATAATGAATAACGAAATATTAACATACAAAACTGAAGACAGTAAAATAAAAATAGAAACAGAGATTGCGAAAAATCACTTTGCAGAAGATAAATTGAATATCCAAAACCGTATAGTCACTTCTTACCTTGAAGTTGAAGAAATCCAAGCACTAAATCAAGTGCCGATGTATATGAATGATTAGGTAAAGAAATTAGGTACTTTTCGTACAATGACAGTTAAAGAAATACTACAACACGCAGGAACAAAAAGCCATGAACAAGCGATTGAAAAAGCTCCTACAGAATACCCTAATTATAAGGAGAAAACAAAAAATCAATTATCTCAGGTAAAGAAAGACTTTTATCAAACAGATAGAAGATATAACTAAAAGATTAAAATAATAAGCATATCATTGCACTTAAGGTCAGCGTCTTGTTACAATTAGTGGTTCGCTTCACTCACCGCCACCTGCAACAAGCCACCACCGAAAGTGCATTCACGTTAAATCAACCAAGAAAACTGAATTTTAATAATAACTAATAATTAAAACCTTATAAATGAAAAAGCTATTTTACACTATCATCCTTGGTATGTTCTTTTGCCCTTTGATAGCGCAGGAATTTACCACAAAAATGGAAACCATTTATACTTCAGAGAAAAGCTATTTCTATATCCAACATATTAAATCGGCTATAGACAGCAAGAACAACATTCATTGTGTTTTTATGAATTCTGATGGAAATTTATTTTATGGCACAAACAAAAGCGGGGCATGGAAATTTGAAAAACTTCAATACTTGGATACTGAAAACAATGAAACATTGGATATAACAAAATACCCCAATATTGCTATTGATAAAAACGACAAAATTCATGTTGTAACATTCGACAGGTATGGAGAAAAGCTTGTTTATGGAAATAAAGCTATCTCTGCTAATGAATTAAAATTGCATACCGTTGAAATTTCTCCAAAGCCATTACGGTTCAATGTTTATGGTGAATATTCTGATTTGGCTGCAGATGACAATGGAGGCCTACATCTAATTTGCCGGAGCGATTATACCGACAAACAAGAATTTAAATACAACCAATGCGCTACATACTTTAACAAAAAAACAGATTCGGATAAATGGTACCTGCAGATACTTATACATGATACACAATGGGATAAGCGGAACTGGGCCTATGGTGTGAACTCATCAATAGCTTGCTTTGAAGATAACGTTTATGCTGCAATTGGAGGTTTTAACGAACTTCATTTTGGCACACGCAATATTTCCGGAGGAACATGGGATATTAAAAAATTGCTCTATACTCCTGATAAATTCATCAATTCAGGAAAAGACATGTTATCTCTGGCAATTTCGCCTGTTGGAAGTATTAAATTTGCTTTTTACGACCGTACTGATGATACGGAATCTACCTGGCATGGTTTGACTATTTTTAGCCAAAACAGATGTACCTCTAATAAATGGATGGGTTATAATGGCTTTAAGTCACCTATTTCATTAAATTGCCCAGCTGTGGCATTTGACAATAATGGCAAATTCTATATGGCAAATGGACAAAATAGCTATGCCTTATGGCACCAGGCTTGCGATTGTGATGGGGAGTATAAAAAAATCTATAGTGATGCAAACAAACGAACGTCTTATGTTGATATGGTTATTGACAAAAAAAATACTGTTTATACTTTTTACACTTATGAAAATGAATTAAACCTTTTAACAGTCAAGCCAATAGGCAATACAACGAATTGCAATTACCCGCCTAGTATAGTTAATTACACCGGAAAAACCAACCTGAAACCCGGTGAACAATGGACGGCTACTATTACGGCCACGGACCCTGAATGCGATAATATTACATTCGAGTCCATTATCCATAACGAAATGTTTAGTATTAAAGACCACGGCAATGGTGCGGCAACTATTACAGCCACAATACCCGAGGGTGAAGGGAAAGGCACACAGGGTTTATCAATATGGGCACTTGATGAAAAACATCCGGATGCAAATGATGAGGTAAACGTAATTACTTTTAATCTTGTTATTACTCCAGAAGGTCAAGAAATAGGAAGTATAAAGGTAAAAAATAAATGTACAGGAGGTGATAATGGAATACCTTTAAATAGCAGCACACATTCAATTTCCAAAGAACAAATTCAGTATCCGAATAAGCCAAATGAAAAATCTGATTATAAGAAACAGGTAGCCGGAACTTCTGTGGATGTATCAAATCTAGATTGTGAGAAATTTCTTGACGAATACCAGGCATTTTCTAAAAAATATATACCCATAGCTAAAAAAGTAAAAACAAACCCAACGGATATCCAAGCAGCAATTAAACTTGGGAATATGATGGAAGATTATTCATCATATGCAACGAAATGGGTAACCGATTCTGATTGTAAGGATACTCCAAAATACCAGGAAAGATTTGAGAAAATTACTGATGAAATGGAAGCTGCAGGTCAATAACTGGCCAAACATATAGAATAAGATTAACCGGTCATACGAATACACCGGAAATCAGGCTGTCAGGCCTGAACCGGTTCATGATATTCGTTGTTGAACGGAACCGGGCTGTTTTTGGGCGGGAA
>CAZVTW010000294.1:0-7371 GCA_964629805.1 uncultured Bacteroidales bacterium | reverse complement strand
TCGAAAATTGAAGCAGGAAAAATAGAATTCGAAAACCGGGAATTCGATCTTCATGCATTGCTTAACAGACTTCACAATACACTGAAACTGGGGACTGATAAGAAAGGACTATATCTCAATCTGAATATTGATTCCAATGTTCCTGTTGTTATCAAAGGAGATGAAGTCAGGCTCAATCAGATATTACTTAATCTGACAGGTAATGCGCTTAAATTTACTAAAATAGGTGGCATTACCATTTATGTCACAAATATTCATGAAACAGAAACCTCTATTACTATTCAGTTTGCTATTATTGATACAGGAATAGGTATATCAGAAGAAAAAATCAAAACCATTTTTGACAGTTTTAACCAGGCTGCATCTGATACAACCAGGAAGTACGGCGGAACCGGGCTTGGACTTTCCATATCAAAACAACTTGTAGAACTACAGGGAGGCAGAATTACAGTGACCAGCGAAGAAGGGAAAGGTAGTAATTTTAGTTTTTACATTGTATTTACCAAATCGAGCAGAAAGCAATTAGAAAAAACACCGAAGAAAACGGTTAAGGAACTTATTGAAGATTACAAAACCAAGTCTAAAACCAAAAGCCCGATAAAAGTTTTACTGGTCGAAGATAATAAATTAAATCAATTGATGACCTCAACATTACTTAAAAAAAACAATTTTGAAATTGAGCTTGCTGACAACGGAAAAATTGCTTTACAAAAATATAAAAGTATTGATTTTGATGTTATTCTGATGGACCTTCATATGCCCGAAATGGATGGCTATGATGCTACGAAAATTATCAGGTCGCAGTTTGAAGAAGAAAAGCGTGACGTCCCCATCATTGCCCTGACAGCCGCCGCAACTAAAGGCGAGGTGGACAAATGTATGGCTTCAGGAATGTCTGATTTTATCTCTAAGCCCTATAAACCGGCTGATTTGATTGAGAAAATTCTTAAGTACAAACCTTAAAAAAAACGGAGCCTGAAATATGCAATTTGAAAATCCTGAGTCAAAGAAGAAAAACGTAAAATGGAAGGAAAATATATAAATACTAAAGAATTGAAAAGAATTACAAATAATAATAATGAGGATTTAATCCAGCTCATTGATGTTTATCTGACAGAATTACCTGTTCAAATGTCAGCTTTACATGAAGCAATGAATGAGAAAGATTATCCTTCTCTCAGTAAACATGCACATTCCCTCAAATCTTCAATCCGTGTGCTTGGTCTGGATGAAATGGCAAATGAAAGTTATAAACTTGAATTACTTGCAAAAGAAGAAAAAGATACAGATAAATATCCGGAAATAATAAAGGAAATAACAACCAATGCTGGGAAAGCGCTCGAAGAACTCAAAAATTTAAGAAATGAAATAAGTTAATTATTTATGAGTCCACTCCTAAAAGTAAGATTTTCGTCAAAATCAAGCCTGCCCTTGTAAATATAATGTCGGGGGCGTTGAGAATTTTTCAACCGGAGTTAACTGTCTGTTAATTAGGATTGAAAAATTCTCAACAACGCAGAGTTTGGCAACAAATGGATTTTTAGGAGTGGACTCACTTATAAGGTTTCCACATGTTCCTGGTCAGTAATCTTTTCGCAATACCAGCATTTTAAAGAGACATTTTTTTTATCAACCACTGAAAATTTTGTGATGATTTTTTCATGATTCGTTATACAATCCGGATTCATGCATTTGGCTATGCCAATGATCTGGTTAGGTACCATCACAACTTTTTTTTCGACAACCTTGTAATCCCTGATGATATTGAGTTTTGCCTTTGGTGCTACGAGCGCTATTTTATTTATTTCATCGTCCTGAAAAAACTTGTCAGAAATTTTAATGATGGCTTTGCTGCCAAGTTTTTTACTTTCCAGATTGGCTCCAAAAGTGATTTGATTATCAATTTTATACAAATCCAAAATCGTAAGAACCTTAAACAAATTTTCGGTAGGTATATGGTCTATAACCGTGCCGTTTTTTATGGCGCTGACTTTTAATTCGTGTTTTTTCATGCTGTTTTGATATAAGAGAGAAGTGATTGCAACAAAAGTAATTCCATTTAAGCAAAAAATCAAATTATGAGAATCTTTTACTGTCAGTTTCACAAAAAAATCAAATTAAACGAAAATCATAAAATTCCTTTAAATTCATTTATGATTGTTATTTTTGTCACATATTAGCTTTCAATAAATACTATATGAGAGGAAAACTTTTTTTAATACCGTCAGGAATCGGAACCAATCCTTTGGAGAGTCAATTACCGGTTACAAACTTTTCAGTCATTAATTCTATTCGGAATTATATTGTTGAAAATGAACGTACGGCGAGAAGATTTCTCATACAGTGCGGTATAAAAACAAAAATCGATGATTTAGAATTTTATGTGCTTAACAAAAAAACACCGATCGAGCAATTTGCTGATTTTCTGGTTCCTGCTGTTAAAGGAGAGGATATTGGCTTGATATCCGAAGCCGGATGCCCCGGAATTGCAGACCCGGGCGCGCAAATAGTCAGCCTGGCTCATTCAAATAATATACCTGTTGTTCCTTTGACTGGGCCTTCCTCAATAGTACTTGCACTGATGGGTTCCGGATTAAATGGTCAAAATTTTGCTTTTGTGGGTTACCTGCCCATCGATAAAATAAAACGCGGACAAAAAATACGCGAGCTTGAAAATCGTTGCCAACAATTTAATCAGACACAGATTTGTATTGAAACCCCATACCGGAACAATCAATTGTTTGCTGCATTCCTTCAAAATTGCAAAAGCTCAACCTCTTTGTCAATTGCATGTAATCTGTTTTCTAAAGGACAATATATAAAAACAAATTCTATCTCGAAATGGAAAAAAGAAACAATAGATTTCAACAAAAAGCCGGCTGTTTTTTTATTGCTAGCAGCTACATGATGCGGAAAATATATATTTTTTAAGAATAGCACAATAGTATAAAGGATAATGAGTTTTCCTTTGTATTGAAATTAAAATACAAAAGAAGATAAGATTTCGTCAGCAACGCAAAGTTAGTAGAAAATGATGAAGTCTGAAGATAGAATTAATCATTTAAGACAAAACAGAAAATATTCCGGAATGACATTCAAAACGTATTTAACCTTCATTCTTGTATCGCTTCAGTTCCTGCTTTATTCTCAACAAACAAAAGGACAATACGTTATCACAGGAAAAGTGACAGACAATAAGGGAATTCCTTTAGAAATGGTCAATATTGTCATAAAGGACGCCAAACAAGGCACCACATCCGAGAAAGACGGTAGTTTTAAAATCAGGACAGACATTGACCACAACGTATTATTATTTAGTTCACTGGGTTTTACTACTCAGGAAGTCATTATACAAAAAAAATTACTCAGGCAATCAACTTATGCAGACCCTGTTGATATACATGTCGTCATGGAGCCAACAGAAGAACTTATAGATGATGTAAATGTCACAGACAAAAGGAGCAGGCAACAAAATCTGATGCGCGTTAATCCCAAAACCGTCCAAAATTTGCCAGATGCCTCAGGTGATTTCATTTCAGCTGCCATTAAAACATTGCCCGGCGTATCATCTGCAAATGAATTAAGCTCACAATATAATGTCCGGGGTGGCAATTTTGATGAAAACCTTGTTTATGTCAATGATATTGAGATTTACAGACCATTTTTAATTCGAGCAGGACAACAGGAAGGTCTGAGTTTTGTAAACGGCGATATGGTTTCGTCTGTTTTATTTTCTGCTGGTGGATACGAGGCCAAATATGGAGATAAAATGTCATCAGTTCTGGACATTAAATACCGGAAACCAACCGGTTTCTCAAGCGCCTTTTCGGCCAGTATGCTTGGTGGATCAGCTCATGTCGAAGGAATATCGAAAAATAACCGTTTTACACATACGACCGGATTAAGATACAAAACCTCGAAATACGTGCTGAATACGCTTGAAACAGAAGGTGATTACACGCCAACCTTTTTTGATGTTCAGAGTTACCTGACATATGATGTCTCTGATGTGTTTGAAATAAGTCTGCTTGGAAACATCGCCAGAAATTCATTTCAGTTTGTTCCCCAAACCCGAAGGTCTTCTTTTGGTACGTATAATTCGGCTGTTGATGTTGCATTTTACTTCAATGGTCAGGAGATTGACAATTTTAATACTTATATGGGCGCACTGGCCGGGGATTACCACCCGACAAAAAATCTTAAGCTGAAATTCATTACTTCTGGTTTTATGACCAATGAACAGGAAACTTTTGATATTGAGGGCACATATTTCCTGAACGATCTTGATGAAAGTATTGGCGAATCAACAGGAGACAGCACCATGAATATTGGTCTCGGGAATTATTTGGATCATGCCCGGAACACATTAGACGCCAGGGTGCTCAGTTTTGCACATAAAGGATTTCACACAACAGAAAAAAATCAGTTTCAATGGGGACTGAAGGTACGAAATGAAAATATAGATGACAAAATCAATGAATGGCAGTTGCTTGATTCAGCAGGATATTCTGTCCCGTATCATGGGGATTCTGTCATATTGTCCGAATCATTAAATGCTGAAAATAAAATAAGCTCAAACAGGTTTACCGCATATATTCAGGACACTTATACTTTTGAAAGAGCGAAAAACGAATTTTCAGTTACCGGTGGCCTTAGAGCAGGATACTGGACTTTTAATGATGAATTTATTTTCAGTCCGCGTTTTTCAGTTTCCTTTAAACCGCACTGGAGACGTGACTTTGTATTCAGATTTGCTTCCGGTGTTTATTATCAATCACCTTTTTACAAGGAACTACGTGATTTTGAGGGAAATCTTAACGAAAATATAAAATCTCAGCGGTCAATTCATTATGTTTTGGGTAGTGATTACAATTTCAAAGCCTGGGGAAGACCTTTTAAATTTGTTTCTGAAATTTATTACAAGCAATTAACTAACATCATACCTTATTTGGTTGACAATGTGAGAATAAGATACTATGCACGTGATAAAGCGACAGGGTATGTTGCCGGACTTGACATGAAAATCAATGGAGAATTTGTGGAGGGTGTTGATTCGTGGCTGAGCCTTTCATTCATGCAAACAGAAGAAGATATTATTGGCGACGGGCATGGATATATCCCCAGACCGATGGACCAGCGTTTTAATGCCGGCCTTTTTTTCCAGGACTACATTCCGGGTAAGGAAAAATATAAAATGCACCTGATGCTGCTCTATGGCTCCCCGCTTCCTTTTGGACCGCCGGATAAAGGGAGACACATGGCCACTGCACGTATGCCATCATATAAAAGAGTTGACCTTGGTTTTTCTATGTTGCTGAAATCAAAATCCGACCAATTACCAGAATCACATTTCCTGAATCTTTTTGAGAGCCTGTGGCTTGGATTTGAAGTTTTTAATTTGCTGGATGTCAGGAATACTGTTTCTTACACCTGGATTACAGTCGTCCCGAATACAACAGTTTTACAGGGACAGGACTTTCATCAGTTTGCCGTTCCGAATAAGCTGACATCAAGAAGGCTGAATCTAAGACTGACAGCTAAGTTTTAAAGTATTGATGAGTAAACACCCGACGTTCTTTTTTTTGCCAAATTCTTCATCATTTGTCTCGATTAATTTCGAGACAAAGACTCCTGCATTTTATCTGTGGCACAGGCTTCTATATCAAACAAGTTGAGACTTGCCTCAGTCCGAAGGACCAAAAATACTCCTTTTAGGAACTGGCTCGTTATATTCATTTCAAACTATCTTTAAATCTTAGACCAAAATTTGTAATTTTGCGTTTGGAATGTAGAAAGGACAACTCAATGAATTACACTGAAAAAAATTGTGAATGAAGCCCGGAAATTTGTCTAATAACGATATTAAAAGAATTTTTATTAAAATAAAGCCTTATTTTAATAAAAACCTGGGAAGGTATACGCACAGGAAGTCATCTGATCAATGGTATTACCGCAGTCTGGCTTTCTCTTCTTCTGAGTTGGGATATGCATTTGGATTTAATATCGGTTTTTTTAACAGTTTTGAAAAAAAAGCATTCTGTGATACGGGCATGAATATTACAGTTCGCGGAAGCGGGGAAAATCAGGAAAAAAGAAAAAAAATTCAGGATTTTTTTAGAGAACATGCGAAAAACTGGACTTTACAGGAAGAATATCCTTATGATAATCCGGACAGAAACGACAGTGGCATTATACTCCCCAGATACAAACCTATAATTCAGTTTACTGATCAGGATGATATTGTATCCTTTCTCAGGGAATCAATAGACGGATTGCAGCAATTATATCCGAAAATTGCTTCAAATCCTGAGCTTTTTAAAGGACTGGTGCGCGCAGCCCCTTTTTGGGGCGAAGGTATTATCTCGTTTTGCAGGGACAGAAGTAAACATTTATAATCAGTAAACGTTCGTTTTAAAAAAATAATTATGACTTTTTTATATCCATCATTTTTATATGCTTTAGCAGCTGTGAGTATTCCTGTTATTATTCACCTGTATAATTTCAGACGGTTTAAAACAGTCTACTTTAGCAATGTGCAATTCCTCAAAAATGTAAAAGAGGATACCAAATCAAAATCTCAACTAAAACATCTGCTTATTCTCTTGCTTCGTATCCTTGCTATATCGGCTATCGTCATGGCATTTGCCCGGCCTTTTGTTCCTGCGGCAAAGGAATCATCAGCAACGGCTGTGAAAAAAGGAGATATTGTTTCTGTTTATGTGGATAATTCTTTTAGTATGGAAGCCGAAAGCAAGCAGGGTAAACTGATTGAAATAGCAAAGAACAGGGCCAGGGAGATAACCGATGCTTATTCAACTAATGCGAAATTTTTACTCATAACAAATGATTTTGAACATAAGCACAGCCATTTTGTCAATAAGGAACAATTTTCAGAATTTTTGAGTGATATTCAAACTTCCTCGTTAGTTAAAACAACAGGACAAATTTTATCAAGGACCGTCAATATCATAGAAAACAGCTTTTCAGATGAAGAACAGAAAAACATAAAAAAAACAGTGTACATCATCAGTGATTTTCAGAAATCCACAACACAACTTAACCAGGCAACAGATATTGACTCAACGCTGAAAGTTGTTCTGCTGCCTGTAAGTTCGCAAACTGAAAACAATCTGTACATTGATTCCATTTGGTTTGAAAGTCCTGCAAGAAAACTAAATCAAAACGAGGAACTTTATGTTAATATCACGAATATTTCAGACCAGGAATACGAATCTATTCCGTTGAGATTATCACTCAATGACTCTTTAAAAGCAATCGGCAGCATTGATATTGACGGAAATACAACAAAAACTGCAACCTTGAATTTTGTTAACAGGCAAACTGGTATACTCAATGGTAAGGTTGAACTCA
>CAZVTW010000293.1:0-7372 GCA_964629805.1 uncultured Bacteroidales bacterium | reverse complement strand
ACAGACATTGGCAGGGGTATTGAAACAATTTTTCCTTATTCTGACAAACTTTTTATTGGCTCCGAACAGGGAATGTATATTTATGATATAAGCAATCCCTCCAAACCCGAGTTTATTTCGGATTTTATCCATGTTTCAAGCTGTGATCCGGTTGTCGTGAGTGGGGCCTATGCCTATGTCACTCTCCGTAGCGGAGGCAATTGCCATATCGGAATGACATCAAACCAACTTGATATACTTGATATAAGTGATATAGAAAATCCATATCTTATAAATTCTTTTCCGATGCCATCTCCTCACGGACTTGGAATTATTGACACAACGCTTTATGTTTGCCTTGGAGCGTATGGCCTTGGCATTTATAATGTATCAGATAAAGAAAATCCTGTAGAAATTGGAAGAATACAGGATATCGAAACTTATGATGTCATTGTCAATTATCCATTATTACTGGTTGTGGGACCATCCGGTTTTTATCAATATCAGATAAGAAAACCTGACAGTCTGGTTCTTATTTCTTCAATCATCACAGGGCAATGATATTTTGGATTAAAATATTCAGGCACTGATGGAAAATAATATCAATACATGTTCAGTTTATTTTTTTCAATGGCTTAACATAAAATAAAATGATTCAAATAAGATATTGCTTTCTATTGCTTTTAATGATACTACATTTTTCTGCTTTTTCTCAGGATAAACAGAAACAAAGCCTGGCGGATACCATTTTTCGGCCAGAGATTGCGATAAAATATTCTTTTCTAAGTCATATTGATCCAATTCCTTCATTTCAGGCAGCTATTGAATATAAAATGAATGACAAATGGAATCTTCAGAATGAATTGGGATATGTCACTCAATATGCAATGCCAGGGAATTTATATGAAGATAAAGGTATTGAGGGAATTAGACTACGAAATGAATTAAGAAATTATTTTTCTGAAAGTAAATATGAAGAAGTTTTTTACTGGGGGATTGAATTATTGTTAATGAGATATATTGATAAGCGAGAACGCGAATATTCGCGTTTAGATGGTATGTATACCGAAATGATGAGCCCTACACGTCGTAAACTTGTCGCTGCCGGACATATCAAGATAGGATGCCTCTTTCCATTTCTGACAGACAAATTGTACCTGGATGGTTATTTGGGGCTTGGAATTCGATATGTTCATCTATCTATGCCTGATTTGCCGGCTGATACTGATCCTGTTGGCTCTTTTTTAGAGCGTCAACCCGGTGAATATATACTGCCAGGTGCTTCTGCCGGGGTAAAAATCATGTATATCATAAAATAATTTATACCCTTCTGACAAATTTCCAGTCAACAACGGTACAAATTCTGTCATTAAGTGCCTGGCATTTTTTATCGCAAAGATTTATTATCTCAACAGGTTTTGATGTATGTTCAAATAACTCGAGCGGGAGCATTATTTCGGATAATTCCTCCTCTGTGTCTGTGTTTTTCAATCCTATGGTTCGAATATGTAATTCTTCCAAATCATTTGCTAAGGGGTGTATATCTTTAACATAGCTGAAAGCCCCAAGCATCTCATCTGCATAAACCGGCATAACATGAAAAGCCTTTTTTATTGATTGATGAATAATTTCCCTGAATTCGCGTGAGGCTATGCCCAAAACCATTGCTACGATTATCCCCCCTGAAATAATAATATCCTTTTCATATCTTTTTTCATTGAAATGAATTGGATTTGTGTTTTTTAAAAGTGTAGTAAAGAAAAGATTTTCGCTTTTTTTAACAGGCCTGACCAATTGGTGAAGTACCAGGTCTGTGATGTCAAGGTGTTTTAAAAAACCGGGGGATTTGAGATTATCTGTATTTCGAATCATCTCCTCTCTCAGGTTACCGTCAACTGTATAATTAAATTCAGCTGGTTTATCTGCTATTCTCAATATATTTCTGATTCTGGGGAATAATGTAATTCTTTTCAGGGTGAATATAACCTCATCTTTTTGATTAATGAGATAATGCCTGGATTCAACAATGGTTTTTTGTTTGTTCGATGTAGGTTCAATCGACAATATACGTATATGACATTGGAAGGTATCATCTGTGAAAGCCGGTTTATGATATTCAGCTTCCTGTATTTCAAGATGTAATAAGCAAGACTCTGCAAAACTCTCAACACCAAGAGAAAGTGTTAGATTCAAAACAAAAGAAAATGGCAACTTTTTCCTGTTGTTAAACGGTTTTTGGTAATAATCGGACACAAGTTCTGTTTTTGAGAACGATGGCACATATCCAAGCCACAGAGTTCGGTATGTATCATCAATTGTTATCTCATTATGGCTGGTTATAAGTTGATTCTTTTGAACATTGTTAAGATTCAACCCGTAATTTATTGAACGGTTAAGTTTCAAAAAATCATTTATTTCTTCCATACATTATCATTTATTTCGTTCGATATGCAAATTAGTAAAAATTGCCAAGAATATAAAGAATGATATGATATTTATTGTAAAAGAATGCAAATTAAGTTTTTTCATAAGATACGCTATAATTCCTTCGGAGATTATTTTGACAAACTGTAGAAACAGAGTACTGTTTCTTTGGCAATGGATAAGGGTCTAAAAGAATTTGGAATAAAAAGCAAGGCTTTTTATTATTTATCGGCATATTTTAGGTGAGCGAGCATAATTGAATTCCAGGTTTGATCAAACAGGAAGCTCTTTACATCAGTCAATCCGATATCAGAGGCAGCATTCCTGACAAAGTACTCATTCAGATATCCCGGTTGCTTTTCTTTTTTGCGGGGCCAGGATATCCAGATAATACCATTGACCTTTGTTTTTTGGACAATCTTCTTGAGATGATCCCTGAATTTTTGATTGTCAATACCAAAGAAATGAGTAAAATCAGCCTTGTGATTATTGTTATTATCAAGAAGGAAGATGCTGGCCGGAGATATTTTCAACAGACCAAAGTAGTTCTCAGGAGCATTTATTAGCCTGACTGTATTATTGTTTAGGAGGCCAAGTTTTTCATTAAGCGGAATTTTATAAAAATCTTTTCTCATCAGATAATTTATTGTCTGCCTAAAGTTTTTGATATTCAAAGTATCTAACAACAAATTGAATATAAATGTTTAAAGAATATCTATTTGTGGTAAAAAAAATCAGGAAACCATATAAATTTCTTTTTCAGTGTTCAAATGCTTTAAATTTTATAGTTTTGCCGAAAATAGTATTGCTATGAGGTTTCAATCCTATATACTTAAGGTCTGTTTATTTGCAACTGGTTTGTCAGGAATTGTAGCAGAATACCTGCTGGCCACAATGGCCACTTATTTCATAGGTGATTCTGTTTTTCAATTTACCATGATTGTGTCCGTTATGCTATTTTCAATGGGCCTGGGAAGCCGTCTGAGCAAATCGATTCATGGTAATCTGCTGAAAAAATTTATCCTGATTGAATTTTTGTTGTCGGTTTTAGTCGCTTTTTCTGCATTGATAACTTATACCATTGCAGCTTTTTCTGTATACACCGGCCTGATAATTTATGCTTTGAGTATTGCCATTGGCATACTCATTGGTATGGAAATACCTTTGGTCATTAGACTTAATGATGAATTCGAAACTCTGAGGATAAATGTAGCATCAGTAATTGAAAAAGACTATTATGGCAGTCTGGCGGGAGGTATCTTTTTTGCATTTTTTGGCCTGCCATATTTAGGTTTAACCTATACACCATTTATACTGGGATTCATAAATTTTGCCGTGGCAACAGTATTATTAGCAATGCTTTGGCGGATATTGAATAATTCACTCAAAAAGGTGCTCGGTAGCCTGGCATGTTTTGTTTTTGCTGTGTTGATTATTGGATTTTTCTTCGCAAAACCTGTTATCCTCTATGGAGAGCAAAAGAAATATAAAGATAAGGTTATTTTTCAGAAGCAGAGCAAGTATCAAAAATTAGTCATTACACAGTGGAAAGACCATTATTGGCTTTATATCAACGGTAATCAGCAATTCAGTACACTCGATGAGGTCATGTATCACGAACCACTCGTTCATCCGGTTATGCATGTAGCAGCCAGACCCAAAGATATTCTTATTTTTGGCGGGGGTGATGGTTGCGCGGCAAGAGAGATTTTGAAATATCCTACTGTTAGTAAGATTGACCTTGTTGACATTGATCCGGTGATGACCGATTTGGCTAAAAATCACCCTGTTCTTCTGGATATCAATAAAGGATCAGTAAATGATCCAAAAGTCCGGGTTATCAATGAGGATGGTTTCACATTTATCAATGACGCTACTGATTTTTACGATGTTATTATTATTGATTTGCCAGATCCCAAATCAATTGATTTATCACGCCTGTATTCCTGCGAATTTTATGATTTGTGCTATAAACATTTAAGAACCAATGGATTTCTTGTCACTCAGGCCGGAAGTCCGTATTTTGCTACTTCTGCCTATTTATGTATTGATACGACCCTGCAATGTGCGGGATTCAGTACTGCACGGCTTCATAATCAAATCCTGACAATGGGTGAATGGGGCTGGATAATCGGAAGTAAAAGTATGGATAAGGATCAACTCCGGGACAGAATTAGAAATATCAGATATGATAAAGTTAATACAATCTGGATAAACAATGAAGCGATGCAACTGATGACTTCTTTTGGAAAAGTGATTTACCCGAATCTGCCGGCAAATAAGAATATAAAAATCAACAAAATATCAGATCCTGTGTTATTTAGATATTATTCAAAGGGGAATTGGGATTTATATTAATATAAAATTAAAAAATAATTGAAACCTGATACGGTTTATGAATGTATATTTGTGCAAAAATTAAAACAAACAAACTATGCTCATTGATTCGATTTTATTGTGTATTTTGCTTTTATTTACTTTTATCGCCTACAACAGGCTGAATCCCAAAAAGTCATTTCAGACCAGGAGGAAGAAAAGAGTCCACTAGGATTTTGTTTTCTGAATGGAAAATCAAATGATGATATTGATTAATATCTTCATTTATATTAGAAATGGGTAAAATAGAATTGTGGATATGCTAAAATTAAATCCTAAAAACATATTCTTCTCCAATCAAGATATTCTCATCCTCTTTCGAAAGCCGTACCTTGTATTTCCCGGGATTAAAAAAACCACCTGGAAGTTTGAGGTGTAATGTACCGGATTCATTTACCTCAGTAGTGGTTGAATACATGACCTCATTTTCCGAATTATAAACAATAACATCAAATTTGTTTGTGGTATCTTGTAATAATTCGTCATGAATTTCAAATTTGAAATGTATTTGAGGCCTGTTTTCTACAAAATAATCCAAAAACAATCGGGAAGCGCCGTTGGATGTTAAGAACACAATTCCTTCTTCATTCCCTTCTTCATCTGTGTAAATAAAATAGCAATTCAAATTAACCTTTCTGAGGGATTTGATGTATTTGTTAATATGATTATTTTGAGATTCAATCTGTTTTTTGCTCATTTCCAGCTCTCTGGAATATTCAAGAATTTTTCTGTCCAGTTCCGAAATTTCTTCTAACGGAATATCGCCAGCCTCCAGCAAATACTCCCTTTTTTGTTTTATATAATTGACAGTAGCAAAGATATTTTCATTCTTTGCTTTTTGTATTTCGTAATA
Organism: uncultured Bacteroidales bacterium; assembly: GCA_964629805.1. Taxonomy (GTDB): domain Bacteria; phylum Bacteroidota; class Bacteroidia; order Bacteroidales; family CAZVTW01; genus CAZVTW01. Next base: position 1,740 of record CAZVTW010000293.1, on the reverse strand, counting down.
ATTTTTTAATCTTTCCAGGTTTTCCTTAATATTGTCAGTTCTTTCTATGCGAGTTGTATCAACATTCTCTGTAATGGATGTGGTATCAACCATTGGTGATGCTGCCTGTTTCTCCTGGAGAAGTGCATCAGAGACCATCTTTGACATTTCAAGTCGATCTCTATAATTTCTTATTTGTAGCGAATCAAAGCTTATCTTTTCACTGCCTTTCTTTCTGAGCCTTTCAATATTGCGTTGTTTCGTTCTTATCTCATCCAGAATGGCGCGAAGATTGGACTTAATAATACCTAATTTATCGAATTCACTATCTGAAACCTGTTCTATTTCATTAATAGTTGATTCATAAGATTTCTGCAAATTTTGATATTCGTTTATCATCAATTGGGCCGGTTCACTTTTTACCTTGTCAGAAAGTGAGTAAAGGTATGGAATGACAATCATAGCTGCTATAATTATCATTAGAAAACCCAGCAGGAAATAAATATTATGTTTCTTTTTTAATGTTGCCATAGTGAATCAAATATATTAAAATATACATTAATTTCAATGGTATATTTTTAAAAGTATTTTTTTTCGTATATAAGATTATTAATGAACTTGTTTTTTTAATATTGATTTTCAATATTTTTATCTGTATCTGTCAATATAAAACTTTAAGAGCTTAATTCTTTAATCAGCTGTAAAATTAACGAATATAATTGAAATATATTAAGATTGTATCATTGTTTTCAATCGATCACGAATTTGTTGGATATACTGAAATCTTTCAATTGAGAATTCAGTATTTTTAGTGTTATTGATATATTCAAGAATTGAAAGTCCTCTCAGATATTTATTCCTGGCATCCTCATTTTTTCCCTGACCAATAAAAGCATCCCCTTCTAATTTTAACAATTTCCCGATAATTTCCAGTTCATGGTGACCCATTTCCGTTTCTTTTTGCAGAATTTCACCCATATTGTCAGGTGGAACAGAGTCTAAATAGCTCGTTTCAATGTTGAGATAATTGAGATATGCTTTTTTTGCTTCTTCAAGCGCCTCAAGATATTGCTTTTTGGAAATAAGTCCCAGGATAACTGCTATTGCCTTGGCAACCTGTTCGATAAGTCTCAAAATATAATCTTTCTGATACATATTACTGTTGGGTGTTTAAAAGTAGTTGTTTTTGCAATAAGTCAACTCTATTTTCAAGTTTATTGATTCGTTGGTCAAGATCAGTATGATTCATCAAAACATTGCTGTAAAAGGATTTTGCTTTCCATAATTCGTATATTTCTTCTTTCGAAATAATCATGCTGTTAAAATTCGGATTATCCGGAGATATCTGAACAGACTGACCTAATCCTGTTAACCGACGTGTCAAAATATTTTTTCTGGATACAATAATATACATGTTATTTATCTCCAGATTATCCCAGTCATTTTTGTCAGTACTTTCGCAAACAAGTATGTCTCCATGGTGCAAACCCAGTCCATTGTTATGCATTTCGCAACCTTGATGTTCAAAAGCACGATATATACCTTTGTTTTTCAAAGGAAGTTTGATGGTGGGCAATTTTTCTATAAAATCGCTTTTCTCAATGTTTGTCAGATATTCAGAATATCTCTCAGCAGGGACAAAGGGAATGAACTCTTCATTTTTGCGTCTTGTCTGTTGTCCCTTCAGATATTCTTCCTTAAAAAGGTCAAAGTGAATTATTTCATTTACAGTTAATTCTTTAGTTAGCAATGCATCGGTCG
>CAZVTW010000292.1:0-7386 GCA_964629805.1 uncultured Bacteroidales bacterium | reverse complement strand
TAAATTAACCAATAAAAATAATTCATTATGAGACTTAATTTCAAAGATTTAAAAGGATTGGCATTCACGGCTATTTCAGCCTTTGCCATTTTCGTCCTGATATCATGCGGAGGTCAGGAACAAAAAGATCAGGAACAAAGTGAACAGGGTAAAGAAGATACGGAAGTTATGGAAATGGAAGGTCAGACAGAAACAAAAGTGAAAAGGATAGATTATCCGATACCAACGCCTGTTGAAGTCACCACAATGCTTAATAAAGCAGGCGCAAGTTATGTTTCCGGACTTCCGAATCCTGTAGAAAACGCTGATAGCTATATCACCGAGGCGAGTAAAGCGCTTAACCTGGGTGTTTACGGAACAGACCTGAGCTATGCCTGTACATACAACAATGCACAGCAGATTAATCTGTATCTTGAAAAATTTCACAAACTTACAGAAGACCTTGGCGTTAAAAGTCTTGTAAATCAAAAGATTGTGCAACGTGTAGAGCAGAATATTTCCAACCTGGATTCTATGCATGCCATTATCTCGAATTCTTATTATGATACCTTTGATTACCTCAATGAAAATGATAAAGGTGATGTTTCTGTTTTGGTTCTTGCAGGCGGTTGGATTGAAGGATTATATATTTCAACCCAGCTTGCTAAATCAGCAATGGATAAAGAGGAAATGCTGAAAGGAATTACTGAACAAAAATCTTCATTCAATGAATTGCTTGCTTTGACTCGTGCTTACAAAGAAGAAAATGAAGCTGTTGAAGACATTTACCAGGATTTAATTTCATTAGAAGATATTTTTGACAGCATGACTGCCGGTGAACCCATTTCAGAAGAAAAGTTGGATGTTTTATCTGAAAAAATTGAAATTATTCGTAATGAGATAATTCAATAAAAAATATTATTATTTTTTGCTTAAAATTCTGAGGGGGGGATGTCAAAAACATCCCCCTTTTTTTTATCTTTGACTCCGGTCACAAAAAATGAATATAAATATCATGGATTTTGAATTTTACAATTCTTTGTTCAATTCATATCGCCAGTACAGGGAAAAATCTGTAAACCATTTACAGGTAAGATTTTCAGATATTCAACCACTGATGGACAGATTAAACCTCAAAAAGGAAATCGTTGTTTTTCCAATTGGTTTAAGTGTTGAAGGCAGGGAGATATCAGTTATTCGTTTAGGTCATGGGCAAAAACATGTTTTATTGTGGTCTCAAATGCATGGTAATGAGACAACAGCAACAAAAGCCACCTTTGATTTACTGAATTTTCTTTTTTCCGACCAACGTGATTCATCATTTGTTCGTACTATTCTTGAAGCGCTCACACTTCATTTTGTGCCAATGGTAAATCCTGACGGAAGTGAGCAATTTAAAAGAACAAATGCATTGGATATTGATATTAACAGGGATGCCAGGACACTGATTGTTCCGGAATCAAAAGCATTATATGAGTATTTTGTGAAAATCAAACCTTCATTTTGTTTTAATCTTCATGATCAGCATGACTATTTTGGCGTTCAAAACGGCCCGGAACCATCTACCATATCATTTATGGCTCCTGCATTTGATGAGAGTTGTTCTGTGAATGAAAACAGAAAAGGGGCAATGCAGATTATTGTTAAACTCTCCGGTCTAATGAAAAGATTTATACCGGGAAAAATTTCACTGTATGAGGACAGTTTTGAACCAAGAGCCTTTGGTGATGTGTTTCAAAATATGGGAGCATCAACAATTCTGATCGAATCAGGCGGATATCCTCATGATAAAGATCGATCTTTTTGCAGAAAACTGAATTACCTGTTATTACTCGCTTCCTTTGATATGATTGCCAATCATAGCTATGAAAAAGCAAATATTCAACAATATTATGCTCTTCCGGAAGGAACTGAAAATCTCTATGATTTAATTATCAGGGAGGTAACTATTGAAAAAAATAATAAAAACTATACAGTTGATATTGGTATTCGCTGTAAGTTTATGACTGAAAAATATATCAGCGGGATTTTTCCGGAATATTACATTGATTTTATTGGTGATTTAAATCATGATTTTGCATATACAGAATTTTCAGCAAAAGGGTTGCAAATAGTTCCCGGCAAGACTTTGCCCAATGTTATCCGTAATATGAGGCAATTGAGCGAACTGGATGTAAAAAAACTCATTACTTTCGGATATACAACCATCAGGACGCTTTTTAAGCCTGACAATAAAATTCGTATTTCATATCCATTACACATCAGGTATTTTCAGACCAGGACTGATAATGCCATACAATTGCAAAAACCTGCTAATTTTTTGCTTTTGAGGGATAAAAGACCTGAATTTGTATATATTAACGGTCGTTTGCTGGAAATAGACGATCTTGATAATTTAATGGAGGAAAAAGAAGGGGAGAAGGGGAGGAAGTGAGGAGGGATAAAGATTGAAGAATGGAAAGATTGAATATTTCTATAGAATTGTAATAACATTATAGTTTTGCTATATTTGTCACTATGAAACAGAAAAAAGATAAGAATATCACCGATCCGCATGATTCATTTATAAAAAAAGTACTAAAATCCAAAGAGGATGCGAAATCACTTATAAAAGGTGTGTTGCCGGAAGAAATTAAACAAATTATCCGGTTAGAAACAATTCGCCTGCAGCCTGATACCTTTATTGACAATTACCTGAAAAAATCTTTTTCGGATATTGTCTATCAAGTAGATAGTTTATCCAACATGCGGTTTAACATCTCTTTTATTATTGAACATAAAAGTTTTGTACCAAAGGAAAATATCAAATTACAGTTAATGCAATATTTTCTTGGTTCGGCGTTGACCCAGATACAGCAAAATATAATACCACCGGCATTACCAATCATTATACTATTGTATCACGGCAAAAAAAATTGGCAAAATGAGCCATTGTGGAAAATTTTCGGGGATGTTCCAAAAATTCTTCGTCCATTTATTCCGGATTTTGAATTTATCCAGGTCAACTTTGATAACTATGATGACGAGCGAGTAAAGCATGTGTTTGACTCATACAAGATCCGTGCAACAGTGATGATTATGCGTGATATTCATAAAAAGTTGGAATTTGCAAAAACATTTCAGAATCTTTTGCAGGATATATCAAAACATCTGCCTGAAGTTGGGGCTGTTGAATATTTAAGATTTTTGTTGATTTATATACAGAATATTTCTGAAGGAAAATACCTTGAAGCAGAAAACGTTATAAAAGAAATGTCCACCAAAAATAAAGATGCAATGAATATAGTAGATCAATTATTAGATAAGGGCAAAGCTGAAGGTAAAGCTGAAGGTAAAGCTGAAGGTAAAGCTGAAGGCAGCATCTTAAAAAGTGCTGAGGCTGCCCTGAAAATGATACAAAGGCGGATGAGTGATGAAGATATTACGTACATAACGAATCTCAGTGACGAAGAAGTAGGATTTTTGAAAGATTTGTATAAAGTGCATAAAGAGAACGCCATTGAATATATTGAAATTCAGGATGGAAAGATAAACATGAGAAAATAGCAGGGAAGGTTATTTGCCAATAGTGGCTCGGCGTGTGTGATAATGCCACTGCCCTGGCAACGGCTAAAACGGAAGATGTTTTAAAGTTGTTTGACTGATTTTCTGTGGCTTAAATATGTTTTTTTTTCCTTCATTCAAAACATTAATTCCTCATTGCTGGCATTTTTTAAAAAGATAGATACAAAACCAAACTCATACAAAATATAATCGTATAAATTACAATGGTTAACAATGCTGTTTGATATCGAATAAAGCATTTATCTCCTGATTGTTTTCGCCTGTCTTCATCAAATTGTTAGGCAATTAATAATAATTCTTTACCTTTGAAGAAATGAAGGATGAAATGTCTACATACATTGAAATTGCAGAAAAACTGCATAAATTAAAACAATCCATTCCCATTAACGGTGATTCTCAAAGCGTAGCTATTTTAAGTGATATTGAACATCATCTTGATTCACTTCAAAATGAAAATCTAAATCTGAGAAAACAACTTAATCAAAAAAAGGAACAATTACAAAGCAATCTTAATACCCTGGACCTCATCAACAGGTTTAGCAATGATATCGTATGGCAAATGGATATGAACCTAAACTTTACGTTTATCACACAGTCTGTTCAAAAAGTTCTTGGTTATGAACCTAATGAAGTAATAGGTAGTTCAATAAGGAACTATTTAAACCCGGATGGGGTCGAAAAAATGAAACAAGTGGTTCAGGATAAAACACGGTCAAAAAACGCCGGGAAGTATACTGAGTACAGGATGCTCCATAAAAACGGTAGTCTTATTCCTGTTGAAGTATCATCAACAATGATAATCAATGCGCAGGGTAAACCAAATGGATTTATTGGTGTAACGAGAGAAATATCGGACAGGGAAAAAAATGACCGGGAAACAGAAAGGCAATTACATGAGTTGAAAATTCTTTCAGATACAGCCGTAGAGCTTTTGCAGCTTCCTGACGATAAAAATATCTACTCATTCCTGGCAAGCAAAATACACCAGTTAATAAGTTCAGGTATTGTCATAGTAAATTCTTTTTCAGAAGAGGAACAGATGTTTACAGTTGAAAATATCAGAGATTTATCACCATTATTGAACAAAGTGCTTAGAATTTTGGGGCGTCATCCTGTTGGTATGAAATCTCCGATTAACCAGGAAGGGAAAAATGAAATGTTGTCGCGTAAACTGGAGTCCGGGCCAAAAAATTTTTATGAATTGACAGTAGGAAAAATACCAAAAGTTATTTCTAAAAAACTTGATTCTCTTCTGAATATTGGGGCGATTTACGGGATGGGCATTTCTAAAGATAATACCCTTTTTGGAAATGTTGTCATCATTCTTCCCAAAAACAATCCGCTGTCAAATGTTGAAATTATTCAGACTCTAGTCAATCAGGCAGCCACTGTTGTTCAAAAAAGAATCGCTGTTGCTGCAAGAAAGGAAAGCGAAGACAAATTAACCCTTGCTGTAAAGAGTTCTGGTATTGGTATTTATGATCTGAATATTCCTTCCGGCAAAATATATTGTTCAGAGGAGTTTGCAAAGATGTTGGGCTATGATTCATCCGTCAGAGTAATGGAACTGGAATCATTAAGAACAAAACTTCACCCTGATGATAAAAAGAAAGCGTTACATAAATTTAATCAATTTTTAGAAGGAAAAGACGCTTTTTATCAGAATGAATTTCGTTTGCAAAAAACAGATGGTAACTGGTGTTATGTCTTAACCAACGGCAAAACCACTGAGTCAGATAATAATGGGATTCCCATAAGGATTATTGGTACTCATACGGATATTACATCAATAAAAGAAACCGAGGAGGAACTTAAACTGTACAAGGAGCATCTTGAAGAAATTGTAAAAGAAAGGACGAAAGAACTTAATCATACCAATGAACAACTTATAGCAACAAATGAGGAATTCAAAGCAACCAATGATGAGCTTGTTAATGCTTACAAGAGAATTGAAGAAAATGAAACAAAATTCCGTAGTTTTATTGAACAGAGCCCTGTTGGATTCACCTTGACCGATGAGCGAGGTACACTTATTGAATGGAACAGGGCATTGGAAAAAATAACTGGTTTAAAAAAGGAGCATTGTCTGAATAAACCTGCATGGGAAATATATTATGAAGTCCTTGATAACCAGAATGACTTTTCATTCTCACGAGAGCAGTTTAAAGAAGGAGTTAAAAATCTTTTAAACAATGGTCAGGCTGATTTCCTTCAAAAATCAATACTAAACAAATTTAACCTAAACAATGGTAAAACTAAATATGGTCAGGGAATTATTTTTTCAATAAAGACACATGCGGGAAATTTAACCGGCCTCATTGTTGAAGATGTCACTAAGCAACAGGAGGCAGAAAAAGAAATACTTGAGGCATTAAACAAGGAAAAAGAGCTGAATGAACTGAAATCTTCATTTGTTTCCATGACATCTCATCAGTTTAAAACGCCACTTACTACTATTCTTTCCAGTACAGAACTTATGGAAATGTATCTGTCTAAAGTCCCGGGTGAAATAAAACAAAAAGTAGAAAATCACCTTGGAAAAATTTCAAGTGAAGTTATTCATATGAACAATATGATCAATGACTTTTTAATTCTTGAGAAATTTGAAATCGGAAAAACACCTTTTAATCCTGGTAATTTTGATCTTATCAGGCTCGCAGAAGAACTTATCAGGACACATTTTGATCTCAAAAAACAACAAAGAAAAATTGATTTCCACGTCCATGGTCACTCATATGATTTTTATGGCGACAGTAAACTGATACGGCATGTTATAATGAATTTACTGTCAAATGCCGTGAAATACTCAAAAGGAAATCCTGATTTAACCATTACTTTTCATGAGAAAAAGATTACCATATCTGTTCTCGACGATGGCGTTGGCATCCCGGAGAAAGACCACGATAGTCTTTTTGAACCATTTTACAGGGCAGGAAATGTTCAGACAAAAAAAGGAACGGGAATGGGTCTTGCTATTGCAAAGAAATTCGTAGAACAACATAACGGCCATATCTCTTTTAAAACTGAAACAGGAAAGGGAACAAAGTTTATCGTTGATTTGCCGGTGGAGAAAAAATAGTATCTGAACTCAGTAATTTTCGAAACCTATGCGTTGCAAGACATCGTTTAACTCCTCATCCCGACATCAAGTATGTCGGGACTCCGGGATTAAACGATGCCTTGCGCCTTTATCTTTCGAATTTACTGAGTTCAGAGTATGTTAACAGCCTCACTATGACCTTAAATCGACCAGCGGGAGATTTAAGCGTCATGGAAAAAGGAGGTAATCTCATCTTTACCTCACTTCAGCCAGCATATCCAGGCATCTTTAAATCCCTGTTTGCGTTTTTCCAGCATACGTTCAAGTGCATTGTCCCTGTCTTCGGAAATGCCGGTGTAGATATAGTAGTAGCCTTTTGACGGGTCATGCACGATAGAGGCTTTGATATCTTTCTCTTTCAGTTTATCGACGACTTTTTTTGCCAAATCGGAATTACTGACTGTTGAAACAACAATATAATACCCCGGTTTAACTTTATTTTTGCTTTTCTGTCCGTTTTCCGCGATATTATCCAGTTCATTCATTTCAGTGGCATTTTCAATAACTTTTATGTCCGGGTGCCTGTAAATCCTTGCTGAACTGTCACCTTCCATTTTTCGGAGTTTTTCCCGAAGCTCGATGTTTTGCTCCAATAACTCTATTTGTCTGCGTAAATCTTTTTCTGTGTTGTTTTCCGGTTCATTCTTTTTCCTGCCTTTTATTTTTTCAATCAATGGCTGCTGCCGGGCTTCCTGCGCTTCAACTTCCTGCTTCTTCTTTTTACCAAAACTGTAGAAGAGCAT